>JAYTOM010000091.1:0-3614 GCA_043747765.1 Actinomycetota bacterium
GGACGAGTCGTCAGACACTGTCACCCACGATGACTCTCGCCGGAAACCGTGTTGCGCGGCGATCTCGAATGGCGCGACCTTCGATGCAACCAAGGAATCTCCCCCGATGCCGGGGTGCACGCTTTGTCCTCGCATTCGGAGCGGCCCTCGACACGCGAGATCAGCTATTGAGCGAGGAGACTCGCCGAGCGAAACTGGGGAAGTTCACCTGAGCGTCATCAACATTGAGGAAGGCGATGAGGCTGCCGGTGGTTGGTGGCGGCCTCGTGGGTTGGTTGGTGATGTGGTTCGTGCGAGAGCGCGTTCAATGGCGAATCGCCACGGAGGTAGATCTGAGCGGTCTGGATTTCTTCGTGGCCGAGCTAGAGCGTCGATGAGGGATATTTCCACCGAGCAGCGACATGTCGCAGGAGTGGCGCAGGTGGGCGTTGTCGCGTGTTTAGTTGTCCAAATGGGCAGTCTTGTCGGGCGACGTGTCTGCCGACGAGATCCCTGACGGAGTCGGGGCTGAGTGCGGTCCTGCGCCGAGACGGGAAGACTTGGTCGGTGTCTGAGTGCGTCGGTCATCCAGGTTCGGAGCACGGCGACGGTGTGGCGTGTGAGGGGTGTGCATTGTTCTTTGCCGCTTTTGCCGTGGCAGCGCAGTGAGCGCCGGCCTGAGTGATACTTGGCTTCGTTTCGCGTTGCCCGGAGCTCGTAGCCCACGCGACGATGCTTGCCGACCAGCGGCTAAGCGGCGGCGCTGACCGACTCGGTTAGGACAATTCGCCGCTGGTTGAGTGGGGCGACGCAGGGCTGAGGGACGTAGCGGCGGCGAGAGCGGCACAATCGCCCGGCGAGAGATGGTCTTCAGACATAAACCATGTGATGTAGGCCGATGGCGTTTGGCAGGGTGCGCCCCGTTGGTGTCTCACTGAGTCGATCTTTCTCGCCTCAGCGCGAGAGACCACGGTGTAGGCGATGGTCGTAGGGACGTTGATTGCGTAGTGAATAGTGCATTTGCAGGAGGCTCACATAGTGCAATCGACTCTGCAGAAGCGAACCCGTCACAGCGGTGAGGCCGCTACTGATAGTGTGCGCGTTCTGGTGTCAGGGCGACGGGCAGGGCCGGGATGATCGAGACGTGATGTAGTGCGGATGAGGTCGGCGTTGGATCGCGGTGTTACGGATGGTGCTCGGTTGGGTGTCGCTTTCGTGTTGGCGTTGGTATTGGTGTTGGCGGGTTGCCAACTGGTCGGGGGTGTCGCTGGTTCGTCGGTTGTGTCGGATCAGGACGTCGTTGCTGCTGCTGGTTGGACGCGGGTGGCGACCACTGATCGATATCTGGTGGTCATCAATGTGTTGCCCGGTGAGCAAATGTTCACCGCCGCTGAGGCGGCTGCGCAACATCCGATCGAGGGCGAACTGATTCTTGCTGGCGTCGGGAATCGTGTTGGTGTCAATGTGCGTCATGTCGAGGCGCACGTCTATGACAGGGTCAGCGGGTTGGCGTTGTTGGACGTCAGTCCGGTGATCGTCGTTGTCAACCGGACCACGGGTGTGCGTATCGAAGTCCCGGCGACGTTGATGGAAGATGTGAATATTGGTGCGAGCGATGTCCATTACGGCAACAACGTTGTCATTCCGGGTGGAAGCGATTTGAGCTTGACGGTGTTGATTGGCCAGCAGGAGGTGACCGTCGATGGGCGACTCGCTTAATTCTCGGGGTGCGCGACAACGGATCATCGATTTGCCGGTTGGGCGGAAACTGTTGAGCGGATTCATTGCTGTGACTGCGGTGTTGGCGCTTGTGATGGGTTGTTTGTTTTTGACGGTGGCGCGACTCGGGTCCGCCAATGATCTGATTGTCGACGTGGCTGGGGCTCGTTCGCAGGCGGCTGATCATCTCCGATTCGCGGCGGCCGAATTACGCGCTGCGCAGCAGGGATACGTGCTGGGATGGCCTTCGCCGCGGATACAGTTCGATCGGGCTGCCGGGCAGTTCGAAGTGGCGTTGCAAGACGTTCGCCAATATGGCGGCAATGCGGTCGGGCAGGCCTTGATTCAGAAGATCGCTACCGGGTATCAGACGTTTCTGGCGACGGACCAACTGATATGGCAAGCGTTGCAGGATGGCCGCCCGGTTCTTGCTCGCAACCTGACGCTCGGTGCAGAGGACCTGGCGTTCGGCTTTATTGCCGATGACGCATCGAAATTGTCCGGATTGGGTGAAATTAGCCGGGTTGAGGCCGTGAACCGTTTCCATCAAACGTCGTCGGAGGCTCGGACGTTGGGGATCGTGCTTGGCATCGTCGCCTTGATGGTGATGGCGTTGGCGAGTTGGGTGATCACCAAACTGATTCGTGACCCGCTCCATCGTGTCCAACGAGCAGCGGAACGGGCAGCCAACGGGGATCTTCAGGCCGTCGCCGATGTTATCGGCAACGACGAGACGGGACGATTGGCGCGGGCGTTCAACGAGATGCTCAGCCAGCTTCGGCTACGCGAAGCAGCGATGTTGAGCGAACACAGACGACAGGAAACCTTGACCATCGTGCAACGCGCCTTTGAGATGGCCGACGACGAATCATCGGCTCTCGACGTTGTCGCGTTGTCGCTCACCGACATCCTGCCTGGCCAGTCCTGCGAGTTGCTGCTTGCAGACAACAGCAAATCGAATCTCGAGCGCGCCGTCGTCGCCGGTCCCGATCCGAACGGACCGGGTTGCCCGGTGGCCTCACCGTTTTCGTGCGTTGCCGTGCGCAGCGGTTCAGCGATCACGTTCCCGACAAGTTCCGCACTCGACGCCTGCCCGCACCTACGCAATCGCGGGATCGATCCATGCTCAGCGGTCTGTGTGCCAGTCACGTTCATGGGAAGGGCAATGGGTGTGATTCACGCCGTCGGAACTGAACACGCCGCTCCAAGCGCCGACGAGCTCACTGGGCTCACGGTCATCTCCGCACAAGCTGGGGCGCGCATCGGGATGCTCCGCACGATGGTCCGAACCCAGGAACAAGCCTCAACCGATTCACTCACCGGGCTGATGAACAGGCGGACGTTCCAAACCCGGATGCGTGCCTTACACCGTCGACACCACCGCTTTACGCTCGTGATGGCCGACATTGACCGATTCAAAGCAATCAACGACACCTACGGCCACGAAACCGGTGACCGAGCGATCAAAACATTCTGCGAGATCGCCACCGCAGCGTTACGCGACACCGACCTCGTCGGACGCTGGGGTGGGGAAGAATTCACCTTCGCGTTCGTTGACCTCGATCCCGAACAGACCTGCGATGCCATCGATCGAATCCGACTCGAACTATCTGCCCGCCTATCGACCAGCGACCTCCCAGGCTTCACTGTTAGTTTCGGTCTCGTCGAAGCGACTCGATGCCCGAGCCTCGATGAGGCCGTAAAGCTCGCCGACAACGCGCTTTACGAAGCCAAAGCACAAGGACGGAACCGCTGTGTCATTGCCCTCATTGACGACAACAGCAACCTGACCAGTCCCAGACCGGCAGTTCGAACAGCAGAAAAGCTGCATCCGAAACCCGTCGGCATACTCGCCAGCCTCGCCCGAGACGACGACCCGCTCGACGACTAAAGCAGTCGCTTCGCCGCACAAAACT
>JAYTOM010000092.1:0-26382 GCA_043747765.1 Actinomycetota bacterium
ACGTAGCACGCCCTACAGTTGGGTCGATGCCGTTGCAACGCCTTGCCACCGCTCAGCGGGCGACATTGGCCACGCTGCCGACGCCGCTCGAACTCGGTCCGACCCTCGATCTGATCGGCGGTCGAGAACCTGATGACGCCGTCAGGCTGTGGATCAAACGCGACGACCTGACCGGTCTCGGGGTTGGCGGCAACAAGGCCCGCAAGCTTGAGTATCTGTGCGGTGCAGCGCTCGTCGCCGGCGCTGACTCTCTGGTCACCGTAGGTGCCGGGCAATCCAACCACTGTCGGATGACGGCTGCCGCAGGGGCCCGCCTCGGTCTGGAGACTCATCTGGTGCTGTCTGGTGATCGACCCGACGAACTGTTCGGCAACCAGCTTTTGTCGCACCTGTTCGGGGCCCATTTGCATTTCACTGGGCTGCCGTCGGCGCATTGGGGTGCGCTGGAAATTGCCAGGGAGGCCCTGACGGACGAACTCATCGCCGACGGTCTGCATCCGCACTCGATCCCGATCGGTGGGAGCACGCCGGTCGGCGCGCTCGGCTACATCGCGGCTTTTGTCGAGACGATGCAGCAGCTCGAAACGTTGCAGATCGAGCCCTCGGCGATCGTGTTCACGTCGTCGAGCGGTGGCACGCATGCCGGCCTCGTCGCCGGCCGAGCCTTGTGGCGCGGACTCGGGTATGCCGTTCCGGAAGTCGTTGCGATCGGTGTCGCCCAAGGCGTGCTGGTCGGTCAGCCGGACATCGCCGTCCTCGCCACGGAAACGCTCGGACTGATCGGGTGCACTGACAGTCGATTCGCCGTCGGCGCTGACGACATCGAGGTGGACACCCGGTGGATCGGTGACGACTATGCCATTCCGACCGAGGCTGCCGACGACGCGATCCTGTGGGCTGCTCGGCGCGGTGGGTGGGTCTTCGACCGGACGTATTCCGGAAAGGGGTTCGCCGGTCTGCTCGGCAACGTCGCCGATGGTCGATGGGCCGGTGGCAACGTCGTGTTCATCCACACGGGAGGCTTGCCGGCTGTGTTCGCTCCGCACGGCGTGCCCGTGGTTTTGCGATAACTCCGATTACTCTGCCGAGCAATGGACGTCGTGCTGACAATCGACATCGGCGGCACCAAGATGGCCGCTGGACTGATGAAGATGACCGGTGAACTGATCGACCTGGACAAGGTGCAGGTCAACCACAATCTCGATGCCGAGGGAATCTTCGGTCAACTGGAAACACTCGTGCTGTCCCAGATCGAGCGTGCCGTCGAGCATCACGAAGTGAAACCGGTCGTCGTCGGCGTCGGGTGCGCAGGACCGGTCACGCCGAACTGTGCGACCGTGTCGCCTCTGAACATCGGTGCGTGGCGCAACTTTCCACTTCGTCAGCGGCTCGGGTCGCTGACCCAACTCGATGTGTTCGGCGACCTGGATGCCAAGGCCCTCGCTCTCGCCGAGGGTTGGGTCGGAGCGGCGCAGGGCAAAAACAACTTCTTGGCAATGGTCGTGTCGACAGGCGTCGGCGGTGGCATTGTCATCGACGGTCAACTGCTCGACGGTGCAACTGGTAACGCAGGACACATCGGCCACGTCATCGTCGAGCCGAACGGCCGGCGCTGCGTATGCGGCGCTCGGGGCTGCCTCGAGGCCGAAGCGTCCGGAACGGCGATCGAGTCGATCACCGGGCGATCGCCGACCGAACCGACCTACGACATCATGGTGCGCACGGGAAAACTTGTCGGGCGTGCCGCTGCCTCGGTGTGCAATGCGCTCGATCTGGACCTTGTCGTGGTCGGCGGATCTGTGGCGCTCGGCTTCGGCGCGACGTTCTTCAACGCCGCCCAGGACGCATTGTCAGAGCACTGCCGACTGAACTTCTCCAAAGGGGCGCGCATCACACCCGCCCGGCTCGGTGATCGTGGTCCGCTGATCGGCGCCGGCGCAGTTGGACTCCGTGGACTGGTCCGCCGCAGGCGGGCAGCGGCAATTCCGTGACCAACCGCGAGAGCAGGAGTGCAGTCGGTCACCGGCCGAGACCAGCCAGCCGGTCGCGCATCGAGAACAGGAATGCGTTGGGATCGGCGTTGCGGGATGCGGCGGTTGCTCCATCGCGCTCGGTGGCGTAGGTGATGAAACGGTCATCCGACAGAGAGGCCACGATCGCGGCGGCGACAACCTCTGGTGTCGCAGCCAGTTTCGGGTCGCTCCGGAACGGCGGATCATTGCCGTCCTTGGCCGTACTGAACTCGGACAGGGTCGTGCCGGGCACGACCACGTGGGCGTGGACGCCGGTGCCGGCCAACTCGACGTACATCGCCTCCGTGAAGTACTCGAGCGCGGCCTTGGTGGCGGAATAGGCGCCGACACCGAACGAGACCATGTGTGCGCCCATCGAGGAGATGTTGACGATGTGCCCGGCATCGCGTCGGCGCATGGTGGGCAGGACAGCAAGGGACAGCGCGACCGGCGACAGGTAGTTGATCCGCATCACCGATTCGGCATCGGCAACGGTCACCGCCGATGTCTTGCGTCGCTTCGGCACGCCGGCGTTGTTGATCAGCACATCGATCTGGCCGAGCGTGGCGATGATTGTCGTGACCAGCCCGTCGATCGCCTCGAGGTCGGACAGGTCGGCGACGAAGATCTGTGAGTCGGGCGAGGTCTCACGGCATGCCTCGAGGACCTCGCCGAGTTGCTGCCGGCGTCTGGCAACCAGGCCGACGACGGCTCCCAGTCTGGCGAATTCGACGGCCGTGGCCGCACCGATTCCGGATGACGCTCCCGTAACGACAACTCGCTGTCCACGTGGGTTCCACATGGACAGCGAGCGTAGGGGGGATCAGTTGTCGGAGCAGGATCAGGCAGCGAGCACCCGGATTGCGTCGTCACGGAGGCCCGCCACGGAGCGGTTGACCAACCGTCGAGCCGCCTCTGCTGTCACGCCGAGTTCGGCACCGAGTTCACGGAAGCTCTTGCGCTCGCCGTCGATCAGCCCGAAGCGGGCTTCAACCGCGTACCGACCACGCTTGTCGAGTGTGCTCAGTAGCTCCTCGAGGAGGGCGCTGTCGACAGCGGCGATCAAGGCTGCTTCCGGGCTTTCGTCCGTCGAGGCAATCATGTCGCCGAGCGTGGCGTCGCCGTCGTCACCAACAGTCTTGTCCAACGACACGGTCGCGGTGAGGCGATGAAGGTCGGCGTTCACGCTGTCGAGGGCTTCGGCATCGCCGCCCGCCTGACGCAGTACCGATCGGAGATTTGCCGAACGATCACCGGGGATGCGGATCAGGCTTCCCTTCTGATCGAGGGCCCGACCGATCGCCTGGCGGATCCAGAACGTTGCATAGGTCGAGAACTTGAAGCCACGCCGCCAATCGAACTTGTCGACTGCGTGCTCGAGGCCGAGGTTGCCTTCTTGGATCAGGTCGCCGAGGTCCATGCCCTGGGGGAGGGGATAGCGGCGGGCGATGCTGACCACGAGGCGCAAGTTGGCACGGATGAAGCGGTCCTTGGCCGCTGCGGCTGCCGTCACCTTGGATTTCAGGCGGGCACCAATTTCTCCAGAGGCGAGACGCTCGGCTGCGTCGCGCCCGTCTTCGATGACACGTGAAAGTTCACGCTCTTCTTCTGCGTTCAGCAGAGGAACCTTGCCGATGTCGTTGAGGTACATTCCGATTGAGTCGCTCATAACGATGCTTTGAACACCGCAGTCTTTGGAAATGTTCCGAGAAGTTGCTATGTCAACTGTCACGTTTGGTATGCAAATTAGCGTTTCTCAGCTAATGGCAGTGTCGGGGATGCATCAACCGCCGAAATTTCGATATGTCCGTTCGAGCCAGCGTCAGGGTCATCTGTCCGGCGCCGCTGAACAGTCGGGTCAGCGTGGCGTCCACGTACCGTTCGGCGACCCACGAGAAGACGCATTGGGCATGCTGAGCCGAGGGCGATCAACTTCGGACGCAGTGTGACAATCGAGGGTAGGTATCGGCCGAGGGCGATGCCGGCGCACAAGAAGGCCAGCCAGGGCAGCAGCGGGTGGGTGTAACCAACGAAGGTCCGCAGCACGAGGTTGCGTGGCGAGTTGACCGGTGGATCGAGCCAAGCGGTGCTCCTGCCGTCGAGTGTCCGTTCCAGGCGGAACCAGGCAATGCCGGCGCCGGCCAGTGCGGCCAACGTGCCGATCAGGGCCAACCAGCGCAGACGGAGCGTGAAGAGCAGAGCTGCGACCATGAAGTAGGCGCCGTAGAAGAACAGGATCGTCCCTGGCCAGATCCATTCGATCAGGAGACCGAACACGAACAGCAACAGCCCACGACGAGCGTGCCGCCAGCGGTTGTCGTTGATCGCGGTCTTGTCGCCGCTCATCCGGCTGCGATTGGTCAGCAACGTCACACCCATGCCGGCGACGAGCACGAACGTCGCTGCGAAGCGGGTGCTCAGAGGGCCGTCGTAGGTGTCGAAAGCTCGCTCGGCGTACGAGCGGTTGATGTGCTCCTGGCCGCCGTTCAGATAGCCGTGGAAGTTCATGATCGCAATGCCGATCAGGGCGACCGCTCGCGTCACATCCGGGCCGGCCAGGCGTGGTGCGCCGGACCGGTTCAGCTCAACCAACGACCCACACCAGCTCGTCGACAGTCGTGCCGAGCAACGGGCGTTGCACATCGATTCTGTCGCCGATCGCCGGCAGTGGGTCGCCGGTCGGTACGAAAAGCATCGACGTGTGCATGTGCGCCGGCTCGATCATCGCCAGCCGTTCGTGAGCGAAGTGGAACGGGCTACGGCCGTCGTCGAGGCAGCGCACACCGTGTGCCGAACCGGCGCCGACGAGCACGACGTGGCCATCACGCGGTACCTCGGTTGCGTGATAGCCGGCTGCGGCGCCGGCCTGCACTCGGTGTCTGCCGAGCACGTCTGCCGTCAGGTGCAGCAGCGTTCTGTCGGCATGCCACAGCGATGTGCCGCAGCGAACCAGGATCGACCGGCCGGGACGACTCGGCAGCACGTCGGCCGACAGTTCGGAGGCGGTCGATGGGTCGAGGTGGCTGATCGACAACGGCTCAGGTCCGGGTCCGAGAAACTGCAACCAGTCGGTGACCTCGATCCGTCGTGAAGCGTCCGACCCCGCCAGTGGTAGGTGAAGCCCGTACCCGACGACGGTCATAGCCGCAGCCTCCACTGCCTCGCGTACGTGACGGACATCGGCCAACGAGGCACCATAGCGATGCATGCTCGACGCCAGTTTGATCGAGACCTTGCCAGTCCAGCCGTGCCGGGTGAGTGCCT
Source organism: Actinomycetota bacterium (assembly GCA_043747765.1). Lineage (GTDB taxonomy): Bacteria > Actinomycetota > Acidimicrobiia > Acidimicrobiales > Ilumatobacteraceae > WLMZ01. The sequence goes on from JAYTOM010000092.1 coordinate 5,277, forward strand.
CGACGTGCTCGATGCAGTCGACTGTGAGGACCGCCGTTCGTGGCAGCGTGGCCGGCAGTGCGTCCACGTGCGGGGTGAGAACGAGAGCCGTCCGGTCGGCTGGGACATCGGCCGCTTCGTAGACCGTCCCCACAGCGATCTGACCGTTCGCCGTCAACCGCGCGGCGAGCGGCATCAGCGTGGTGCGACCCAGCCCGTATCCGTTGCCTTTGACAACGGGGATCAGCCCGGGTCGCTGCGCTGCGGCGGCGTCGACGCTGCGCACCCAGGCGCTGCGGTGCACGCTCAGACGGAGTCCCATAGTCGACAGACGGTACAGCGTCTGCCGCCCGGCGCAATTCCCGAGTTGTCCGATCGGAATTGCGGGCTATCCTTACTGTGATGCGCTTGCTGTTCAAGTTTCCGAATCCGGTCAACGAGACCTCGGCGCGTCTTGTCGCCTTGGGCGTCGTCCTGCAGTGCGTCCTGTTCCTCGCCGCTCGACAGTGGTGGTTACTGATCCCGTTGGCCTATGGCTTCGTGGCCAGGGTGCTCAGCGGTCCGACCCTCAGCCCGCTGGGGCAGTTCGTCACCCGTTTCGCAACCGAGCGGGTCGTTGCGCGCAACATCCTCGCCGATCAACGGATGGTCGCCGGACCTCCGAAGCGGTTCGCCCAGGGCATCGGCGCGATGTTGTCCGTCGGCGCCATGGTTTCGTACAGCCTCGATGGGCACATTCTGGCAGCTGTCCTTGTCGCTCTGATCACGATTGCGGCATCGTTGGAAGCCTTCCTCGGACTGTGCCTCGGGTGCACAATTTTTGGTCGTCTGATGCGGTGGGGTGTCGTTCCGGCCGATGTCTGCGAGTCGTGCAACGACATCAGCGGCCGGCTCGCTGCGGCGAGCGCGCGCCGGTCGTCGGCCACGATCTGAAGTCCGGCCGCAACGCGTCGAGCGACCTCGTCCGCAGCGCCCCTCTCATCACGCCGGAGCCGTAGGCGATGTCGTCGAGCAGATGCAACGCGATGTAGGTCACCGGGTCGAGCACAGGCTGGTCGGAACCGAGGTCGGCGCGCCATTCGAGCAGCGCAGGTACGAGGATGGCCAGCAAAACCGTTCGTCGAGCGCGTCTGGAGACGAGAGCAGCCGCTGCCGCAAACGGCCACCACGGGCGGGTGATGCCGGCGGCGAGAGACCGCCCTGCGTAGAGGTGACCGAGTCCGGCCAGACGCAGCGCCTGCCGTGGACCGTCGGGTACATCGCGGAGCTTGCGTGCGAGCAGAGCCGTCGTCGTCGCCGCAATTGCGATGCCGATTGCCGGTCCGATCAGCGGCCAACCTGCCATTGCCGTCGCCCACGACGCCGCACTCCAACCGCTGACCCGCACCGGTGCCAGCGCACCCGGATGGCGCTTGGCGAGCGGTGCGGCGGAGCTGCCATACGCGAATCTCTGCTGCAACCACCGGACGGTCGTCGGGCGCGGGCGATGGTGGACGACGACGGCTGGTTCATAGCGCACCCGCCATCCCACTTCGTCGAGCCGCCAGACGAGGTCGACATCCTCGCCGAACCGCAGTGCTGTATCGAAGCCACCAACAGCGCGCAGCGCGTCGACCCGGCACACGATCGCGGCCGACGGTACGTAGCCGACGCGTGTGCCGGCACGGACCCTGGCTGGACTCGGACCGAGGTCGAGGCTGGATCTGACTGCTTCGTATCGGTCGAGGCGTGTCGGCGTGGCTTGCCCGTTGACCGGGCTCGTCACGCGCGGAGCAACGGCTGCGACCCGCTCGTCGGCGAAGTGGACGAGGAGGGCTGCGAGCCAACCTGGCGACACCTCGACGTCGGCATCGACGAACGCAACGAAGGGTGTGACGACGTGTTCCAGTCCCGCCATTCGGGCCGCGCCGGGGCCGCCGTTCACGTCACAGCGAATCACGGTTGCCCCGTTGACCGGCCCGATGGCGGTCGGCGACGCGTCGTCCACGACGATCACCGCCGCTGCGCGGGAACAGGCGTCGGCGATTGCCTGGAGAGCTCCTCGTGTCGCTGCCAAGGTCGGGACCACGACTGTCACGTCGCTGACCCGAACGTCGCTGCAGTCTGGGGGATGCCACGGGTGGACGATTCCGGCGTCCAGCAGGCGATCGATCAAGGCCTCGGATCTGGGGCCGGAATCGACCGGGCGACGCGCTGCGATGCGGTCGACGAGTCTGGCACCCGCTGCTGTGAGCCGTAGCAGGATCAACGGTGAGCCCCCGATCAGCACCTGCCCGCGGCCGGCCCGACGGACCGACTGGTCGAGCGTCAGGGTCCTCATCGACCGAGCCAAGCGGTCCAGGCGCCGATCCGTAGGCTGACGTCCACGACGAGGGCGTCGAACAGGCGCTTGCCCTCGTCCGCTGACGCTCCCGTCGGATCGCCGAGAACACCGTTCGGGCTGACCGCACGGACACCGTTCTCGGTCAATCGCTCGAACAATTCGGCGACCGGGGTGACGTCACCCTGTTCGGCCGCAGACAGCCGCACGAGCTCCGGAGCGATCGCCAACATCAACGATGTCTCTGTGCGGCCCGCGTGGGCGTCGGCGCGGCGGATGCGCGGCCACCAGCTCATCACGCTGCGGTCCTCTGCCGTCACAATGGTGAGCGCATTCTCGACGGCAGCACGGTTGCCGCCGTGACCGTTGACGAAGACGACGCCGCCGCTCCAGTCTGCAGACCGGACGAGTTCGACGAGCACCAGTTCTGTGGCTTCCAGGCCGATCGACAGTGTCCCCGGGAATCCGGCGTGCTCGCCGCTGGATGTCACGCCGATGGCCGGGGCCACCAGCATTCGCCCGGGCACAGCGACCTCGGCGACCCGTTCAGCAATGGCGACCGCGATCCGCGTATCGGTGTCCAGCGGGAGATGCGGGCCGTGCTGCTCGCACGAGCCGATCGGCACGAGTAGCAGTGGCGGATGGTCGGCGTCGATGTCGTTCCAGACGACGTGGCCGAGTCGGTGCGAGGCGGCGCTCAGGGCAGGTAACCCCAGTCGACCAGAGCGAGCAGGATCCGGTCGGCCGCTGCAGCCGGATCGAGGGTCACCGCCTCACCGTGCGATGCCGAGGCTGTACCGGCGGCAGTCAACGCCTTCACCCGTTCGAGTGCGGTCGCGCCGACCGGCGGCGCGAAGGTGCGCGGTCGCGGACGGTACGGTCGTGCTTCGAGAGCATGTTCAAGTGGTGTGGCGGCTACGGGTATGACCTCGACCGGCCGCTTGGCCAGCAATTTGCGGAGGGGAGCGCGGCGCAACAGTGCGGTCGAGCCTTCGACCGACAGCACCGCCGATCCTCGAACTGCGAGACGTTCGCGGCGGCCTCCATCGAGGCGACGGAGGACGTCGATACCGGACGACGAATCAGCCCCGATCTGGATCGCGACCAAACCCAACGCCTGGGCGCACCCCAACTCGTGGGCGATGTATGCCGGTACCGAACCGGTGCCGCGGTCGAACGAGTAGTCCCCGCACCAGATGATGCTTTCTCCTGTTGATTCGCGTGTTCGTTCGCCTGTTGGTTCGCCTGGCTTGTATCCGGCAATTGCTGCAGCGATCGCGGCAGCGACGGTCCGGCTCGGCGCGCCGAACGGCAGGTCGATTCGCACGGCCCGGTCGGCGCCGGCTGCGAGCGCGTCGCGGAGTACTGACTCGGCGGCCGGAGGGCCGGCGGTGATCACGACGACCTCACCGGCGTGGCGTGCATCGCGACAGCGCAGCCCCCATTCGAGTGCGGCCTGATCGGCCGCCGAGACACCGGCGAACCGTCGATCGGGCGTGGGTGCGCCGAGCACCGCCGGATCAACGCGATGGTCGACCCACTTCAGACAGACCGCGATCATGTCCGCTCGAACACGACTCCGTGCCCGCCTTCTGGATAGTTCCAGGTGATCGCGCCCTCTCGATTGCAGACCATGTAGCACGTGCCGCATTCGAAGCACTGCTCGTAGTTGAACAGGATCCCGCCGTCGCTCGTCGGGATGAACAGGTTGGCCGGGCAGGCAACGATGCATTCGCGTGTGCTGCAATCTCTGCACACCGCTGCGTCGACGATGATGTGGGCCTGTGGACCGACGTCGAATGTGGCGGTCGCGATCCGGTCCTCGAACGAGATCTCCGGCCACGTCGGGTCGCGTCGAATACTGAAGCCGGTCATTGCGGTCCGTTCATCCGAAGCTCCTCAGTCCGTCCAGCGTGTCACGAGCGAGGTCGCGCCGACGAATGCCGATCCGCTTGCGTTCCTGTTCGAGGATCTTGCGCACGCCTGGTTTGGGCTCGGGATTGTCGACCCGGAACATTCGCTCAGCGACCGATGTGGCGAGCTCTGGATACAGGTGCTGGACACGGTCGGACAGCACCAACTCGGGTGCTCGGCGGAGCTTGCGGTGGTCCTTCATCACGAACGTGCTCTCCAGGCGGCGCTGGTATCCGGCGAGTCCGACGACCGACGTGTCGTTGGCGCGCAACGCCTCGACGACAGCTTGGGCTGCGTACATCCCGCTGGCCATTGCGAAGTTTACGCCCTCGAGCCAGATTCCGGCGGCGAGGCACAGAGCGGCGGCGTCGCCGGCAACGAGCAACCCGTTGCCGCACAGCTTGGGAATCATCGACAGGCCGGCCTCGGGGATCAGGTGAGCGGAGTACTCCTTCAGTTCTGCACCCTCGACGAACGGGGCGATCGCCGGGTTGGCCTTCATCGCCGCAATCAGTTCTTCGGGGCGCTTGTGCTGCGCGGCCAGCTTCGGCAGCTTGAGGACCAGTCCGACTGCAATGGTGTCGAGGTTGGTGTACATGAAACCGCCGCCGTTGACGCCGCCGGTGCATCCGACGATCTCGATGTCCACGCCGTCGGTACCGCGCACCCCGAACCGTTCGTCGATGACCTCTTTCGGCAGCGCCAGGGTCTCCTTGACGCCGAGCGTGTAGTTCTTCGCGTCCGACGGTGGATACAGACCCTCCTGTTTGGCCAGGAAGCTGTTCACGCCATCGCAGGCAATGACAACGGATGCCGCCAGTTCGCCGTCCGGGCGGTCCGTGGTGACGCCGCAGACGAACCCCTTGGCATCGTGCAGGAGGCCGGTGACGGTGGTGCTGCAGATCACCTCGGCACCGGCTTCGATCGCCTTGTCGGCGAGCCAGTTGTCGAAATCGGGGCGGAACGCAGTGGCGCCGTTGTACGGCGGCTCACCCCATTTCTGGCTGCGGAAGTCGATGGTCAGTGCCTTGGTGTCGGTCATGATCATCGTCTGGCGCCGGGTGACCCAGCGTTGCACCGGAGCCTCGAGCCACCAGTTGGGAATCAGCGCGTCGAGGATGCGCGGGTAGACGACGCCGCCGTACATGTTTTTGCTCCCGGGGAACGGACCTCGCTCGAGCAGGACCACGTTCTTGCCGGCCCGGGCGAGCACGATCGCTGCGCAGGACCCCGCCGGACCAGCGCCGACAATGACGACGTCGACGTCAGGCACTGGCTGATTCCTGGGTCGTTCGGTGGCTTCCGACGCGTTGCAGGAGTTCGGTGACGACGGCGTTGGCGTCGCTGAGGATGGCGATGTCGGCGAGCTGCATCATCGGGCAGTGGGGATCGGTGTTCACGCTGATGATGTGCTGAGGTTGGCCGAGGCCGCTCGTGTGCTGTACGGCCCCGCTGATGCCGAACGCGATGTACAGCGCGGGCTGGACAACGACACCGGTCGTGCCGATCTGGCGTTCGTGACCGACCCAGCCGCGATCGGTGATCACACGTGTGGCGCCCATGGACGCATCGAGTCGGCCGGACAGCTCGGAAAGTTCGGCGAAGGCCTCTGATGTATTCAGCCCAGCGCCGCCGCCGAGAATGCGTGGCGACTCGGCCAGATCCATCGTCGCCGCGTCCGGCGCGAGGACTTCGAGCACCGCTGCGTCTCTTGTGTGGTCCGGTGCGATGTATTCGATGGTCGAGACGACCGGGGCGTCTGCGGCACCATCGATGTCGGCACCACGAATGCCGGGTTGCAGCGTCGCCACGAACGCTCCGGCCGGGTGAGCATCGACGATGGTCAGCCCCCCGTGGCGAACGAGCTGGATCAGGTTTTCGTTGATCGTGATTGCGCCGGCGAACAGATCGCGACCGAGAGCAGCGGCCAGCCGTGGGGCGAGGTCACGCCCGTCCGGTGATGCCGGGAACACGATCTGCGCCGCCTCCGCACGACGACAGATGAAGGTGGCGGCGAGGAACAGGGCCCATGCGGACGGTGCGAACGCGCCCGCTTCGACAACGGTCACCGACCGTGCGTATCCGGCCAGCAGTTCGGCCGCCGCGTGAGCGTGATCGCCGATCAGCACCACGTCGCCTCCGCACTCGGCAACAGTCTCGAGGCCCCCGGCCGGCAGGAGGCCTTCACGAACTGGCAGGACGGCGAGCATTGTCTGCAGGATACGAGTTCGCACGACGGGATCGGAACTTGCGCCGAACCGGGGCGGCGCCGGAACCTTCGGGATGACACACTGGCACCATGCCCGCTGGCGTCGCCACATCGTCCCCCGGCCCACTCGACGGCTTGCTCGTCGCCGACTTCTCGCGGGTTCTTGCCGGGCCATACGCAGCGATGACGCTCGGTGATCTCGGTGCCGACGTGATCAAGGTCGAGCGGCCCGGTACCGGTGACGACACCCGGGTCTGGGGACCACCGTGGGTCGACGGTATCGCGACGTATTACACGGCGCTGAACCGCAACAAGCGTGGAATCTCGCTCGACTTCACCGATCCTGTCGATGTCAGCCTTGCAGTCGAGCTGGCGAACCGCGCCGACATCATGATCGAGAACTTTCGGCCGGGGACGCTCGACCGTTTCGGCCTCGGCTACGACCAGTTGCGAGGGAAGAACCCGAAGTTGATCTATTGCTCGATCACCGGATTCGGAGCGGCGACTGACCGGGCGGCGGAGATGTCCGGTTACGACCTTTTGGTCCAGGCGATGAGCGGCCTGATGAGCATCACCGGCCAGCCTGACGGCGAGCCGACCAAGGTCGGCGTGGCCGTGGTCGATCACATCTGTGCGCTGCAGTCGACAATCGGCATCTTGGCTGCCGTCACGGCTCGCAACACGAGTGGCCTCGGGCAACGGGTCGAGGTGTCGTTGATGGCCAGTGCGCTTGCTGCCCTGACGAACCAGGCGTCGGCACATGTCGGCGCTGGCGTCGTGCCGACACGCATGGGCAATCGTCATCCGTCGGTCGTGCCCTATCAGACGTTCCAAGCCGGCGACGGCTGGTTCGTGGTGGCGTGTGGCAACGATGCGCAATTCGCGCGGATCACGACGGTCATCGGCCGACCCGAACTCGGCAGCGACGAGCGGTTCCGCACCAACGCTGCTCGCGTCACGAACATCGATGAACTCGATCGCCTTCTCACCGCCGCATTCGCGACGGATACCCGTGAGCACTGGATCAGGGAACTCTCGGCCAGCGGCGTGCCTTCTGGCCCGATCAACGACATCGGGCAGGCGTTCGTCACGGCGAACGCTCTCGGCATCGATCCCGTGGTCACGACAGAGGTCGACGGCGTCACCCAGCGCACTGTGCGTTCTCCGATCAGCCTCTCCGATACGCCGCTGTCCGTGCGCAGGAATGCACCAGCACTCGGTGAGCACGACGCAGAGATCCGTGCGTGGTTGGCGAAAGCTGGCTGACCGGGCAACCTAGACGCCCCGAATCGTGCTGTTCTGGTGGCGGTAGGGTCGGTGGTGATGAAGACGATCGAGCGCGTTGGTGTTGTCGGGTGCGGATTGATGGGCTCGGGCATTGCCGAGGTGGCTGCGCGTGCGGGCCTCGACGTGACGGTCTGTGAGAGCAGCCAGGCTGCAGCCGACGCCGGCATGGCGCGCATCATCAAGTCGCTCGACCGAGCGATTCGGTCTGGCAAACTGCAGGCCGACGACAAGGAGCGCTTCCTCGATGGCATCCGGATCGGCACAGATCTCGAGCGTCTCAGTCCGTGCGATCTCGTTGTGGAGGCGATTGCCGAAGACCAGGCGCTGAAGGTCACCCTGTTTCAACAACTCGACGTGATCATGCGTGATACGGACGCGATCCTCGCGTCGAACACGAGTTCGATCCCGATCATGAAGCTCGGTATCGCGACCCGCCGACCGGACCTCGTGGTCGGCGTTCACTTTTTCAATCCCGTGCCGGTGTTGAACCTGGTCGAGATCGTGCCGTCATTGCTCACATCGTCGAACACGGTCAACGACGTCGCTTACTTCGCCGAGGCCACGCTGGGCAAGCGCACGATCCGCTGCCAGGACCGGGCCGGATTCGTCGTCAACGCTCTGTTGATCCCTTTCATCCTCTCCGCGATACGAATGTTCGAATCCGGTTTCGCATCCGCCGAGGACATCGACACCGGGATGATCGAAGGCTGCAATCACCCGATGGGTCCACTGCACCTGGCCGACTTGATCGGTCTCGACACAACCCTGGCCGTCGCCGAGAGCCTGTACGCCGAATTCAAGGAACCGCTCTATGCTCCACCACCGCTGCTGAGCCGAATGGTGGAGGCCAGCCTGCTCGGTCGAAAGACGGAACGCGGCTTTTTCGCATACTGATACTCTTCGTCGATGGAACTCGCTGACGAAAAGTATCTGCTGTTCACGACCTACAAACGCAGCGGCGATGCCGTCGCTACGCCGGTCTGGGCGGTGGCGCTCGATGCCGGAAAGATCGGCTTCTGGACCAGTTCGGGATCTGGCAAGGCCAAGCGGCTCGCCCATACCCCGAAGGTCACCGTTCAGCCGTGTGGCTCGCGAGGCAAGATCAAGGACGGCACGTCGCCGGTCACCGGCACGGCCAAGGTCGTCAGTGGTCCAGAACTCGAAGGCATTCGCGCCAGGATCGTCGACAAGTACGGCTTCATGACCAAGATCACGAAGCTGCTCGGCACGATCGGCGGAATCGTCAAGCGGAAGAAGATCGCCTACGGCGACCGTGGTGTGGTGATTACGCTCGACAGCTGATCGTCCGCGGCGGACCGGCGTCATGCGACAAGCCGGCGTCGAGCGGCTTCGTTCCCGAACAAGTCTGGTTGGTCGGGTCGGTGTCCCGGTTCTGGTGTGTCCGTTGGTGATCGTGTCGGAATGGGACGTGTACCCGGGCCCGTCCGTGGCCCCGTTCAAGTCGTCGACACCGATCACGACCAACAGTGTCGGCAGATTCGAACGACCACCTTTCACTTCGCCACGCGTGTACGCCTGACGGAGTTGCCCCAAGTGTGGCGAGACGTTGCCCGTATCTGCGCTGATTATCCGGTCCCGGTTGGCCTGCGATCGACGCCAACCCGGTCTCCACTGTACGCGCGTCAGCGTCGGACAGGTTCCCGACAACACTGTGGGTGCCATCAGAATTGTCCGGGAGCCCCAGATAGCGGCGGGCCCGAAGCTCCTCGTTGCGATCGGGCAGGACATGCCCGCCAGCTCATCTGCATGATGTGGTGAGATCACACATTCACAACCAAATTGGGAACCGTGACCTGTCAGCGGTGCGAACCGGGGCGTGTCTTGCGCAATTTCGCCGGCTTGGCGGTGGTCGGGGGCTTCTTGCGCCGGTTCTCCCTACGCAGGACGAATCGCAGCGCCGTGTAGGTCTCGTCGATCGCGCAGACCTTGTTGTCGACCCAACCGGTCTTGAGCAGATCCTCGCGAAGCAGATCGTCGGTGAGGTCGGTGGACACGCCGCTGATCTTCTTCGGCCAGGCAATCCAGATCGCGCCGTCGGGCTGCATTGCTGTGGTCAGCGCTTTCAAATTGGCGAGCATCGTGGCCCGCCGGGTGTGGAAGGCGACGATCAGATCGAGCGGCGGCCGAACGCGGTTCGCCCACTCGACGGCGAGGGGCAATTCGCCGAGGTTCGTGCGGAAATCGGCGGGGGCATTGACCGTGGTCATACGCGTGCCCTCCCTGATGCCCAACTTCTGCAACAGCGTCGTATCGGCGTGCTCCACCATCGATCTCGTCCCTTCTCAAGCCCGACCCATGATCCTGTCGACCTGGATCTCGATTGCGACACGGTCGACCCGCTCTTTCGGCTGTCGATATCGCGCAGCGTATCCCTCGACCGCAGCAGCGACGTCGGCGGCGTCCGTGACGAGTCGCACTACCCCTTCCAGCGTCAGCCACCGTCCACCGTCGATCTGGCAGACCGCTGCCCGTCCACCGCGGGCGGCATTGCGCGCCTTGACCGATGGAGCGAAGGTGATCACGCGAACGAGGCGATCGACCGGCGAGTAGCTGAAGCCGACCGGTACCACGTGCTGACTGCCATTCCGGCGCTGAGTCGTCAGCGTAGCGAGGTGCCGATCGGTGAGGAACTGCAGCACCGCTGCGCCCGGATCATCAAGGTCGATCATGGCCGTGAGCCTACGGAGAAGTCGCCAGCCGGACGTCGGTTCAGGCGTCGGCGGAAATCGCTTGGAGGATGTCCTGCCTGGTTGCTCGCCAGGCAGGAATGACCGCAGCAAGCACACCGATCACGAAGGCCGACAGCACGATCACACCGATCGCATTGGTCGGAACCGAGTAGGTGGTGAGGCCTCGATCCTTCAGCGCGACGATGATCACGTAGCCGAGCACCAGTCCGAGCACGACACCGACGATTGCTCCGTAGAGCGACGTGAGCACGCTCTCCCAGCGAACCGTGGTGCGAACCTGGGCGCGAGTCATCCCGACGGCTCGCAGGAGCCCGATCTCGCGGCGTCGCTCGTAGATCGCCAGCAACATGGTCAGAACGATGCCGAATATGGCGATGATCACGGACAGAGCGAGGAGGCCGTAGACGAAGGACAGGCTTCGATCGACGATGTCGCTACGGCCGTTGATGAACTGGTCGCGGTCCTGCAGCGTGCCGATCCCGTAGTCGTGGATCGTGGCGTCGACGGCGGTGCGGAACGACGCGTCCGTGACGCCGGGTGCCTTTGTCATGAACACGAAGCCGGCTTGGTTGCTGACGGACGTGCCGTTCAGGAGATCACGATTCACGACGCGAGCCTGAGCCAGGTCGCTGGATGCGTAGATTCCTTCGACCGTGACAGTGACGTCCTTGCCACCGACCCGCAATGCGACTCGCGACCCGAGAGCGAGGTGCTTGCGGGTGGCCTCGCCGGTGCTGACGAGCAGGCCGTCGACGGTCAGGTCGGCGAACGACCCTTGGGTGAAGGCGTAGTCGAGCAAGCCGGCAGCTGTCGCCGGATTGATGGTCGTCGCGAAGATCGCCTTACCGCTGTCGGCGTCCTGGAGAGCAGCGAAACCGAGACCGGTCGCCCTGTCGACCTCGGGCAACGTGTTCAATTCGTCGATGAACATCTGGCTGAAACTGAGCGATCCGCCGTTCGTCGAGTTGATCACGTAGTCGCCATGGAACTGCTTGCCGATTGTGTCCCGTAGCTGCTGTTTGATCGACGCTGCAAACACACTCGCTCCGGTGACAAGGGCCACCCCGATCAGGACCGGCGCCGCGGTCCGAGCAGTTCGGCGCGGATTGCGCTGCACGTTGCCGCGCGCCATTGATCCGGCGATGCCGCGCATGCGCTGGACGGGCGCGCCGAGAAATCGTGCGATCGGGTTGGCCATCAGCGGTCCGAGCAGCAGGACGCCGACGAAGATGCACACGACCGCGACTCCGAGCAGGATCGAGTCGGCACCGCCGAGCGCGGCTGCGATCGAGCCGATTCCGAGCAGGACGAAGAGGCCAGCACCAGCGATCCGACCTCGGTTCGTGCGGGTACGTTCGAAGGCCGACTCGTTCATCGCCGCGACGGGAGCGACTCGCCCGGCCGCGACCGCCGGGACGATCGCCGCAAGCAGAGTGGTCGACATGCCGGCGACCATCGTGATCACGACGGTGCTGGTGGTGACGGACAGGCTACGCGTCGGCACGCCGAACCCGAACGTGTTCAGCAGATGCTGGATGCCGACCGCCAGACCGGCGCCGGCGACGAGGCCGGCAATCGATCCCAGCAGACCAACAGCGACGGCTTCGGCCAACATCACACGGGTCACCTGGCGACGGCTGGCACCGATTGCGCGGAGGAGCGCGTTCTCGCGCCGACGTTGGGCGGCGGTGATCGAGAAGACGTTGTAGATCACGAAGCAGCCGACGCCGAGCGCGATGAACGAGAAGATCGATAGGAAGATCGTGAAGAAGCCGAGTCCCTTCTCGATCTCGGTCTGGCTTTGAGCGATGATCTGGGCCCCCGTCAGGGCCTGGCTGATCTCATGGCCCTGGGCGCTGTCGAGGGCCGACTGGACCCGTGCCGCGAGCGCCGTGTCGCTGAGCGTGCCGTCGCCTTGGATCAGCACGGCGTCGATGAAGCCGGGCTTGAGCACGAAGTTCATCGCTGTGTCAGTGTCGAAGAGCGCCCATGTCGCGTCGCCTGGCGTGGAAATGTCGTTGTATTCGGCGATACCGACCAGCGTGAATGTTCGCGATCCGGCTTCGGCGTTGACTTTGACCTGATCACCGATCCGGTACTTGCCATCGGCAGCCGTCTGGTTGTCGAGCACGACCTCGCCCGGTCCAGCCGGCCGACGACCGCTGGCGATCTTCCAGACCGAGAGATCGCCGGTATTGATCGTGCCGCCCGATGTGGAGCGGCTCGTGCGTTCGATTGGTTTCCCGTCCTTGGCGATGACGACTGCGTCGTTCTGGACCAACGCTTGTGAATCTTTCACCCCGGGCACGCCAGCTGCGATGGCCACGGCGTCGATCGATTCTTGATCGCGTCGTTCGAAGCCGAACGCCGTCTCGACCGAGTTCGCCGACTGTACGTACACATCGACCTTGTCGAACGACTTGGCGAACAACGCGTCGAAGCTGGCTGAAAGCGTGTCTCGGAAGATGAATGTGCCCGACAGGAACGCAGTGCTGACGATGATCGCCAACGCCGTCAGGAAAATGCGCCCGAACCGGGCGGTCACGTTCCTGACGGCGAGACGAAACATTCGGTGACGGTATCGGGGTTGGCGAGCCGAGGCTCAGGTCGTCGCGATCGCTTCCAGGATCGGTGCTTTGGCGGCTCTGCGGGATGGCATCAGAGCGGCGACGAGGGCGAGGACGACGGCCAGAACGGCAAAGGCGATCAACGAAGCCGGGGCGACGCTGAACGTGTTCAATCCCTGGTCTTTCAGGGCGGTCACCACGATCCAGCCGAGTGCGAGGCCGAGTCCGACACCCATCATCGCTCCGAGGATGGCCGTGATCACGGCCTCCCAGCGGATGCTGCCCCGAATCTGACCCCGAGTCGTTCCGATGGCTCGCATCAGGCCCAGTTCACGTCGACGTTCGTAGACGCCGAGCAGGAGAGTCAGGACGATGCCCAGCACGGCGATGAACACCGACATGAACAGCAAGGCATAGATGAAGGCGATGATCCCGTTGATGCTGCTGATCTGTTGGTCGATGAACTGGTTCTTGCTCTGCACCTTGGCGCTCGGGTACTGAGCCGAGATCGGTTTGAGCGCCGCATCCAACTGTGCCTTGGAGACTCCCGGCGCCGAGAGGGCGGCGACCTGGAACACGAACGGCGGTTGGCCACTGTTCAGGAATGCCTGCCGATCACTGATGTAGTCGCCGAAGATCTTGTCGCTGTAGATGCCGCCGACGGTGAACGTCGCCTTCGTCTTGTTGAGGAAGGTGACGTCGAACGTGCTGCCCAGCACGTACTTTGCCTTGCTGGCGACGTCGCGTTGGACCAGCACGGTGTCGCCGGAGACTGCATTCCAGCCACCCTGATCGAAGTGCAGGATCAACAGCGCGGGGGCCGCTTTGGGATCGAGCGTCAACGTCGTGGAGTCGGTCGTGGTTCCGTCGGCCTTGGCGATCTTGAACAGACCGCCGCCGAACCCGACGGCCGCCTTGATCTGCGGCAGCTTGCCGAGGTCGGCGGCCAGTGTCGACGGAAGCGATCCACCGTTGCCGGTCTCCGGGGTGACCGCGACGTCGCCGACGAACGCCTTGCCGAACGTTTCGCGGAGCGAGTCCTGAAGCGAGCTGGCCAGCGTGGAGACGGCAACTAGCAGGGCCAGGCCGATGCCGAGCGCTGCCGCCGTCAATGCGGTGCGTTCGGGACTGCGCGCAGCATTCCTTCCGGCAACTTCACCGGTGACGCCGCGGAGCCTGCCCAGTGGCTTGGTCAGCATGTTGGCGATGGGCGCCACCACGAGTGGACCGAAGGCGATCACGGCGACGAAAAGGCCGATCACACCGAGGACCAACCACGAGGCACTGGTCGCCAGCCCGAGTGCGATGCCGAGCGCGGCCAGACCGGCCGACACGATGCCGAGCACGAGCCGCTTCTTCGACGATCCCGACCGGTCGATCGACACATCTCGCATCGCTGCCAATGGCGGTACGCGGCCAGCCCGTAGAGCCGGAAACGTTGCGCAGACGAGTGTGACGACGACGCCGACGAGCAGCGTGATCAGGAACGATCTCGTGCCGATCACGATCGAACTGTTCCCCGGTCCGTTGCCTGAGGCATTCAGCAGGGCGGTGATGCCGAAAGCGAGGCCGACCCCGCCCGCGAAACCAATCACGGCGCCGAGCACACCGACGATCAAGGCCTCGACGAAGAGCGCAAAGGTTACCTGGCTACTTCGGGCGCCGATCGCTCGCATCAGTGCGTTCTCGCGCAGTCGTTGGGCAGCACTGATCTTGAACACGTTGTAGATCACGAAGCTGCCCACGAAGATCGAGATGCCGGCGAAGATGGTCAGGAAGAGTGTGAAGAAGTTGAACTGCTTGGCCAACGTGGATTGCGAATCCTGGATGATTTCCTTGCCGGTCAGCGCCTCGATCTCGGTCTTCGGGAAGAGGTGCTGAATGTCCGCCTTCAACTGGTCCTGCGATCTCGTGCCGTCGCCACCGACGCTGACGGAACTGATCATTCCCGGTTGGCCGAGCACGAAGCTCTCCGCTGTCTTCAGGTCGAACAGGGCCCATGTCGGTCCGCCGGTGGAATCGGATCCAGCGAACGTGACGATTCCGACAACCGTGAACGATCTCGGTTCACCGGTGCTGGAGATCGTGATCGTGTTGCCGATGGCGATCTTGCCCGCCTTGGCCGTCTGCGCGTCGAGCACGACCTCCGTCGGCCCGTTCGCAGCGCGACCCTGTTTGAGCTTCCATGGTGAGATCGCCGAGTCCGTGAACACGCTGCCGAACTGCGGAGGTCCGCCACCACCGATGACCTTGCCCTGCGGATCCGTGATCACGGCGGTGCCCCGAACATCGCCGTCGGCGATCTTCACGCCAGGGACGGTTTTGACCTGAGCGATGACCGTGTCGGGGATGTTGCCCCTTGCTTGAGGACCGAAATCGTTCTTGATCGACACAGCGGAACGGACATAGGCATCGGTCTTGTCGTACGCCGTTGCGAATAGTTTGTCGATGCTGCCGTTGATCGTGTCGCTGAACACGAACACGCCGCTGAGGAAGGCGCACCCGGCAATGACGGCGAGCGCTGAAAGCAGAAGCCGACCCTTTCGGGCCAGCACGTTCTTCAAGGCAATTCTCAGCATGTCATTCCCCGAAACGCTTCATCCGGTCGAGCACCTTGTCGGCGGTCGGCTCGGTCATCTCGTCAACGATCTTGCCGTCGGCCAGAAAAATCACCCGGTCTGCGTAGCTGGCTGCAACCGGGTCGTGGGTGACCATCACGATGGTCTGACCGAGTTCGTTGACGGCGAGTCGCATGAAGTCGAGGATCTCCGCGCCAGTGCGACGGTCGAGGTTGCCGGTTGGCTCATCGGCGAAGATGATCGTCGGTTTGCTGGCCAGCGCTCTGGCCACGGCCACGCGCTGTTGCTGACCGCCAGAGAGTTCGCTCGGTCGATGCTTGAGTCGGTCGCGCAGGCCAACCGTGTCGATGACCCGGGCGATCCACGTCTCGTCGCCTTTGGAATTGCCGAGGAGCAGCGGAAGGCGGATGTTCTCGTCTGCGCTGAGTGTTGGGATCAAGTTGTAGGCCTGGAAGATGAAGCCGACCTTTTCGCGACGCAGCTCGGTCAGCTCCTTGTCCTTCAGAGCGGCGAGGTAGGTGTCGCCGATGTAGACGGCCCCGGATGTCAATCCGTCCAGCCCGGCAAGAGAGTGCATCAATGTGGATTTGCCGGAGCCTGACGGGCCCATGATGGCCGTGAACTTGCCGACCTCGAACGCGACTGTGATGCCATCGAGGGCGCGAACCTCGCTGTCGCCGGAGCCGTAGACCTTGGTGGCGTCGACAGCGCCGGCGGCGGCGACGGTCGCAGCGCCGGTCGCGTTGACGCCGGTGGGGACTGGGGAAGCGTGTGTCATGGCCACAGTTCTATCTGGCGGGTGTCGGGCGGTGTCTCCCCTTTGAGGTTGATCGCCGTCCCCACTTCGGGTGAACAGGCGGCCGGATCACGCCGGCTCAGCCAAGCTGTTGGTCTCCAGGCGTGATCAGGCCGCTCTCGTAGGCGAGCACGACGGCCTGCACGCGATCGCGCAGGTTGAGCTTCATCAGGATTCGTCCGACGTGGGTCTTGATCGTCGCTTCACCGAGGTACAACTGATCAGCGACCTCGGAGTTCGATAGACCCTTGGCGACCAGGCGCAGCACTTCGTGCTCGCGATAGGTGAGGAGATCGAGGCCGGCAACGGTGGTGATCACATCTCGCGATGGGCGCTTGTTTATTTCCTCGATCAAGCGTCGGGTGATCGAGGGCGCGAGCAGGGCCTCGCCCGCAGCGATGACGCGGATCGCATCGATCAATTGTTCGGCGGGAGCATCCTTGAGCATGAATCCGCTCACGCCGGCGCGCAGTGCCGGATAGACGTAGTCGTCGAGATCGAACGTGGTCAACATCAATACTCGAGGATTGGGAGCGTTTCGATCGGCGAGCATTCGCGTCGCTGCCTCGATGCCGTCCATTCCTGGCATGCGCACGTCCATCAACACGACATCGGGCGAGCTTCGGACGGCCATGTCCAACGCCTCGATCCCGTTGCATGCCTCTCCGACGACCGTGATGTCCGGTTCGGCCTCCACGATCATCCGGAATCCGGCGCGGACCAATGCCTGATCATCAACGATCAGGACCCTGATCATGCTGGCACCGTGATCGACGTGGGGACCGTGATCGACGTGCGGATGGTGATCGATGTGGTCAACGGGGCGCTGGCGCGCACCTGCCAGCCACCGCCCTGCTTCGGTCCGGCGGAAATGGATCCGCCGCACAGAGCCATTCGCTCGCGCATACCGACCAGACCGTGGCCGTGCTCGTTGAGGGCCACACTCGCACCACGTCCGTCATCGACGACCATGACCTCGATCCGGTTCGGTTCGTACACGACGGTCACGCCGACGTGACGGACCTGGCCGGCGTGTTTGCGCACGTTCGTCAGCGCCTCCTGGACGATGCGGAACAACGACAGCTCGAGGCTCGGTGCAATGTCGTCGGGGACATCACCATGCTCGACGAGATCCACGTGCAGGGTCGGGTCCCCGTCGACCAGTTCTCGGAGCTGCCTGAGCGATGGCTGTGGGCTGAGCTGGCCGCCTTCAGTGATGGCGGCGTTGCTGGTTCGCAGCACACCGAGGACCCGGCGTAACTCGTCCATCGCCTGGCGACCCGTTGCTTCCAGACTGTGCAGCGCATCCTCAGCCTGATCAGGCGCTGTCGCGATCGATCGTCGTGCCGCGCCGGCCTGGATGATCATCAGGCTCACCGAATGGGCCACGACGTCGTGCAATTCGCGGGCGATCCGTGATCGCTCGTCCTGGGTGCGCCGTTCGGCGAGGAGCTCTCGCTCACGTTCGGCATGTTCGATCTTCTCGGCAAGTTCGGCGAACTGGTGGCGACGACGCTGCAGGTTGTCGCCGAGCACGAACGCCGCGACCAGCAGCACGATCGACGAGATGAACTCGCCGGCGTCGACCTTTTTCGCGATCATTCCGAAGACGAGCACGAGCAGCGTGCAGACCGTGAAGATCTGCGCCGTGACGGCTCGTCGTCGACTGTCGCAATGGGCGGCCACCGTGTACAGGGCCACCATCAGACTGGCCCATCCCGAGTTGGGGTAGCCGATCATCCCGACCGTGTACTCGGACGCTGCGACGATCGCAAGGACGATGATCGGGCTCCGACGTCTGGCTGCGAGGGGCACACCGGTCAGGCAGACGAGCACGGTTCCGACAGCGCTCGGCCCGATACCGTGTGAGGGAATAGGCGACTTCCAATGTGCGAAGACAGCGAACGCAGTCAGGATCAGGGCCAGGATCGAGTCGGCCGCGAACGAGTGACGACGAAGCCACAGCGGTCCATGTTCCCGATTCACGTGGCCACGCTAGCGAAACGGCGTAGCCGTGCCGTCCGACCTGAGGATGAGCGCCTTCCATCCCAGGTCGGAATACGAAAGCGGTAGTCCGTTCGGTCCGGGATGCCGTACGATCCCCACCCGTGAGTCCATGTCCGTCGTGCGCCAATCCGGTTGCCGTCGGGTCGCGGTTCTGCCCCACCTGCGGTTTCGCTCTCAACGCCTCGATGGTCGAGGAGCGTCGGGTGATCACCGTCCTGTTCGCCGATCTGGTCGGCTTCACGACCCTGTCCGAGCACATGGATCCGGAACAGGTCAAGCGGTTGATCGATGCCTGCTTCCAACGCCTCGTCGAAGACATCACCACGTTCGGCGGGACGGTCGACAAGATCGTCGGTGATGGCATCGTGGCCCTGTTCGGTGTGCCGGTCGCCCACGAGGATGATGCCGAGCGGGCAGTTCGCGCGGCGATGCGGATGCAGGAAAGCCTGGCTCGGTTCGCTGCATCTCGGGTGTCCGGTGATGCCTCGTCGAGTCTGAGGATGCGGATCGGGATCAACACCGGGGTCGCGCTTGTCGGCACGGTCGCCGGCACCGACCACACGGCGATGGGCGACGTGGTCAACACGGCGTCGCGTCTGCAGACTCTCGCCCCGCCTGGTGGGGTACTGGTCGGAGAGACCACGCACGGCTTGACGGAGTCGAGCATCACCTACGAGTCGTTGGGCGACCTGTCGGCGAAAGGCCGCGAAGCATCCATACCGGCATGGCTCGCCAAGGCGGCGTTTGCTCAACCGGGAGCCCGGCACCGCCGTCGCGATGTGGCGATCATGGGCCGCTCCACCGAACTCGCGCTTGCACTGGCCACCGTCGATTTCGCGATCGCCAACTCACAGGCTGCGCTGATGGCGGTCGACGGTGAAGGCGGTGTCGGTAAGAGCCGGCTCGTCGACGAACTGATCGATGCAGTCAGGGGCAACAAGTCGGCCCTCGTGCTCGAGGGTTCGGCGGTGCCGTACGGCGAGGCAAACGTGTGGTGGCCACTCGCCCACGCTCTGTTCGACAAGCTGGAACTGGATCCGAACACATCGCCCGAGGCCGTTCGTGCCGTCGCTGTCGACAGTGGGCGAGAACTGTTCGGCGACGCCGATGAACGGACCTTGAAGCAGCTCGCCGAAGCATTCCAGCACCTGCTCGGCTATCCGTCGAAGCTCGACGAATTGGATCCCGTCGCTGCCCGCGAGGCGGTTGCCCGCGCCGTCACGGCGGTTCTGCAACGTCGGCTCCGCTCGGGGCCCGTCCTGTTGTCCATCACCGATGTCCATTGGGCAGACCCGGCTGTCCTGGCGCTGTGCGAACACCTGCTCGTCGCCTTGGCCCGCACGCCGTTCCTGCTCGTCACCACCAACCGACCCGACCCCGACCTGGCGTGGCCGCCGCTCGGCACTCGCGCCGCTGTGGTCCGACTTCCGCTGGAACCGCTCGGTCCTGTCTCGGCGGCGCAGTTGTGTCGCGCCATCCTCGGCGCAGACGCCGATGACGACACCATTGCCAAGATCTACGACCGCTCCGGCGGCAACCCACTGTTCCTCGAGGAGCTCGCCGCTCTGGTCGCCGAAGGTGGCGACGTCACGGCTCTGCCGGATTCGCTGCGCGCGGTGATCGCAGCTCGTCTCGATCAGCTCACGCCGGAACATCGTTCGGTGATCGACAACGCTGCGGTGCTCGGGCCGTCCGGGCAGGTTCAAGGCCTCGAGAGCTTCGCCGAGAAGCTCGGTCAACCGTTCCAGATGTCGTTGCTCGACGATCTGGTCGACGCCGGATTGCTGAACATCGACGGCAAGCGTTGGACGTTCAACAGTGACTCCGTTCGCGAGGTCGCCTACAACACGTTGACCAAGGCCGTGCGCGCCCAGCGGCACATGGGTATCGCGACAGCGATGCAGGAGCTGAAGGCGAATGCCGATGACATCTCCCATCACCTCGCCTCCGCCGCCGAGATCGTCGCCGAATTGGGAGCCGTGCCGCGCGTCCCGGACGACATCCGTGACCAGGCCGTCGCCGCGCTCGAGACGGCCAGCATGCGCGCCACCGATCAGGGCAATCTGCGCCAGGTCGTCCGCTACACCAGTCGCGCACTCGAGCTGTTCGAGTTCGGCGAGCTGTCGGCCGGATGCCGCACGCAGCGCGCTCGCCTTCGTCTGCGGCGGATCTCTGCGTTCGTCGAGCTGCGCCAGCTCGATCGCGCCCGTCCTGAGACCGAGGCGGTGCTGGCAGAGGCCGTCGCGATCGGCGATGTCGCCATTGAAGCCGGAGCGCTGCGCGCCCGTGGCCTGATCAGCCAGGCCGCGAACGACCTGTCGTCGGCGCGTACGCAGCTGGGCGAAGCGATCGATCTGTTCCGAGAGCTCGATGATCGCCCGCAACTGGCCGAGACGCTACGCGTCCGTGGCTTCCTCGAACTGTTCGGCGGCTCGCTGACCGATGCGGAGTGGTTGTTCGGCGAGGCCGCAGGGTTGTTCGAGGAACTCGGGGATCGACGCGGACTCGGTTACATCGAACAGCACCGAGCATGGATGTCGTTCCTCGCCGGGAACATGGCGGTTGCCGAAGAACATCTTCGTCGCGCCGCTGACACGTTGAACGAACTCGGTGACCGCGCCGGAGTTGGCTGGGCGTTCGGTCTGCTGGCGTTCGTCGAGTTCTACAATCGGCGCTTCGTCGAGGCCGAAGAGCTGGCCGACCTGGTTCGTGCCGAAGCCGCTGAGCGCGGCGACGA
>JAYTOM010000093.1:0-7272 GCA_043747765.1 Actinomycetota bacterium
ACACTTCGACACGGTCGATGGCATGCGATACTCGTGTCACTGAAAGTGTCTCCTGTGGTCTGGGCTTTGCTGAGATAAGAGACCAACATCGTCCCAGCCCAGGGGGCCTTTCACGCAGATACGCGCATCACCTCACACCCAGACCATCGGCGGATCGAGGATTAGCCGTCTCGGCACGCGCTGCTCAGGGATTGGGTCTGTGGGTTCGCACAGCACGGCCTGAGCGTTTCGTGTCTTGCTGACGAACAGCCCCCAACCATTGTCGGGGCCGTTGTCGGATTGGGTGATTGTCGCCGTTAGCACGTTCCGCACGCGCGACAGACCAGTGAGCTGCGAGCCATGGCGCATCACTTCCGGACGTGGAACACTCTCGGGATGAAGAACGATCGCGAGCGACTCTCCGAATGGTGGTCGTCACTTTCAGACTCCCAACGACGAGCAGCGACTCGGGTGACGGCGTACCTGCCGGAGTGGATGGCCATCAGCCTGGCGAATGCCGGCGTCGAACTCGTTGCGATCTCGAAGAGGGGCACGCCTCGTTTCAGTGTCACCAAGTCGATACGTACATTCATCGGCGCCCAGCAGCAGTTCTCGGCCTCGTAGCGCATCTCCAGGTCTATCGCTACCTGACGCCCCGGATGGACGGCGGTCGATGCAGGCGACGAACCGGACGTCCGCTGCTGGCGCTGGCGATGCAGGCATGAAGCACTTGGCTGCATGCCTGCAGCGCAAGGTGAGGCGGTTCAGCCGAGGTCGAGCGTGTCGGTGTGTTCGATCTGGACGGCTTGCAGGTGGTTCGGGTTGAGGCAGAGGAGTCTCAGGATGGTCGGCGCGATCTGTGTCGTTTCGACCGTTTCCGATGATTTCGTGTGGTGTTCGACCGAGGCGCCGGAGACGACGAGGGGAACGTTGCGGTCTTGTGGATCGGCGCCGCGTGCTCGGCGATTTTGCCTGTGCCGCCGGTGTAGACGACACCGTGTTGGGCGATACCGACGACGTCGGCTGCGAGGGCGACGAGACCGTTGGTGACGTTGTTGGCGGCATTCCACGCCGTGTCCAACGCCGCCAAGATCGTCGAGTCCTTGAAGCGCATGAGCGCCGATGGTTCCATTGGTGACTGGCAGTGTTTGGCGGACAGGGATGATCACGGTGCTGCGGTCCAGTTTTCGGGTGTGGATAGCGGTTTGCATCGCGACAACTTCGGTGTTGATGAAATCCAACGCGGTGGCGAGCACCGGGCTGGGGGGTGACACCATCGCTGAGGTAACTGCCGGGTTGTCCGCCCGAGGTCGGCAGCTTCTCAGCGGTTGACACCGTCTGGAAATTCATCCCGAACAACGCCGGCGTCCCGACGTTCGTCGTGCCTCTGTGGTCGAAAACCGTTGATCTCGTTGAGCGCTGCTTGCAATACCGCCCCATCGCTGACGGGCGGCCCATCTTGAGGCGCCCCGGGTGTGGTCGAGGCTTCGACCTTTGAAAAGGATGGAGTCAGCTTGGCGATTCCTCCGACCATAACCCGGCCCGGAATCTCGCTGCTTGCTGGGGCTGATAGACGCCGGGAGACCGGAAGTCGCCGGTCCAGGCAATGGTCGAGACTTTCAGTGTCGCCGATACCTCGACATCGCCTGCAGCGGTCACCACGTACACGTCGTCGAGGGTGCTCGGTGCGCATCCCGTGTTGGTCAACGCGGCGGTGATGTGTCCCGACGCGTCGAGGCGCACGAGCGCTGTTCGGGGCACGAGGACCGAGATCGTCTGCGTCGTTGCATGCGCCGATGGAGCGGGCGCCCTACGATGGCCGTCGCCCGCCTCGTCGTGCCTGTCGTCGCTCGTTGAGTGCGGGCAGTCAGCGATCTCGATGAGCACACGGTGCCTGAACCGGCCTTCGGTTCCACGGCCGAGAACGGGAGCCACGCCGATGCCGATGACAACGGCTGCCGCACCGAGCGACGAGAGCGTCCAGGATGCGATGACGAGACGAGACATGGTGCCCTCCGGGGCTTCGGTCGTTGCTGAATCGGAACCACCCCGACTCGCCGACCGACGCAGGCATCGGTGCGCCGACGGGCGTCTTGAGCCGGCGGGGAAGACCTGAACGGTTTCTTGAGGGAGGTGTGGGTATCGGTGGCGTCGATCTAGAACATCGCAGTATGAGGACGTGATCGCATTGATGACCGACGGGCTCGCGTGGGCAGTGTCGGGTCCGGTGGACCCGGTGAGGTTGCCGTCGAAGTCGGCGATCTTCCAGGCCCGTGACCGTTTGGGTGCGGAGCCGTTGAAGCGATTGTTCGCGCGGGTCGCACGGCCGTTGGCGACGGAGGTGACGCCTGGTTCGTGGCTGGCTGGTCGCCGGTTGGTGGCGATCGACGGCACGACGTTGGTTGTCGCCGACACGGTGGTGAACGACGAGTTCTTCGGTCGGCCAGGGGTGAGTAAAGGCGAGCGCTCTGCGTTCCCGCAGGCCCGGCTGGTGGCGTTGGCCGAGTGCGGGACCCATGCGACCTTCGACGCTGAGATCGGTCCGTGCACGACGTCAGAACTCGGTCTGGCGAAGTTGTTGGTCGATCAGCTCGAGCCGGGCATGGTGTTGCTCGCTGACCGTGGCTTCACCGGGTTCGCCTTGTGGCAGCAGGCCGCGGCGACCGGTGCTGACTTGTTGTGGCGAGCGAAGAACAACGTCACACCTCGCCAGACCAGGGTGCTCGCGCACGGGTCGTGGCTCGGTGAGCTGCGGGCCAAGAACCGGGAGTTGCACACCGCACATGTCGTCGTGCGCGTCATCGACTACACCGTCGATGACGGTCGCGGTGTCGAGACCGTACCGTCGTTCTCAACCGTTCCGGTTGTTCACCACGATGCTCGATCCGGCCGAGGTGACGGCCACCGAACTGTCCGCCGCATACGCGCAGAGGTGGGAGATCGAGCGATCTTCGACGAGCTCATGACCCGCCAGCGCGGCTCCACGATGGTGCTGCGTTCCAAGTCACCGGCGTTGGTCCTGCAAGAGATCTGGAGTCACCTGTGCTGCCACTACGCGATCCGCACCCTGATGCTCGCAGCCGCGATCCAAGCCAACGTCGACCCGGATCGAGTCAGCTTCGTCGCCGCACTACCGGTCACTCGCCGCTCGCTGGCACAGGCGCGCGGTTTTTCCCTTCTGGGCAGTGACCGAGGCCAGGCCCACGCACTCGTCCTGATCTATCACCGACTGAACCCGAAACACCGGCTGCGATCAGGCCCGCGCCTCATCAAACGCACGATGCCCAAGTGGCATGTCAAAAGAGCCCGGCACACCAACCGGCCGCAACCCACAAAAGCCACCCATCCCGAAACATCCATCACAGCGAACTGAACGGCCTTGTGGGCTAAGGCGACGAGCCGTGATCCGCTTCCGCAGTTGCTCAAGTTCCCGCTAGCGCTGCCGAACCTTAGATGTAGAGGCGCCCAGAACGTCACCGGAGAGGTGAAGGTAGTGAAATCATTCGTTTGCGGAGACGACGTCCCACTGTGCGACGATGCCTGGACAAGTACGAGCGAAGCGGATCTCCCCGCCTCGGTTGCCCAACCTGCTCTCATCCGAACCGTGTCCGGCGAGCACAAAGCGGAATATCGCAGTGGTGAGCCCGATATGTCGTCGGATCCCGAATCTCGAATTACGACCGATTGGCCGGAGCTACTCGGCGAGGCCATCTCTGGCGAAGGCGTGCGTACCGTATATCAGCCGATCGTCGACCTGCGAGATTTTACCGTCGCCGGGTATGAGGCACTCAGTCGATTTGACGGCGCCCCACTCGTGGGTCCTGACGCCTGGTTCGCAGCGGCGCGACGCGTCGGTCTCGCCGCCGACCTCGAGGCAACGACATTGCGTCTTGCGTTGGGGGCGCGATCGACACTTCCGTCGGGAACGTTCGTGACCGTCAATATCGAACCAGAGTCGTTGAGTACGGCACAGGTGTGGGAGGTTTTCGCAGAAATCGGCGATCTCACCGGCATAGCAGTGGAGGTGACCGGGCATCGACCGGTCGAACATCCTGACCAACTTCGTTTGGCCTACGGTCGTCTCCGACGTGCGGGGGCCATGGTCTCCGTCGATCAACCCGAAGGGGGCTATGAGGGCTTACAGGAGTTGTTCGTTGTGCGACCGGACATACTCAAGCTCGACCGTCGGCTCGTCGAAGGTCTCGACTTTGACGCCAGCAAGGCAGCGATCGTCGAGATGTTCGTGCTGTGTGCAGAACGCATCGGTGCGCTGCTGCTACTGGCCGGGATCGAAACACTGGAACAAGGATGTGCTTGCGCTTCGCTCGGTGTCACGTTGGGCCAAGGATTCCTGTTCGGCCGCCCGGACAAACCTTGGGGTGGCATCAATGCAGGAACGGGTCTCACCGCCGAGATCGGGACACTTTAAGTTTCGGTGTTGCTGCACGACGCCGTGCGCGGCGACAACGGTCCGAAAAGTTCCCCCTCGGGTCGACGCGACGATTACTGCGCCACGGTAGCCGGCAAGAACGTCATCGCCCCCGCCGCGATGGCCACGCGTCATCACGACCGCACCCTGGGTTGCCGCGAGGTCGGTGGCGGACCGCGCTGACGACATGCAAGCAGTACGCGACTCCACCGGCCCGCTAGATTGATGAATTGCTGAGCGACCCAGACGGGAGTTGCGCCATTGACCCATCTTGGACGTCAACGAGGCGATGTGTCGCTTCCTCGGCTACCCGCGTGAGGTGCTGAAGAGGTTGGACCTTCAGCGACATCACGGCGGCCGCCGGTCTTTCCAGCAGCCTTGACGGGCTCCGTCAACCGAACGAAGGTGCCGCGTCGGATTTCGTGTTGGAGAACCGTCATCGCGCTGCGTCCGGCGACCACGTGTGGCGCCGAACCACTGGCGTTGCTGTCTATGGAGACGACGGCTCGCTGGTTCGGGTCATCGCCCAATTCGAGGACCTCTCCGAACGCAAACAGGTCGAGGCTCCAATGAGCCGCGGGGACGCATACGACGACCTGACAGGCCTCGCCAACCCTGGCCACTCTCGAATCGCGACTCCAAACCACGCTCACCCATTAACGCCGACCGGGCCGCCGCCCTGCGCTGTTGGTGATCAAACTTGACCGCTTCCATCAGGTCAACGCCGGACTCGGATGGTGCGGCTGACGTGATCGTTGTTGAGGTCGCTCGACGTCTGTCTGCGGTGACCAGAGGCCACGACAGCGTGTGCCGCCTCGGCGGTGACGAGTTCGCGGTTCTTGCGCCCGGGCAGTTGGAGTTGGTATCGAATGTTACGCCAGACTCAGCTTGCGACAAAGACCTCGGTTGCTGTTCAGGCTGCCTTTTTGAAGGTTGGGTGGGGGTTCTTGGCGGCTTTCAGGTGTCTTCGGGGCGGCCTGGTCTGGCTCGGGAGGGCTTTGGTGGGTGGGCTGGTGTGCCGATGATGTCGCGGAGTTTGATGAACCCTTGGCGCACCGATCAGGATGCAACACCAGCCGATACCCTGCCCGGCAATGGCACGCACACCGAACACCAGGCACGACGAGACGATCACCACCAAGATCGCCGAGCACCGCAGCGTCACCGAGATCGCCAAAACGTTAGGTGTGTCCGACCCGACCGTGTACAAAGTCATCCACCGCCTCCGCCTGACCCTGCCATCCAAGGCCACATCGGCGACAGCGAAGGCTGCCCCGAAGCGATCAGCCACGCCTGCCAGGGTGAAGAAGTCCGCACCAACAGCGACAAAGACAACAGCCGGCGCGGCGGTCGACCCGACACGAGCGACGGCAGGCGTGAAGGCACCAGCGAAGAAGAAGGAGGCAGCACCATCGAAGAAGGCGGCTGCGACCAAGGTCGCCGCGTCATCGGCTGCGCCCGTCTCTGGAGCGACGCCGAGCGTCGAACTGGTACCTGTCGCACAGGCGCAGGACCTGCTCACCGTCAGGGTCGAAAAGGGTGTCGAACTCCTCAAGAACCTGTCGGCCCGCATCGTCAAGCACGAACGCGAGCTTGCCAGCCTCCGCCAGCGCTACGCCGACACGCTCGAGACGCTCGCCCTCAGCTGACAGGTTTCACTACAGATAGTTGTCGGCTGACTTGCCTCAGGGGCTTTCGGGATGGCTTCGTTCCACCCACCGGTGGCGATCCCGGCAAATGCTGCTACCGATAGTTCATCCCAAGTTCGTTTTGGCGAATACGCGGACACGGATCAAGCCGGGCCATCGTCGCGAGCCACAACACGTGCCGATCGGAGTGGGGGTGAGCGACCCGGGGTCCACCGCCATCGGCTTCCTGGAAGCCCGGACCTGACGGCTGCGTCTGATATTCCGTGATTGTGGGCAGACGGCGAAGTTCACTTCTACGGCGACAGCTGTCGTTGTAGTTGGGAGACAAACACCCGGCCGTCGAGGGGTCTCGGGCGGTGTGGCCCAATTCTCGATTGGCCGACGGGTGCCTACGAGCAGGGGTAGGAGTTGTTGTTTGCGTCCACGACGAGATCGCGCTTGCTGGACATGCCGGCGGTGGCCCCTTGGGACCGTCGATGTCACCAGACTCGGTTGGCCGCCACTGTTGCAGAAGCTCCACCCTTCGCCCGAGATGTACAGCTGCGAGTTCCGGACGATGACGTGGCCGTGCGTAACGTCGACCCCGTAGTTGCCCGCTGCTCCGGCCGTGTCAGTTCTGATCCGGCCGATGTGCGGGAGTTCGGAGTTCGAGATCTCCGGTGCTATGGCGTCGGAGCCCGGACCGTTCGTGGCGGTCATGGTCGTGTCGACGATAGACGTCGCCGCGGTTGCGGTCTTGCGGTCTCTGGGAAAGCGGATTGTTGATCGCTTCGACCAACTCTGCCTTGGTCATCTTTGAGCGACCCCTGACATCGAGCCGTTTCGGCACCGCCAGCAGATGGAGCTTGCTTGCACGGGCGTCGACACCATCAGCCGTCGTGGTTGCGCTGCGAAGGGCGGCCTCACCTAGGAATGGCACGCTGATCTGGCTGTGGCTGGGGTGTCGGGTGGGGGGTCCTCACCGGTGTCGTGGTCGTCGTGGACTCTGTCTCGATGAGCGTGAGAAGGTCCAGGTTGGAATTGTTCGAGGAGATACGTCGGGCGCGTCGGGTTGATCCGGGCGTGTCGAGTCATGAGTTGTCTCGCCGGTTCGAGACGCATCGTCGCACGGAGCCTCTGGTCGCACGACCGACCGTCGACGCGCCGCGCACACTGCAGGCATCGACGATCGAACCGGACGGATCCGGGTCACGTCCTTCGGCTTCACGAACCAGA
>JAYTOM010000094.1:0-5597 GCA_043747765.1 Actinomycetota bacterium
CCGGGGTTCGGGTAGAGCACCTCTTCGCCGGGATTCATCACGCTCTGGATGAATTTGCTGATCACCGGCTTGCCGCCAGGCTGGACGACCACCTGTGACGGAGAATAGACGAGACCGCGCCGCCCTCCGATGTCCTCGGCCAGCGCCTCGCGGAGTTGCGGGATTCCGGCGGCCGGGCAGTAGCCCGTCTTGCCATCTACGATCGCTCGGTCCATCGCCGCGACCACGTTCGACGGGGTGGCCAGGTCGAGGTCGCCGAGGTGGAACGGATAGATCCTGTTGCCTTTGGCACCCCATTCCGCAGCCGCCAGCGAGACCGTGAAAGCGGTTTCGGTTCCGAGTCGGTCAAGTCGTGCGGCCAGCGTCATCTCGCGATTGTACAAAATGTCAAGCGACGGTGCGATGGATCGGTAGAGCTCCACGATGCGGGAAGCCGAATGAAGCGTGTCGCTGTTTATGTGGGTGCTCGAGTCTCGCTGTTCATGTGGGTGCTTGAATGGCCACCGTGTCCACAGCGTTTCCCGTTTCATCAGGGTCGGGTCCCGTGATCAAGACCGAGAGTTTGCGCAAGGTCTATTCCGGCGCGCCTGCGTTCGGTGGCCTCCCTGGCCGCCCCGGCGGACCCCCTGGCCGACCGCCCGCTCCAGCAGTGGCCTCAGCGACCGGCACCGCTGTGAGGCAGCGCGATGCGGCCGTCAACTCGCTCGACCTCGAGGTGCAGCGGGGTGAGATCTTCGGATTGCTCGGGCCGAACGGGGCGGGCAAGACGACCACCATCGGGATGCTCACAACGCGGGTCATCCCGACGTCGGGATCTGCGTTCGTCGCCGGCGTCGACGTGATTGCCGATCCAGCGGGCGTCAAGCAGCACATCGGCGTCGTGACGCAGACAAACACGCTCGACCGGGCGCTGACCGTTCGCGAGAACCTGATCTTCCACGGCCGCTACTTCGGGATGAACGCAAAGCGGGCCAAGGCCGAAGCAGACCGGTTGCTCGACGTGTTCCGCCTCAGCGACAAGACAAGCGTGGGCGTCGACACGCTGTCCGGCGGACTTGCCCAACGGTTGATGGTCGCCCGCTCGATCATGCACCGACCGTCGGTGCTGTTCCTCGATGAGCCAACCGCCGGCCTCGACCCGCAGACCCGGCTCAGCCTGTGGGAGTTGATCCGGGATCTGAACAAGGACGGCCAGACGGTGTTGCTGACCACGCATTACATGGAAGAGGCGGACTCGCTGTGTGGACGCCTGGCGATCATGGATCACGGTGAGATCCTGGCGTCCGACACACCGTCCGGATTGAAGCGTTCTGTCGATGCCGATACCGTTGCCACCATCACCGCGAGCGGCGACGCGAGTGCCCTCGCCGCGGCGTTCGCATCGGCCGCCGACGTGGTCAAGGCCGAAGCGACGTCTCGCGGCGTCGAGGTTCATGTCCGCGGCGGCCGGGGCATCGTGCCAAGGCTGATGACGATTGCCGGCGATGCCGGTTTCGATGTCTCGGATCTGTCGATCGCCGAGCCATCGCTCGAGACCGTCTTCATCCAACTGACCGGAAAGGATCTGCGCGACTGATGGCCACCGCAATCATCGATCAACAGAGTGCCGCCGATGTCGGGCCGGCCAAAGAGGCCGCCCGTTCGGCGTTCGTCGCGCTCCTCGCCCGAGACCTCACGGTTGTCCGCAAGGAATTCGGCATGTTCCTGGCCCGCACCGTCGTGCAGCCGTTCATGCTGATGTTCGTGTTCACCTTTGTTTTCCCCAAGATCGGCCAGGGTGTCGGCGGCGGCGCAGGCGCTACGCGCTTCTCGACCCTGCTTGTCGGCGGCGTCGTCGCCAGTTCCATCATCTTCCAGGGCATCCAGGCGGTCGCTCTGCCTCTGGTGCAGGATTTCGGCTTCACCCGCGAGATCGAGGATCGCGTCCTCGCCCCGCTGCCCGTCGGCGCGATCGCCTTCGAGAAGGTGGTTGCAGGTGGGGTGCAGGCGTTGATCGCCGGCGTGCTCGTCTTCCCGATGGGGCTGTTCATCCCGGCCACGAAGATCAATCTGCATGTGAACTTCCTGCTTCTGATCCCCGTGATGATCCTCGGCGCCTTTCTCAGCGCCTCGCTCGGATTGTTCATCGGAACCCGTGTCGGCCCGCGGCAGGTGCCACTGATCTTCGGTCTGCTGGTCATCCCGATGACGTTTCTCGGTGCGGTCTACTATCCCTGGCAGTCACTGGCGCCGCTGCGCTGGCTCCAGGTGGCCGTCCTGATCAACCCACTCGTGTACCTGACCGAAGGGATGCGCGCCGCCCTGACCACCGGCGTGCCACACATGAACTCGGTGGTGATCCTGGTCGTGCTGTTGGGTGTCGGTCTGTTCCTGATGCGAGCTGGGATGGCCGGCTTTCGCAAGCGCGTTCTGTCCTGACGAGTCAGCCGAGGGTGTCGGCCGGCGCCCAGCAGCTGTGGGTCCCGCTGCTGATCCGCTCGGGGAGGCGCACCTTGGCAACCGGTCCGGAGCCGAGATCCTGGGCGGAGAAGATCTGACACTCGGACGTGTTGTCGTTCATGTCGGTGGTGAAGGTGAGCAGATAGCCGTCGTCCTCGGCGGTCGAGCCGATGCGCGGCGCGAGCGGCGCCTCGCTGGCGAACACGCCGTCGGGAAATCGGTATTCCTCGACGCGCCCGGTGTGCATGTCGAGCTTGTCGATGCCGTTGAACAGAAACCATCCGGGCTTGGCCGACACGGCGTAGGTGTAGCGATACGGCAGCCCGGCGTAGGCGCTGTTGATCATCCCGAACTCGAGGATCCGGTCGCTCAACATCTCCTCCGTGCACCGCCCCGTGCGCATGTTGAACCGCCAGCGGTAGGGATGAGCCTGCAACTGAGCGAGATCGACGAAGCGGAACATCTGCTCGAAGACGGTTGCCTCCGGCGCTGCCTTCGGGTTCGGCTGCGACTGGTAGAAGCCATCGAGGACGACCTCATCGCCATCCTCGAACGCGTTGATCCAATGCAAGACGTACGTCGGAGCGGCCTCGAACCAGCGGATGTCTTCGGGATTCCCGCGACGGGGAATCACCGCGAACCGGGTCGGCAGTTCGCTGAAGTAACGAACGGCGTAGATGTCTCGT
This sequence comes from Actinomycetota bacterium, assembly GCA_043747765.1. GTDB lineage: Bacteria > Actinomycetota > Acidimicrobiia > Acidimicrobiales > Ilumatobacteraceae > WLMZ01. The sequence continues at coordinate 3,126 of JAYTOM010000094.1, forward strand.
TCGAGCAACTTCGGATCCCAGAACATCGGACAGTCGTTGAGGATCGCGAAGTTCTCGGTGAACGCCATATCGTGAGGAAGACGGGGCCCTGGCAGCGGAATCGGCGTGTAGTGGACGAGGTTGTCGGAACCGTCGACCACGCCGTAATGCATGTACGGCGCAGTCGTCGAGTAGTTGAAGAACAGCATCTCGCCGGTTCGCGGATCCACCTTGGTATGTGCGGAAACACCCTCGGCCGGGAACTGCCCGCCCCACGACTCCCGGCCGAGATCCGCGAGCGTCGTCGGGTCGAGGCGGTACAGATCGCCGCACTGGTAGAAGCTGCTCTTGGCGACCCCGGCATGGACGACGACGTCAGTGCTCGATGCATCCTTCATGCGCGTACGTGCACCCCAACCGTCGTTGCGCAACGACCGGTCCGGGGGCTCGGCCAAGCCCGCCCACAGTGCATGTCCGGCCTCGTTCTCGGCGGCCAACCCAACGGTGCGCACGAAGCGGTTGCGGTAGGACGCGCGACCACCTTCGAAGTGCATCGAGTGCAACATTCCGTCCCCGTCGAACGGATGATACCGACCGATCGACTGGTGGACCGGGTTTTCGGTGTTGCGCAGGTAGACGCCAGCCAGATCGGTCGGGATCGTGCCCTTCACCTCGAGGTCTGTGGCGTCGTATTCGACGAAGTTCGGCTGCCATGCGCCCGTGCGGTACGGATGATCGTCGCCCGGGTCGATGGTGCTGTGTGTCGTGCCGACAACGGTCGTGGTCATTGCCGAACGGTAGCCTGCCGCTGACGCCGTCGGGTCAGCATGACGCTGCGGCACAAGGGGACGACAATGTCGATGTTCTCGGTACCGCCCGTGCGCCCGGGCAGTGGAACGTGTTCGCTCGATCCGGAAACGACCGATTGACAGCCGACAGGGACGCCCGGTTTCTGGACCAAGCCCTGACTCGACGCTGCATGTGGTGGAACCACGTCGCTGATGAAGATCGACCCAGAAGCCAGTGCAGCTGCGCACAGCGCCCTGATCTGCTGCGCAGCGCCGCTCGAGATCGGCTGCTCCGTCGCTGAATGCACGCCGTTCGACAACATGTTCATCACAATTCGAGACCACTGTGCGGGAGCTTTCGACCACGAGGGCTCTGAAACAAGGAGAGAATGATGAAGGTCAGGACAATTGTTTCGATCACGGCAACGTGCGCGGCGCTGTTTGCTGCCGTTGGACTAACTGCCGGCGCCGCGTCCGCCGCCGTCGCGACTCGGGGGACGTTCACGCCAGTCGATCCCGTGCGGATCCTCGACACCCGCGACGGCACCGGAGTCGCGGGCCAGCATCCCGGACCGCTCGGTGCCGGGAAGGTCACCGAATTGATCGTCACCGGCGTCGGCGGCGTTCCGACGTCGGGGGTCGGGGCAGTCGTGCTGAACGTGACGGTGACGGAGGCCGAAGGCAAGGGGTACATCGCTGTCTTGCCCTGCGGGAGCGCTCGTCCGGTCGCTTCGAACGTGAACTTCGAACACGGTGTGGACGTCGCCAACCAGGTCACAGCGAAGGTCGGAACGGATGGTCGCGTGTGCTTCTTCACGTCTCGTCAGGTGCAACTGGTGGCCGATCTCTCCGGGTGGTACGCCGATGACTTCGCCTCCGTGCCGGGCTTTGCCTATCACCAACTCGATCCGATGCGCATCATCGACACCAGGGACGGCACCGGGCTCGGATCGCGTCCCGCCGGCCATCTCGCAGCCGGCGAGATCCTGCCCTTCACCGTGCCCGGCGCAGGCGGAGTGCCAGCCGGTACCGAGCTCCGCGCGATCACGATGAACGTGACAGCGACGGGGGCAACCAGCGCCGGATACATCTCCGTGTTCCCGTGTGACCGAGTCCGTCCAACCGTGTCCAACGTGAACTTCGACCCTTCGAACACGACGGTTGCCAACCTGGCGACATCAAGGGTCTCTCCCACCGGTCAGGTCTGCTTCTTTGCATCGGTCGCGACCGATCTCGTCGTCGACATCCAGGGGTACTTCTCGCCCGGTCCCGGTGTGACGTTCACGGGCATGACACCGGTACGTGTGCTCGACACTCGCGACGGAACGGGTGTGGTTGGATCGCGGCAGGCGCGGCTCGACCGCGGCAGCATCGTGCAGGTCCAGGTGACCGGGGTCAACGGTGTGCCGGATGACGCGGTCGCCGTGATGCTCAACGTCACGATCACCGAAGCATCAGGCCCTGGATATGTCACGGCGTGGCCGTGCGGCAAGTCGCGGCCACTGGCCTCGTTCTTGAACTTCATCAGTCGGGTGGACCAGGCAGATCTCACGCCCGTTCGTGTCGGTAGCGGCGGCAAGGTCTGCATCTTCGTCAACGAAGGAACCCAGGTCATCGCTGATCTCGAGGGTTACTACAACCTCGCTGCAGCGTGAGGCAGGTGCGGATCGGCGTCGAGGACGACCTCGCGGAGTGCAAGACTTCG
>JAYTOM010000095.1:0-6601 GCA_043747765.1 Actinomycetota bacterium
TCCTGTTGTGGCTGCTGACCCGCAACGGCCAGCCCGTCGCTGTCAATCGCGGAATGCTCGGTGCAGCGATCCTGCTCGGCGCCTTCGGCATTCTCTGTCTCACCTCTGGGTGGCGGATGCAGGTCGACGAGAAGCAGGCATTGGTCGCTGCAGCCGCCGTGATCGGTTTCGCAGTCGGCCACGCGTCGGCGCAGCAGGTGTGGCGCGGGCTGCGCAGTCGACCGACCTGGCGCGTCCTGTGCTACTCGAGTGAGAACCCGCCGAGTCGGCGCGGTCTTGTCCTCGTCGATGCCGTCAACGGGCGCGTCATCCAGCACCTCGCCCAGGACAACCCTGAGACGGACTGGCAGGAACCCGACCTCTGACGGGGTCAGGAGCCGTTGTCGACGGGCGCGATGCCGAGACGCTTTCCGGCACGGAGATAGGCGCGAGACGCGAACTCGAACCACGAATCCTTCGTCGAACGGGCCGACGCCTCGCGGAGTGCGTCGACAGTGATCTCTTTGCGGATCAGATAGCCCTTGATCGTCGCCTGTGGACCCATCCGAGCTTTGGTGACACCGCTCATCGCCGCGCCGACGTCGAAGATAGTGCGACCATCTGCGGAGATGGCCAACCCGACGTAAGTCGAATCGGGTTCGCCAGCGTCGTATTCGATCAGGTACGCGCGAGCGTGCCGAGCTGGCCGGACTCCGGCGATGTCGCTGCGATGGAACATGTTCGCCATCCGCGGGCGTAGGCCGGTGATGGTGCGCACCCGACTCATCTTCGGAATTGTCGCGATCTGGGCAGCCAGACTCTCACAGCGCGCCAGTTGAAAGGCGCGAGCGGAGCGCTGATCGATCTCGATGCAACCGGCGCAGGTCCACGCATCCCAGCGCAGGAGGAAGGCCCGATCCTCGGTCGGCAAATCCGAGATGTGCGCTCTGCAGAACGGGCGCGAACACACTCGACAACTGCCGACTGCAACGACGCCGCAGGAGCAGACCGCAGGATTGTTGACCGCTGACGTCGGCACAGCCGCGACGTCCGGCACGGTCGCGACGTTCGGCACGGTCGCGACGTTCGGCACTGGCGCGACCGCGACCGACGGAGACGGTGAAGCGGGTTCGGCCAGCCGGGCCCGGTGTTCGGTCCACTCCGTACCGCTCCAGAATCGCAGGCCTCCGACGTCGTCGGGATCCGGGTACCAACCCGAAACCCGGTCGATCGTGGGCTCCGAGGTCGGCCGCATCGCCGGTTCGATCGTCGACTCGACGACCTCGAGCACCTTGTCGGCGGCTTGTCCTGGCTCTGGAGCGACCTGATCAGGGGGCGCCTCGGTCACCGACGGCGTTGCTGGACGTCGCGCCGGTTTTGCTCGCCTCGTAGAAATCTCGCCCACCTCCGAATCGGGTTCTGGTCATGCTAAACGAGTCGCAACGGCTCGACGTCGCACCACGGGCGCAACGTCTGCCAATGGGTCCAGCACGAACGCCACCGAGGTTCAGGTGTTCTGCAACGCGCGGATCGCTTTTGCTGCGTCGTTGGCAGCGGCTTGGATGGCCGAGAGGTCGGCGTCGGTCCACTGGGCGAGCGTACGGTCGTGGATCGCCGAGGCCACGTCTTCTGTGTTCGACGGACTACCGAGGACAGACGCCGCTGCGGCAACGGCTGCGTTGACGGCGTTCGTCGCTGCGGCAACGTCGGCGGCGGTGACGCCGTCGTGGTCCGCTTCGGCGAGCCGGCGACCGAGCGAACGGAAGGCAACAGCCAGATCGGCAGGTGAGGAGTCGCTCATTGGTCCAGTGTGCCATGCAGCCAACGTCGATGCAGCGGCGCTCAGCGATCACCGTCGACCCCGTTGCGGGAAGCGGGCATGAGAGGTACCGCCGGGTAACGTGACGCTCAATGTTCGACGGCAAATTCAGAGCGCCCATCGACAAGGCGGTGCGCCCGATCGGCCGTCTGTTGCGAAGGACAGGCCTCTCGCCGGACCACCTGACGATCCTCGGGGTGCTTGTCGCCGTCGGTGCCGCACTCGCAATCGGTGCGGGGATGCTCTACCTCGGCTTCGCGCTGGTCATCCTCGCGGCAATCCCAGATCTGCTCGACGGGGCGCTGGCCAAGGCGTCGAACCAGGCCAGCCAACGCGGGGCCTTTTTCGACTCGGTGATCGATCGGCTCACTGATGCCGTGATCTTTGCGGGCGTCGCGTATTACTACATGAACGGCCACAATCCCCGCCTCGGCATGGTCGCATTCGGCATTCTGGGATTCTCGCTGATCATTTCGTACGAGCGAGCCAAGGCCGAATCCCTCGGATTGGAGGCCAAGGGTGGGTTGATGGAGCGAGCCGAGCGCATCCTCTTGCTGGAACTCGGTCTGCTCGTCCATGTCATCCTGCTGCCGATTCTGTGGGTGATGCTTGCCCTCTGCCTCGTGACAGCTGTTCAGCGGTTCATCAAGGTCTGGCAGCAGGCTGCGGTCACGCCGCGCACGGCAGCGAAGATGGAGGTACGTCGCATTCGGCGCCAGACTCGCCATGGTTCCCACACGCAGCCCTCGCCGACACGTGTTCCCCGTCGACGCCCACCGAATTCCTGACCGATCATGGTGGAGAGCGCCGCACGTGAACCGAAATCGGCGCGTGAACAACTCACGGACAGCGCCACCGTCGGGGGGTACAAGCTCGGTTCGCTGATCGCCCGCGTCATGCCGGGGCCCGTCGCTGGCGTCACGGCTCAGATGATCGGCGTTTCGTTCAACGTCGGCATGCGTGACAAGCGAGTGATGATCGAACGTCACCTGCGCCGTGTGAACCCTCGGTTACGCGGCATCGCCTTACGCCAAGCGGTGCAACAGGCATTCGACTCGTACGCCCGGTATTACGTCGAGAGCTTCCGTTTGCCAACACTGTCGTCACGCGCTGTCAATGCCGGCTTTTCGGTTGAGGGGTACGAACAGATTCCAGCGGCGATCGCTGCCGGTACCGGCGTGATCCTGGCCCTGCCCCATCTCGGCGGCTGGGAATGGGCCGGGCGCTGGTTGATCGAGCGTGGGTTCAAGATGACGGTTGTCGTCGAGGCGATCGAACCCCCCGAGCTTTTCGAATGGTTCTCCGACCTGCGCCAGAAATTGGGAATGACCGTGGTTCCACTCGGCCCTGGTGTCGCCGGCACGATCCTCAAGGCGCTACGCGACAACGAAGTCGTCTGTCTGCTGTGCGACCGCGATATCGACCGCAACGGCGTCCCGGTCCAGTTCTTCGGGGAACAAACGACCTTGCCCGCTGGTCCGGCAACACTCGGTCTGCGAACGGGCGCACCCGTTTTTCCTGTCGGCGTCTATTTCACCGACCGCTACAACGGTCACCACGCCGTGGTACGGCCAGCACTGCCGACCCAGCGCAGCGGTGAGGGTCTGCGCGCCGACGTGCACCGAGTGACCCAGATCCTCGCGACCGAGCTCGAATACCTGATCCGCCGCGCCCCCGAGCAGTGGCATCTTTTCCAACCCAATTGGCCAAGTGACCCCGGATATATGCCCTGAGCTGGAGTTATGCACGTCACGCATTCGTTACGGGTGACTTTACGGGTGACCTCCGGCAAATTTTGTGTGGCTGATCCCTCCACGGGTGACCCGGTCCCACCGGTCTCGGATGCTCTCCGGTCGTTCAGCTAACCACCAGCCTCTGCGAACCAAGAGGCGTGCCTGAAGGTCGACGGGCCCGACTGTCAGTCGCTGTGAGCACCGGCGAGACGCCAGCGATCGCCAACAACGGCGTGAGGTCAATGACGGTGCTACGTGTCGCGATCTGTTCGAGATCGGACAGTCCACCAGAAGCGAGGACGACAGCTCGGCCGCGTACTCCACCCGCCGACCTACCCAGTCGCCTCGTCATGCCTTGCCGCCGGGCTGGGTTCACACCGTAGAGTTCATCGGTTCGAGACTGGTATCGCCCGCAACATAAGCGCAGCTCAGAGGTATTACGTTCACTTACCGTTTGAACCGAGTTAGGTCGAGGTGCACACCAGGTGCACAGGATCTTCCGGCGCTGCGCATCACCAGGTGGACAAATCGAGCCTCAGGCCGACCGAGCGACCGAGCGACCGAGCGACCGTTCTGGACTGAGTCTCCTCCGTCCAAAATTGGCAGCGAGCGGCGTCGAGCTCGTGGCTGGGGATGACGATTTCGTCCAGTGGAGAGACGGTGATCAGTGCTGTGCCGGCGGCACGCTCGACAAGCCGCCGATCGGTTGAACTGGCTGGGGGAGCGTCTTTGCTCGGAGCCTTGTTGATGCTGCCTGGCGTGCGTGGACGCGGACCCGGGCCCGTGGTGGTCGCGGCAGCGTTCGGCCTCTTCCAAGGTCGGATGGCAGCGCTGCGGGTCGCGCATCTTCGGCTGCCGGACCCACAGCCTGTCATCGATTTCCACGCCCTGTCGGTGGCCGACACGGTCATGGCTCTGGCTGACGCCAGCGCGCACAAGTCTGTCCACCAACCGGTTCCGCCCGCAATGTGGGACGCCGTGTTCGCTTCCGTCAGCTCTGGCTTGCGGCTGACGAGTTCGCCTGCACGGTGGGCAATGCGACTGGCGAATGCAGCCCGAACAGAATTGGCTGATCCGCTGACGCCGATCCTTGCCACCGGCGCCGCGGCGAGCGCTGTTCTCGGCTCTCCGGTGGACGCTGTTCTCGTTGGTTCGGTGATGATCGGGAACGCCGTGCTGTCTGCCGTGCAGCGACTGCGCGCGGAGGAACTGCTCGGCCGGCTGCTGTCGGGCCAAGACGCTCCGGCGCGGCTGCTCGCGTCCGAAACGGGCGAGGCGACGTCGGTTGCCTCTGCAGCGCTGAACCCAGGCGACATCATCGAAATCCGTGGTGGTGAGATCGTGCCAGCGGACGCACGACTGCTGATGGTCGACGGCGTCGAGGTGGACGAGTCGTCACTGACCGGCGAGTCGCTGCCGGTCGTCAAGGACGTGACGCCAACCCCTGGCGCACCACTCGCTGAGCGGTCGTGCATGCTGTTCGAAGGAACAATCGTCCTGACCGGCTCAGCGACCGCGATCGTGACCGCAGTCGGTGCACACACCGAAGCGGGTCGGGCCGCCAATCTTTCTCCACCGCGCGCAGACGGTGTGGGACTACAGTCTCAGCTCGGCGTGTTGACGGCCCGCGTCCTACCGATCACGGCCGGCGCCGGCCTGATCGTGACAGCGCTCGGATGGTTGCGAGGCACGGGCCTCCGAGAAGCCGTCACGAGCGGCGTGGCAATATCGGTCGCAGCCGTTCCCGAAGGCCTTCCCCTCGTCGCCACGTTGGCCCAACAAGCTGCAGCGCGTCGGCTCGCCCAGCACGGGGTTCTCGTTCGGTCCCCGTGGGCGATCGAAGCGCTCGGGCGGGTCGATGTCGTCTGTTTCGACAAGACTGGCACCCTCAGTCAGAACAGATTGCGAGTGGCCGAAGTTCAGCTCATGCCAGGCCGCGACCGCAGCAGCGTGCTGAAGCGGGCGGCGCTCGCCTGCGCGTCGGTGGGACCGAGCGTCCGGCTGCAACATGCCACCGACACGGCGGTGCTCGAAGCATTTTCTGGTCCGCTCCCGGAACGCCAATCGGAACTTCGTTTCCGATCGGGCCGGTCGTTCGCTGCGTCGATCTCCAGTCGGATGCTGTCGGTCAAAGGCGCCCCAGAGTTGATCATTGCCGCCGCCGCTGCGTCGCCCACGGTCGCTGCGCAGGTGGACGCGATGGCGCAGCGAGGCCTCCGTGTAATCGCGGTCGCCGAGCGGCGGCTGACTACGGCACAAGCTGCCCGAGCGGCGAGCGATGACGGCGCACTCGAGAAATTGTGTCGAAGCGGCTTGGAGATCGTCGGTCTGATTGGTTTGTCTGACACGCCGCGACCGGATGCTGTTGGGCTCCTTTCGAAACTCATTGACAGTGGCCGAGGTGTACGTGTCATCACCGGCGATCATCCGCTCACCGCGATCGCGATCGTCGCAGAGCTCGGCCTCGCCGTCAGCGCCGATCGCGTGATGACAGGCCCGGAATGGGCGCAACTCTCTCTCGCCGAACGACGCGACGCCGTTGAGAACATGGTCGTCTTCGCGCGGATGGCGCCCGAACAGAAAGTGGAGGTCGTCCAGTCACTCGAAGACGGCGGTCACGTCTGTGCGATGGTCGGCGACGGAGCCAACGACGCCGCAGCAATCCGCGTCGCCAGCATCGGAATCGGTGTGGCGACCGATGGTAGCGATCCCGCTCGCGGCGCGGCAGACGTCGTCCTCACCGACGCCAAGATCGGTTCACTGGTCGAAGCGCTCGACGAAGGCGCCCAGTTGTGGCAACGAACCCAAGCGGCATTGTCCGTACTGTTGGGCGGAAACGCGGGGGAAGTAGCGTTCACGATGATCGGCACGGCCGTATCCGGCCGAGCGCCACTGAACGCCCGCCAACTCCTGATCGTCAACCTGCTCACCGACGCCTTCCCCGCCGCCGCCGTCGTAGTCAGCGCGCCGAACGGCCCTCCGACAGCGCGTCATCGAGGCCTCGACGAGGCAGAACTGTTTCGCACGATCGCCGTCCGGGGAACCGTCACCACACTGGGCGCAACGTCGG
>JAYTOM010000096.1:0-28680 GCA_043747765.1 Actinomycetota bacterium
GACCTGCGTGCCGAGCCCGGAACGAACGGGTTGGTGTGGGCCAACGGCGGATACGCGACCAAGCACGCCTTCGGCGTCTACAGCACGAGTCCGCCGGCCGGACGTTTCGAGTACGAATACCCTCAACCCGAGATCGATGCGATGCCGACGCGTGATGTGGCCACCGCTGCCGAGGCCGCCGGGCCGGCGACGATCGAGGTCTACAGCGTGATGCACGACCGTGATGGTCACCCCGAGACCGTCTATGCCGGATGCCTGCTCGATGATGGTCGCCGTGCGTGGGCACGTTCGCTCGACCGCACCCTCTCTGCCGAGATGTGCATCGGAGAGTGGGTCGGCCGCCGAGTCATCCTCTCCGAAGACTCCACCCTGACCCCCGACCCCCTGACCCCCTGAAAAGTTTCGCGAGCGTTTTCGTCCCCTCTACCGCGCTTTCGACTGCAAACTTCTGCAAGCACCTCCGGATTGTCGGGCGAGCGCTTGCAAGGGTTATATGAGCGCTTGCAATTCTGAGCGGTCGAATACGCGGTCGAGGGGATGAAAGCGCTCGCAGAAGTCGGGCATGATCATGGGTATGAAACTGCCGATCATCCTCGACTGCGATCCTGGACATGACGACGCGATCGCGATCGTCGTGGCTGCGGTGCACACAGACCTGCTCGGCATCACGACCGTTGCCGGCAACGCACCTCTCGACCTGACGACCCGCAACGCGTTGATCATGGTCGACCTGCTCGGGCTGGACACCGAGGTGCACAGTGGCGCCAGCCGACCACTCGTCTCGCCTCCGCATCACGCCAGCTACGTGCACGGCGAAAGCGGCCTCGACGGGGCTGATCTGCCGGAGCCGTCGAAGCCGGCCACCAGTACGAACGCTGTGGAGTTCATCATCGAGACCTGCCGCGCGACCGAAGGCGTCTGGCTGGTGCCGACCGGGCCGATGACGAACGTCGCTCTGGCGCTTCGTTCCGCACCGGACCTCGGCCGCCGGATCGCCGGTATCTCGTTGATGGGCGGTGGCTCGTTCGGCAACAGGACCGCAGCGGCCGAGTTCAACATGTGGGCCGACCCGGAGGCGGCAGCGATCGTCTTCGCATACGGCGGCCCGTTGATCATGACCGGCCTCGATCTGACCCATCAGTTCCAGGCGACACCCGAGCGGATCGAGCTCGTCCGCGCGGTCGGCGGTCGCTTGGCCGGGCTGCTGGCCGACCTTTTCGTATTCTTCAGCGGTACCTATGTCCAGCGCAGCGACAACCTTCGCGGGGCTCCGGTGCATGATCCCTGCGCCGTCATGGCCCTCACCCACCCAGATCTGTTCCAGCATGCCCAACGGCACGTGGTCGTCGAGACGAGTGGCGTGCACACGCGCGGTATGACCCTGATCGACGAACGGCACCTGATCGAGCGGCCAGCTCCCAACTGTGACGTACTCGCGTCGCTCGATGCTGACGCTGCGTTCGATGTGATCGTGCAGGCCGTTGCATCGTTCGGCGGCATCTGACCCCCTGACATACGCTGCGTCCATGCGCGCAGCCGTGATCCGCGATTGGCAGCTCCGAGTCGACGACATTCCCGAGCCGAAACCTGGACCCGGTCAGGTCCTGACGAAGGTGCTCGCCTGCGGTATCTGCGGCAGCGACTTGCACCTGTTGAAGCACGGGCGTGAACAACGGGAGCTGAGTGCGGAGCTGAGCGACGGCGCCCCGGAAGATCCGATGGGCATGAAGATGTTCGTCCCAACTCTGGACATGGTCATGGGCCACGAGTTCTGCTGCGAAGTCGTCGAACTGGGACCGGAGGTGAACAACCTCGCCGTCGGCGACACGATCGTGTCGATGCCCGTCGCATTCGACACCAGTGGCCTGCACGGGATCGGCTTCAGTAACGTCTATCCCGGCGGATACGCGGAGCTGATGATCGTCAACGAACTGATGGGTATCAAGGTGCCGAACGGTCTGTCGGTCGATCTTGCGGCACTGACCGAACCACTGGCCGTTGGCGTCCATGCCGTTGCCAAGAGCAAGATCAGGAGCGGTGAGTCCGCCATCGTGCTCGGGATCGGCCCGGTGGGACTGGCCTGCATCGCAGAACTGAAGATGCGCGGCATCGGCCCCGTCATCGCCGCCGACTTCTCGCCGAAACGGCGGGCGCTCGCAGAACTGCTCGGGGCCGATGTGGTCGTCGATCCACGGGAGACGTCGGCCATCGACGCGTGGCGCCAGGTTGACGGGGTGCGTCCGTTGGTGATCTTCGAAGCCGTTGGTGTTCCGGGGATGATCAACCAAGCAATGCGGGTTGCACCGCGACACGCGCGAATTCTGATCGTCGGGGCATGCATGCAGCAGGACCACATCTATCCGATGCTCGGCATCGGACGTGAGCTCAGCCTGCAATTCGTTCTCGGATACGAGCCGGCCGAATTCAACGCTGCATTGATAGCCATCGCCGACGGCCGGGTCGACCTCAGCCCGTGGATCACCGGTCGGGTGGGCATCGACGACGTTCCCCAGGCGTTCGTCGATCTGGGTAACCCCGAGACGCACGCCAAGATCCTCGTCACGGCCGGTTGATCGTGAGCGACACCGGCGACCAACACGTGCACGACATCGAACACGAGCACGACCACCAACAACTGACCTTTCCCCGTCAGTACGCACGGACGCAGCGACTGACACTCGGCGAGCCACGCAACATCTCGGTCTCCCCAGACGGCAAACGCGTCGTCTTCTGCCGCAGCGCAACGGGTGACGATCCGGTCAACTGCCTGTGGGTTCTCGATGTCCACAGCGGGACGGAACGACTCGTTGCCGATCCTCGTCAACTGCTCGACGACGGTGACAGCGCAGATCTGCCGGCCGAGGAGCTTGCTCGCCGCGAGCGCACGCGAGAGGGAGCCGGCGGTGTGGTCGCGTATGCAACCGATGCAGCGGCGACGGTTGTGGCGTTCGCTCTCGGCGGTCGGCTGTTCGTTGCCGGTCTGCTCAGCGGATCCGCGCGAGAGCTGCCGGTGCAAGGCCCCGTCTTCGACCCGCGTCCAGACCCACTGGCGCGTCGCGTTGCCTACGTCAGCGGCGCAACCTTGCGGATCGGAGAACTGGACGGCAGAAGCCGGGAACTCGCCGGCGAGCAAGAGGTCGAAACCGTCACGTGGGGCAGCGCCGAGTTCATCGCCGGCGAAGAGATGGGTCGTCAGCGCGGCTACTGGTGGTCACCCGACGGCACGACGATCGCGGTCGAACGCTGCGACGTGGCCCCCGTGCAGATCTGGCACATCGCCGATCCGGCCCATCCCGATGCCACGCCGCGCACGCACCGCTATCCATCGGCCGGGACGAACAATGCAACGACCTCGCTGCATGTGCTCTCCCTCGACGGTTCGTCGGTCGACGTGCAGTGGGACATCGGAGCGTTCCCGTACCTGGCAGGCGTCACCTGGCCACAACCCGACCGTCTGATGTTGACGGTTCAGTCGAGGGACCAGAAGGACCTGCTCGTGCTCGCTGCCGACCCTGTCACCGGCGACACGACGGTTCTGTTCGACGACCACGACGACCAGTGGGTCGAATTGGTCCCGGGCACACCAGCGCTCCTCGACGACGGAACGGTGGTGATGGCCGCCGATCGATCGGGGGCACGGCGATTGATGATCGGGGATGACATCATGTCGCCGAGCGATCTGCAAGTACGCGCTGTCGTCGGAACGAATGGCACAACCGTCACGTTCGTCGCCAACCCCCTCGACGATCCATCGGTGCAGGACATCTGGACGTGCACCGTCGACGATGGCAACGCCGACTGGAAGCAATTGACCAGCGGTCAGCCGGGCGTGCATTCTGCGGCCGTCGGCGGGGCGACGACTGTTGTGCGCTCGAGCTCACTCGACACGGTCGGCGCCACCACACGGGTAGGCGAGTTCCGAATCGCCTCCAATGCACAGAAGCCGCTCGTCCAACCGAACGTCACGTTGCACCGAGTCGGCGACGACGATCTGTCGGTCGCTGTGCTGCTGCCCCACGGCAACATCGACGGTCCTCTGCCCGTGTTGCTCGATCCCTACGGTGGCCCGCACGCGCAGCGAGTGGTCAGCGCGCAGAGTGCATACCTGTCATCGCAGTGGTTTGCCGATCAGGGTTTCGCCGTGATCGTCATCGATGGCCGCGGTACTCCTGGACGCGGCACGGAGTGGGAGCGCGCCGTGTTCCACGATCTGGCCGGACCGGTCATCGAGGATCAGGTTCGGGCCCTCGAGGCAATCACCGTCGAACTCGCCGTGCGGGGCATCGAACTCGACCGTCAGCGGGTCGGCATCCGCGGGTGGAGTTTCGGCGGGTACCTCGCCGCGCTCGCCGTGTTGACCCGGCCGGACGTGTTTCACGCAGGCGTCGCCGGCGCACCAGTGACGGAATGGCGGCTCTACGACACCCACTACACCGAGCGCTACCTCGGCGACCCGTTCACGCACGTTGATCCGTACCTCCGGTCGTCGCTGCTGCCCCTTGCCGACCAACTGACCCGCCCACTGTTGCTGATCCATGGATTGGCCGACGACAATGTCGTTGCAGCACACACACTGCAGATGTCGTCGGCTCTCCTGGCTGCCGGCAAGGCTCACGAGGTTCTGCCACTCTCGGGCGTGACCCACATGACGCCACAGGAAGTGGTCGCAGAAAATCTGCTCCTGCACCAGCTGGCGTTCCTGCGTCGGGCATTGTGCATCGACAAGTAGGCAGCGGCAAGTCGACGGAAGCTACGGTGGATCGGGTGAAGACCCGTCTGCAGGACCTCTACTCGAACGTCGCCGTGCACGCGACTGTCGACCGCGAGCACGAAGCCGCACTCGAACTGCTGCTTCTCGTGATGATCGTCGATCATCACATCACCAGTGAAGAACTGGACGAGATCCGCAACATCAGCCTCGAATCCGGATGGGAAACCGCGACCTTCTCGTTCGAGCAGTACCTCGGGCCGGCGATGGCCAAGGTGCGTGCCGCTGTCTCCGGCGACGCGATCGGCGAGTTCCTCGACACGGTCGACGAGCGAATCACCAGCAAGGTGCTGCGTTCCTCGTTGTTCTCGGCCGCTCGCGATGTTGCCGGCATCGATCACGAGATCGACCCACAAGAACAGAACCTGCTCGGTCAGCTCGCCGCGCGTTTCGACTGAGCGGCCCGTTTCGAGTCAGCCGCGCACGAACCGTCCATCAGACATCGGGGCGGCGGCCGATCGCAACCCGGTCGCGACCGGTCAGGTCGGGTCGGATCTCACGGTCGGCGAAACCGGTCTGGTCGAGCAGAGCGAGCACGGCCGGGCCCTGACCGGATCCGATTTCGATCACCAATCTGCCACCCGGTCGTAGCCAACTCGCTGCTTGTTCGACGACGATCCGAATGTCATCCAAACCGTCGACGCCGGAGTACAGGGCACGGTGCGGCTCCCACTGATACACGTCGTCGGCAACGTCCGGGTCGCCGACGGCGATGTACGGAGGGTTGGCGACCACGAGGTCGATCGATCCCTTCAGCTCGTTCGGCAAGGCGGCGAACCATGACCCCTGGGCGATCGACACCGCTGCTCCCGCCCGACCGATGCCTGCCAGATTGGCTCGTGCCACATCGAGCGCGTCGGCGGAGACGTCGACCAGCCACACGTTCGCCGAGCCGACCGGCAGTTCGACAGCGAGGGACAGTCCGATTGCTCCACTCCCCGTCCCGAGATCGACAACGGTGACCGGACCAGACCCTAGGGCGACACCATCGCGGACGATTCCATCGCGGACGACTCCATCGCGGATCAAGCCGCCGGCGAGGTCCAGTGCGATCTCGGTGACCCACTCGGTTTCGGGTCGCGGAATCAGGACACGCCTGTCGATCATCAGATCCAGCCACCGGAACTGCCAGCTGCCCAACACGTATTGCAACGGCTCGCCGGTAATTCGGCGGGCGATCATCGCGTCGAGATGGGCAACCATGCGGTGTGTCGGCGGTTGATCCAACTCGGCTGCGAACTCGGTGCTTCCACATCCGCTGGCGACCTCGCACATCCACCGTGCGTGGTTGCGGTCTCCAACGACGTCGGTGGTCTCGGCCAACAGGTGCCGCCATGACACCGGCCCGCTCGGCGGCGGAGCACCCGATGACTGGGATTCAGGCATCACCGTTGGCGAGCTGTTTTGCCCGTTCGTCGGCGATCAGGGCTTCGACGACGTGAGTCAGGTTGCCGGCCAGCACGTCCTGCAGGTTGTACATCGTGAACCCGATGCGGTGGTCGGTGACCCGGTTCTCCTTGTAGTTGTAGGTGCGGATCTTCTCGCCGCGACCGCCGGTGCCGACCTGCGACTTGCGCTCGACCGAGGCCTTCGCGTCCGCTTCGTCCTGGGCCGCCTGCAACAGCCGGGCGCGCAATACCGTCATCGCTCGGGCCCGGTTCTGCAACTGGCTGCGCTCGTCCTGCATCGCAACGGCAATGCCGGTCGGCTTGTGCGTGATGCGTACCGCAGAGTCGGTGGTGTTGACGCCTTGGCCGCCTGGACCACTCGCACGGTAGACGTCGATCTGCAGATCCTTCTCGTCGATCTCGACCTCGACCTCTTCGGCCTCGGCGAGGATCAGTACCGTCGCCGACGAGGTGTGGATCCGTCCCTGGCTCTCGGTCACCGGAACCCGTTGAACACGGTGGGTGCCGCCTTCGAACTTCAGACGACCCCATGCGGTATCGCCCTTGATCATCAACGTGATCTGGTTGTAGCCGCCGAGATCGCTGACGTCGCTGGAGAGCACGTCGACCTTCCAGCCCTCCTGTGTCGCGTAAGCAGAGTACATCTCGAACAGGTCTCTGGCGAACAGGTTGGCTTCCTCGCCCCCCTCGGCGCCGCGGATTTCGACGATCACAGCCTTGCCGTCGTTCATGTCGCGTGGCAACAGCATCAAGCGGATCTCTTCGGCCAGACGATCGATGTCGGCCTCGGCCGTGGACAGTTCGTCCTTCATCATCTCGCGCTCGTCGAGCGTGGCCATTGCCAAGAGTTCGCGCGCAGCCGTTGCATCCAACAGTGAGGAGCGGTGGGCGCGGATCAGTTCGACGATCGACGACAGTTCCTTGTAGCGCTTCGACTTCTCGCGCAGCAGCGACTGATCACTGAGGACAGCCGAATCGGAGAGCTCCGCCTCGATGGTCAGGAACTCGTCGACGATGGCATCAAGGCGATCAATCACAGCCCAAGCAGGCTACGGCTCGCGATCAGGAGCGACTCAGGCGAACCCGATGATCGTCGGCGGGTCGAGGGCAGCGGCTGCGAGTGCCGCAGTGACGGGCGACGCGTCCCGGTGCGGCACGACCAGGAACAGTTCGGCGTCTGGCGCATGCATCTGCCGAGCATCGAGTGCGAACGGGACGAGATCGAGATCGATTCCAGACGAGAAGACGGCAACGAGCGCCGCACCCGTGACGGTGGTGCCGACAGCGACACACGGGACCGGGTCCTTGAGGTTGGGGCGGATGATCGGCGGCGAGGCGACCTGCAGGGTCGCTGCGCCGATCCGCCCGGGCTCGTTGGCCGCCAACCAACGCAGGAACCGTTCTGCACCGAGCGTGTTCAACGGGTGATACGGGGCGTCGACGAAGCGGTGACGTTCGACGGCCGCAACGACATCGGCAAGAGCCTCGACGGTCGGACGGGCGCCGTGCATCATCAAGAACGCCTCCCTGTCGTGAGCGCCGATACCCACCTCGAGGCGGGTCTCACCAGTGGTCACATCTGTCAGCACTCGGCAGACCTCGAGCCCACGCACCTCGCCGACCAGCACGCCATGCTCGACGACTGGTTCGGCACCACCCTGTTCGATCAGCCAGCGCAACGCTTCGTGGGCCGGGTCGACCGCTTCGTCGTCGGGGTAGGGCTCGACCACGGCTGGCAGCAGTAGCCGTTCGACAGCATGCCATACGTCGATGGGCAGGTCGAACAGAGCGGCGCGTCGAGCCAACACCCCAGAAGCCGTTTCGGTGATGATCGACACCGCTCGTTCGTCGACGGGCCGGTCGGCCAGCCGCTGCGCCCATGCAATCGCCCCACCGAGACCGCGCCCGGCCTGCTCGTCCAGCAGGATCCATGCTGTGTCGTCGAGCAGCAACGCGGCACCGCGTCCGAACGGCGCCGGCTTGGCGCCGATGTCCGCATCGGGTTCGTGACCGAGGTGATCGCGAACCAGGGCCCGCAGTTTCAGTCCGAGCAGCGCAGCGCGTCGCTGCGGGTCGATCGGTGCGGTTGGAGTAGCCACCCCGCAAGGTTAGGAGCGGGATCAGGCGGTGAAGTAACCGACCACGTCGGCCAGCAGATGGATCGCGCCCGCTGAGTTGTACATCGCCACCGCACCGTCGGAGCCGACTTTGGCGATGACCAGGTTGGCCCGGGTCTGGCCGGCCGAGGTGTTGAGGTTCGATGCCGTCGGTGCGTCCTGACCCGTCGGGTAGACGGTGACATAGCCATCGCTCGTGCCGCCGGTCGCTGTGACGTTCAGCACGACGGCCGTGACACCCGCCGCCGGAACTCCGCCGCGTCCGGCGACGGACAACGCAATCGGTGTCTGGCCGACAGGATTCGACGATCCATTGTCCGTTCGGGTGTCGAGCAAACGTGCCGGCGACAGCGACGTCAGACGAGACCCGCTGCCCGCTCGGAAACTGCCGAGAACGTCGGCGATCAGATGGGTTGCTCCGGACGAGTTGTAGATCGAGACCTTGCCGTTGCCAAGCTTGGCGATGACGAGGTTCGGCACCGTCTGTCCGGGCACGAAGTTCAGGCTGGATGCTGTTGGCATCGGCGCACCATTCGGCCACACCGTGACATAGCCCTCACCGGTCGGCTGGGTCACGGTGACGTTCAGGACGACCGTGTCGGCGTCGCTTCCGACCCCCGCAACGCCGGCCACCGTGACATCGATCCTCGAATTCTGGACGACTGGACCGCTCGGCGCTCCGAGACCGCTGCGCGTGTCGAGTATTCGTGACGGCGAAAGCGAAGTGAAGCGGCTGGCTGGCTCGGTCTGGAAGTAGCCGACAATGTCGACGACGCAGTGCACGGCACCAGCGTTGTTGTAGACGTCGAGGCTGCCCCCAATACCGAGCTTGGCGATCACGAGGTTCGGAACCACGTCGCCGCCGCGTACGTTCAGGCTCGACGTACCCGGACGGTCGATGCCCGTCGGCCAGACCGTCAGATACGACGCGGACGTCGCACCGACGGCAGTGACGTTGAGGACGGCCGCGACGGCATCAGCAGGAATCCCGTTACTACCGGCGATGGTGAGGCTGATCGACGATGCTGCACCGATCGGCGAGCCGATCCCCATGCCCATCCCCATCCCGGAGCGGGTGTCGAGGAGGCGCGTCGGCACGATGCTGACGAGATCCGTTCCGCCCGGATCACCAGAACCGGGAGTCGTGCTCGGCATGGTTCCGGGGGTTGTGACGGGGTTGGTGATGGGGACCGTCGTCGTCGGGCCCGGATCCACCGGTGTGGCCCGGAACAGCGGGATGCTCGCGAACGTGCCGCCGAGCACGGTGCTCGATCCGCCGCCGAGCAGGCCGTCGATCATCGTCGCGTACATCGTCCGGAAGTCTGTGGTGAACGAGTCGCGATCCCAGCGCGCAAGGTCGCCCCCAGCCTTTGTCAGCGACGGCTGCTGGCCGTACAGACCACCCTGCACATTCGCGCCGATCACGAAATGCGGTGCAGGCCCGCCATGGTCGGTGCCGGAGGAAGCGTTCGACCAGGGCGTGCGACCGAACTCGCTGAACGTCATCAGCGTCACCCGTCCAGCGAATTTCGGATCGAGGGTCGCGAAGAAGGCACGGATTCCGTCGTCGAGTTGTTGCATCTTGACGCCGTGCGCTGACGGCTCGCCGTCGTGGGTGTCGAACGGATCCAGACTGGCATCGAGGACTCGGAATCCGACGTCGGCATTGATCAACCGTGCTGCGACCGTCAGCGACTTGGCGAGGTCGTCGGTGGTGATCGCTGGCGTGAAGACCGGCGCCAGCTTCTGGGCCAGATCGATCGTGCCTCGCGTCGCGCCGGCGAGCGCGTCATGCCAGGGCCCGCGCCCGGCCAAGGCCGACGAGTAGCCGCGAATGCCGGCATACATGCGCTCCTCCGTGGTTTCCAAACTGCCGCCGAAACCGAATCCGTCGGCAGGGATCGCTGTGCCCTTCGTGGATTGACCGACCAGGTGGAGCGGAACCGAGCTGCCGATCGTGGCGACCGTGTACAGATCGGCTTTGCTGCCGATGCCATCCATCCAGCGACCGATCCATCCCGACGAGGCGACGCCGTTCGGGCGTCCGGACATCCAGTAGGCCATCGAGTTGAAGTGGCTGTAGTCGGGGTTGGGGTAGCCGAGCCCACGCACGATCGCGACCTGCTGCTGGTCGTACATCGATTTGACGAAGCTGAGGTTCGGATGCAGACCGATGTTCGCATCGATGATGTGCAGCTGATTGGTCGGGATTGCGATGTTCGATCGATACGCCTGGTATTTGGGATCCGCGTATGGGACGACGGTGTTCAAGCCGTCGTTGCCGCCGTACATGCCGACGATGACCAGGACTCCGTCGGTCGGTCCGAGAGGTCCGGCGCCGAACGCCTCGCGCCAGTCATGAGGCAAGAAGCCAGGCATGACGTTGCCGAGCAATGCGCCACCGCCGAGACCGAGCCCGATCATCTGCAGGAACCGTCGCCGATTGAGGCCATTCGGCGTGGAGATCGAGTCATCGCGCACCGACAGCAACGCCCTTGCGTCGCTGGCCGAGATCTCCCGGTCGTACCTGTTCGAAAAGGTCATCGTCGCCTCCTCAGGCCAAGTGCATTTCGGGGGCGAGCAGGGCCATCTGCAGCAGGTTTGTGGCCTGCCACCAGTCGTTTCGATCAGAGGCACTTCGCTCGGCGACGAGGTAGCTCGTCATCCCGGCCAGCGTCGTCGCTGACAGCGGCCCGAGCGAGAACAGCGTGGCGACGTACCCGATCGCATTGGCAACCGGAGCGTTGACGATGAGCGTGTCCCAGTCGTACGCCGGGTCGTTGCGGAGTTGGTTGACGACGTCGCCGGCGAAGTCTGCTCGGGCACCCATCGAACTGGTGTTGATCCAGGCCCCATTGGGGTGCCACCCGGAGACGTTCGGCGGGATGAACGGGGTCTGGCCCATGCCGTCCGTGTACCACTGCGGATTGACCTTCGCGCCGCGATATCCGGTGAGGGCCATCACCGCGACGATCCAGTCGACTGGCGTGCGGACGAGTCCCTGCATCGTCGCCGGGAAGTAGAAATCGGGGAGCAGCAGAATCGCCTTGACGGCAGCCTTGATGTCCCAGTTGGACGTCACGAAGCTCGTCGCGATCCCGTCGAGCGCCGACGGCTGCGGACCAACGGGTGTGGCAAAGTAGCGCCACAGCTCGCCGACGATGAAACGGGCCACGATCTGCGACCTCGTGTTGAGGATGATGGTGATGATGTCCGGGCCATCCAGGTTGCTCGATGGCTGCCCGAGAAACGTCTTCAAGCCAATGTCATGGTTCGCCACCTTGAACAGGTGCGCATAGCTTCCGACGCCGCCGGTGATGGTATGACCTGTCCACGCTCTGGCCGCGGCCACGACATCGTCTTCGGTGTAGTTTCCGACTCCGAGCAGGAACAGTTCCATCAGTTCGCGGGCGAAGTTCTGGTTCGGCGACGACTTGGTGTTGTCGGCGTTGTCGAGGTAGCGCAGCATCGCCGGCTGGAGCGCCATTGCCTGTGCCAACGTGGCGAAGTTGCCGAGCGCGTTGACGCGGTAGAGCTGGTTCTGTGTCGTCATCGACAGCGTGTCGTTGATCTTCCACCACTCGCTGGTGAAGTGGCCGTGCCAGAAGAACGTCATCTTCTCCTGGATCGGGCGAGGCGAGTCGAACGCCATCAGATCGAACCACCACTGCTGCGCGATCACGTACTGACTCCATTGATCGGCTGCGTTCGTGTGATCGATCGCTGTCGGCAGCGCCGGCGGAACCGGAACGGCGAGGATGTCGTCGACCGCAGCCGCCAGCGTCGGCATCGCCATCAACGCCGTCACCCGAGCCGTGCGGGCGACGTACTCCGTGCGCCGCAACAGATAGGTGATCTGAGCTTGATCGAGCATGTCGCGAAGCCCCTTCTGTCGATGTGCCTGCGGACTACATCGTCCGCTTCAGCGTCGAACTGAAGCAACCTTGCGACGTTGTTGCCGAAGGATCCACCGCAATGCCACCGGTCGCGCTGACGCAGATGCTGGTCGCGTTGTCAGCACGGGTGGTCATGCCGAAAACGACGCACGCCGCCTGGTTGCCCGGGCGGCGTTCGATCGAAATACTTCGGAGGTTTGTCAGCAACTCACCAGCGGACGAGTGACTCACGCACCTTTACGGGCGCCGTAGCGCTTGTTGAAACGCTCGACCCGGCCACCCGAATCGACGAGCTTCTGCTTGCCGGTGAAGTACGGGTGACACTCGTTGCACAGTTCGAGGCTGAGGTTGCCGCCCTTGGTGCTGTGGGTCGTGAACGTGTTCCCGCAGGTGCACTTGACGATCATTTCGGGGTATGCGGGGTGAATTTCTGTCTGCATGACAACTCTCCAAAGTTGGGAAATGGGAATGACTGAGAAAGTGTACCGGTGTCGGCGGTGAAGCGATCGACGTTACCGCCGATCAGGTGGCCGGTTGCTTCTGGATCTCGTCGAGGAATTCCTGGTTGGTCCGGAATGTCTTCAGCCGGTCCATCAACAGCTCCAGACCGGGAGCCGAATTGCCGTCCGAGGCCAGGCCGGACAGGACCCGGCGCAGCTTCCAGACCATCTGCAGGTGCGCCTTGCTGAACAGCAGTTCCTCGTGACGGGTGCTCGACGCGTCGACGTTGATCGCTGGGTAGATGCGACGCTCGGCGAGGTGGCGATCGAGGCGCAATTCCATGTTGCCGGTGCCCTTGAACTCCTCGAATATCGCATCGTCCATCCGGCTGTTGGTCTCGACCAAGGCGGTCGCGAGGATTGTCAAGGAGCCACCCTCTTCCACATTGCGAGCGGCGCCGAAAAACTTCTTCGGCGGATAAAGCGCGCCGGCGTCGATGCCACCGGACATGATCCGCCCGGTCGGCGGCGCAGCCAGGTTGTAGGCACGGCTGAGGCGCGTGATCCCGTCGAGGATGATGACCACGTCGTCGCCCTGCTCGACCAGTCGCTTGGCCTTCTCGATGCACATCTCGGCAATGTGGGTGTGCTCTTCGCTCGGGCGGTCGAACGTGCTGGCGATGACCTCTGCCTTGACCGTCCGACGCATGTCGGTCACTTCTTCCGGACGCTCGTCGATCAGCAACACGATCAGCTTCACGTTCGGATGGCTTCTCTCGATCGCTGTGGCGATCGTCTTCATGATCGTGGTCTTGCCGGCTTTCGGCGGCGAGACGATCAGTGCGCGCTGGCCGAGACCGATCGGGCTGATCAGGTCGATGATCCGCGCCGTCATGTTCGACGGACTGGTGTCGCCGGGATTCTCCAACGTCAACTTGGTGTCGGGGAACAGCGGCGTGAGATCTTCGAAACGGGGGCGGGTGCGGGCCTTCTCCGGGTCGCCACCGTTCACCGAATGCACCTCGAGCAACGCCGGGTTCTTCTCGTTGCGACCCGCCGGACGGCTGAGGCCGGTGACATGGTCGCCTTTGCGGAGACCGAACTGACGGGTCAGCTTGACCGGGATGTAGGCATCGTCGCGCGAGGCCAGATAACCGTTGACCCGCAAGAAGCCGTATCCCTCGTCGCGCAAGTCCAGATAGCCGGCGATCTCGATCGGTTCCTGGGTCGCAGCGGTGTCGTCGCCGCGTTCCGAGCGGTCGGCGCGATCCAACCGTTCGTTGCGATCCGGACGCTCGTTGCGATCGTTTCTCTCGTTCCTATCGGTCCGGTCGTTGCGATCGGTTCTCTCGTTTCTGTCGGCCCGGTCGTTGCGATCGAGACGGCTCTGGCCGTTCCCGTTCTGGCCGTTCCCGTTCGAACTCGAAGTCTGGCCCGCGTTCTGGCCCGCGTTCTGATTCGAACCGGCGACGACTGTCTGGCCGTTCGGACGTTGACCGTCGGCGCGCTCACCATCAGTTCCGTCAGCACGGTTCTTGTTGCGCCGGCGACGACGTCGCCGATTGCGGCTCTCACCATCGCCATCACCGTCGGCACCACCATCACCGTCGGTACCACCATCACCGCCGTCGCCCGCGTCGTTGTCGCCACCATCGTTGTCGCCACCGTCGCGTCCGTCATCGTCACCCTCGTCGCCATCGGCATCCCGGTTCGTACCATCGGGTGCGGAATCCGCGGCCGGATCGAGGCGCATCGCCTGCTGACCCCCGGCGGGCAGCGGGGGACGCGGCCGTTGCTCGTGCCGACCCGCCGCAGCGCTCGACGCGCCGGCTGGCGTCGTGTCGGTGCTGATCCCCTGTTCGATCAGCTCGATCTCCCAGTCGGCCAGCGGTTCCCCGTCCGGACCGAGCATGACGCCGGCGGGCGTAGAACTCGACGATCCGCGCGTCGATCCGCCGACCGCTCCGGCCGGCGAGGCCGAACGCGTCGGGGGGGCCGGACGAGCGGGGCGGCCGGGTCGCGGCGCCACTCCCGAACGGCCGTCTGCAGCAGACGTCCGCGAGGCGGATGCCGGAGCCGAAGGGGCGACGACTGCAGCGGCGTCGCTGGGATTGTCGTTGTTGAACGCGCCCGTCTGCTCGAGGATCTTCTGGATCAGGTCGGCCTTCTTCGCACGGGATGTGCTCTTCACGCCGAGTGCGGACGCGATCGCGACCAATTGCTCGCGGTCCTTCGACTCGAGGACTGACTGTTCAAGGGCATCTGCAGCCACTGAGGACCAACTTTCGGGATTTGTCCCGGATGGGACGCAATGCTGACTCGGCGCAGAGCCGAGCGCCTTGGCCAATGCATGTGCATGGCGGACGCCAGACCACGCTGCCAGCGGAGGAGTTCACACATCGACGGTTCCGCCTGCGACTCACTGCGGGGCGCATCGGGGAATGTGGCCCGGTCACCCGGGCAAAGGCACACTACCCAGACCTGGCGCTCGGATGCAACGCCAGCCATCAGCGTCAGGTGGTGATCTGCTGGCCAGATGTCAGACGTCCGGTCAGCGGGCGGCGGCGGTCTCGACGAACTTCTCGACCGCGACGAGGTCGTTGATCACCCGGTTCGTGTGCTCGGTGCGGTCGAAGATGTCGGCCATGTGCGCCGGCAACGGGGGATGAACGCCTGTCGCCCGAAACACAGCGTCGGGAAACTTCGCCGGGTGCGCGGTCGCCAGCGTGACGACGGGACGACCGTCGGCGGTGGCACGTAGTTGGTGAACTGCCGCCGTTCCGGTTGCCGTGTGCGGATCAATCAGTTGACCACTCGATTCGTGGATCCGGCGGATCTCGTCGATCGTCGCCTCGTCGTCGAATCGGGCAGCACGGAACGACGGCGTGATCCACCGCGCGACCTGATCGGCTTCGATCTGCAGCGAACCGGTGTGCCGGAACCGCTGCAATTGTTCAGCCGTCATCCCACCGTCGCGGCCGTTCATCTCGAAGAGCAGCCGCTCGAAGTTGGACGAGACCTGGATGTCCATCGACGGGCTGACGGTCGGCGTGACGGTTCGCGCCGACATGTCGTTGTCGTTGATGAACCGGGTCAGAATATCATTCGAGTTGCTGGCAACGATGAAGTCCTTGATCGGTGCTCCCATCTCGCGAGCGATCCAGCCACTGAGGACGTTGCCGAAGTTGCCGGTCGGCACGCTGAACGTGACGGGTGAATCAGCTGTGGCGCCGAGGGACCTGCAGGCAGTCACGTAGTACACGATCTGGGCCATCACGCGCACCCAGTTGATGCTGTTCACAGCGGACAGTTGCATCCGCTGACGGAACGGCTCGTCGTTGAACATCGCCTTGACGAGATCCTGGCAGTCGTCGAACGTCCCGTCGACAGCGACCGTGTGCACGTTCGGCGATTCGACGGTGGTCATCTGCTTGCGTTGCACGTCGCTGGTGCGGCCGTACGGATACAGGATGACGATATCCACGTTGCTGCAGTTCTTGACGGCATCGATCGCGGCGCTTCCGGTGTCGCCGCTCGTCGCACCGACGATGGTCACGCGCTGATGTCGTTGGCTCAGCACGTGGTCGAACAATCGACCGACCAACTGCAGGGCGACGTCCTTGAACGCCAACGTCGGACCGTGGAACTGCTCGAGCAGCCACTCGTTGGCGCCGATCTGGGCCAACGGCACCACGGCGTCGTGACGGAAGGTGGCGTAGGCGTCGTGACACAGCCGATCGAACGTCTCGGGGTCGATCTCGTCGCTGACGAACGGCGACATGACCGCGACAGCCACATCGGCGTATGAGCGGCACTGGTCGAGGTTCGCCAGCTTCGGCCAGGTCTCGGGCAGGTACAGCCCGCCGTCGCTGGCCAGTCCGGCGAGCAGCACATCGCAGAACCCGAGTTCCGGAGCGGTACCCCGCGTGGACACGTAGCGCATCGTGACTCAGCCGCCGATGACGCGCAGCAGACTGCCGATCCGCGTCACCACATCGAGGTCGCGCAGCTCGCGGAGGCAGGTCTGGACCGACGATTCACGGGCGCTGTGGGTGATGAACACCAACCGGGCGTCGTCGCGTAGGCCCTCCTGCTCCATTGCCCGGACGCTGACGTCGTTGCGAGCCAGGACGCCGGCGACGGCGTGAAGCACGCCGGGACGGTCGGCGACGTCGAGACTGATCAAGTATTCCGAACTGGTCGCATCGATTGGGCGGATCTTGGCCCGACCGAACGATCCGAGCGAGCCGTGCGTGCCTTGGCGCAGGTTCACCGCGGCATCGATCACGTCACCCAGAACTGCGCTGGCCGTTGGCATCCCGCCCGCACCACGACCGTAGAACATCAGAGACCCGACGGCTGCGCCTTCGACGAAAACGGCGTTGTAGCTCTCGCGCACGCTGGCCAAGGGATGATGCTTGGGAACCATTGCCGGATGGACGCGCACGGCGACCTCGCCATCAATCGGATCCTGCTCGCAGATGGCCAACAGTTTGACGACGTAACCGAGTCGCGTCGCCATTGAGATGTCAGCGGCGGTCACACCGCTGATTCCTTCGTGATAGACGTCACCGGCGACGACCCTTGTTCC
Source organism: Actinomycetota bacterium (assembly GCA_043747765.1). Lineage (GTDB taxonomy): Bacteria > Actinomycetota > Acidimicrobiia > Acidimicrobiales > Ilumatobacteraceae > WLMZ01. The sequence continues at coordinate 17,222 of JAYTOM010000096.1, forward strand.
GAACGAGATGGTCGCGATGATCGCTGCTTTGGCCCCGGCGTCGAAGCCCTCGACATCGGCAGTCGGGTCGCGTTCAGCGAACCCGAGCCGCTGGGCCTCGGAGAGCGCAGCCGAGTAGTCGGCGCCGTCCTCGGTCATCTTGGTCAGGATGAAGTTCGTCGTTCCGTTGACGATGCCGAGCACGCGCAGGATCGGCTCGCCGCGAAGGCTTTCGCGTAGTGCTCTGATCAGTGGGATACCACCGGCGACAGCGGCTTCGAAGAGCAGGTCGACGCCAGCCGCGTCGGCCGCGCCGTACAGTTCGGTTCCGACGTTGGCCAACAGTTCCTTGTTCGCGGTGACGACTGGCTTGCCCTTGCCCAGCGCCGTCACGATCAGCTCGCGGGCGGGTTCGATACCACCGATCACTTCGACGACCAGGTCGACCTCGGCGTCGTCGACAACGACGTGGGCATCGCGGACGAGGACGCCAGGAGCGAGGTGGACTTCGCGCTCACGGGACAGATTGCGGACCGCGACCCGGGTGACCTCGAGGCGAATCCCGGTCCGAGCCTCGATCGAATCGGCCTGCTGCGCAACGAGTTGGATGAACGACGCACCGACGTTCCCGCAACCCAAGACACCGATCCGTACACGATTTCCCTGAAGACCCACGCCCGCAGGCTACGCAACCCCACCCCCAGTTCCGCGAGCGTTTTCGTTCCCTATAGCGCGCTTTCGACTGCAAACTTCTGCAAGCACCGCCTCTGTGGCACGATCTTGGGGTGCGCTACATCATCTATGGAGCAGGCGGAATCGGCGGAGTGGTCGGCGCGCGTTTGGCTCAACATGGACACGAGGTCGTCCTCATCGCCCGGGGCCGTCACGCGTCCGTGATTCGCGAACGTGGGCTGCACCTCCAATCGCCCGACGGTACCGTTGTCCTGCGGCTCCCCGTTGTCGAATCCCCGGCCGAGATCGAGTTCGTTGCGCGCCGGGGAAGTGACCGTGGCGACGTGGTGATGATCGCAGTAAAGAGCCAGGACACCGCTGCTGCGCTCGACGCACTGGCCGTGGTGGCTCCCCCCGTGTTGCCGATCGTCTGCCTGCAGAACGGCGTTGACAACGAACGGATCGCACTGCGTCGATTCACCGATGTGTACGCCGTGCCGGTCGTGTGTCCGACCGGCCACCTCGAGCCAGGAGTCGTCACGGTCTACTCGGCGCCGATCAGCGGCGTGTTCGACATCGGCCGCTACCCCAGCGGCAGCGACGAAATCTGTACGACGGTTGCCGCCGCGATGACGGATTCGACGTTCGTCTCGGTGGTCCGCGACGACGTGATGCGTTGGAAGTACGCAAAGTTGATGAACAACCTCGGCAACGCGATCGAGGCGTTGTGTGGTCCTGCAAAGAACTCGCTCGAGGCGATGGTTCGCGCAGAGGGTGAAGCCGTGCTCCGTGCCGCTGACATCGATTTCGCATCACAGGAGGAGGACCGTCAACGGCGCGGCGATCTGTTGCAGCTGCGTCCGGTCGATGGGCAGCGACGTGGCGGCGGGTCGACGTGGCAGAGCCTGGCTCGCGGAATCGGCGGAGTCGAGACCGATTACCTGAACGGCGAGATCGTGCTGCTCGGCCGGCTCCACGGTGTGCCGACTCCGGTCAACGAGACCTTGCAGCGACTGATGTCGGTCGCTGCGGCAACGAGGCAGCCGCCGGCGAGCATGACGGAACAACAGATCATCGCTCAGATCGAGAGGTGAGCACAGCGCATCAATTGTGAAGCGCGTGCACGATCTGGTCGAAGTGCCTGCGGTCGAGGATTGCACCCTCTCGGCGCACCTTCGACGGGTCGACGTCGAGGATCCGGTCGAGTTTGGCATAGCTCGTGCGTCCCTCCTGATCCCATGAGCCCACGCCGACCGAGACCTGACGTTCGTTGTCGTGGACCTTCGACGTCAGCGGAACACCGACCAGCATCGTCGGCCCGCGTCGGCCGATGATCACCACCGGCCGGTCCTTTCCCTGTACGGGATCTTCCTCCCACGGCACCCACGTCCACACCACTTCACCCGGATCGGGGTCGCCGTCCAAATTCGGGTTGTATTGAACCGTTACACCCGCCAACGCCGAGTCACGAGACGCGGCGGCGGAACTCGGCGACGTCGAACCTGTCGGGTGCGTCTTATGCGTCTGATCCGTTGGGGGCTGCTGCTTGCGCGAGATCGTGCGGGCGATCGACCGCAGCATCTGCGAGAACTTGCCAGCCATCGTGATGCTGCGATTCAGCCGACGTCGCAAGCGAGCAGGTCGTCGAACGTCTCGCGCCGCACGACGAGTCGAGCGACGCCGTCGGCAACGAACACCACTGCCGGCCGAGTGACCTTGTTGTAGTTGCTGCCCATGCTGTGGCCGTAGGCGCCGGTGACCGCTGTGGCGATGACGTCGCCGACGACCACTCCTTCGGGGAGCGCAGCGTCGAAGATCAACACATCGCCACTCTCGCAGTGCTTACCGACCAGACGCGCCGAGGCAGTGCGCTCGGCTGCAGCAGCGCGCGGCAGGAAGGCCTCGTAGCCACTCCCGTACAGAACGGGCCGAGGGTTGTCGCTCATCCCGCCATCGACCGCGATGTACGTGCGGATGCCGGGAATGTCCTTCACCGTTCCGACCGAGTACAGCGTCACCGCGGCCGCTGCGACGATCGACCGTCCCGGCTCGACGCTGACGCGCGAACATACACCCATCGATGCGCACGCGTCGAGCAGAACACTGCCCCACTGGGTGATGCTCGGCGCTTCCTCGCCAACGGTGTAAGCGACACCGAGCCCACCGCCGAGGATCAGTTCTGGAAGGTTCAACGGAATCGCGAACGTGGCCATCACCTCGGCAGCCCTGGCGAAGTTCGACGCTGCGAAGACGTTCGAGCCGATGTGGCAGTGGACGCCGACGAGGTTCATCGAGGACGAATCTCGAGCCCGCTCGACGGCGCGCATCGCATCGCCGTTACCGAGGTTGAAACCGAACTTGCTGTCGTCCTGGCCCGTCGCGATGAACTCGTGGGTGTGGGCGTGCACACCAGGCGTGATGCGCAGCACGACTTTCGGTACCGGCAGTCCAGCATCGACCAGGTCGTCGATGCGGTCCATCTCGTCGAAGCTGTCGACGACGATCTGGCGCACGCCCGCTGACAGCGCCATGCGCAATTCGTCGGCACTCTTGTTGTTGCCGTGAAAGGTGCATGCGTCGGCAGGAACTCCGGCTGCGAGCGCGACGTGCAATTCGCCGCCGGTGGCGACATCGAGCAGGAGGCCCTCCTCGTAGGCCAGCGTTGCCATTGCTCGGCAGAGGAACGCCTTTGTCGCGTAGACCACGTTCTGATATCCGAACGCGGCAACGGCTTCGCGGCACCGATTGCGGAGGTGGGTTTCGTCGTAGACGAACAGCGGGGTGCCGTACGTTGCCGCCAGATCAGTCAGCGAACATCCACCGATTGTCATCGCGCCGCTATCGGTGAGCGCGGCGGTGTCGGGGAGCAGGCCCATCGGAATAGCTGTCGAGGTCGGTTGATCGGCCATGGAAAGACCATTGTGTCGCGTCGGGCGACGCAAAACCTCGCTGACCGTTGCGCGGCTGATCGGGCGCGACCTCCCCGCGATCACATTCGATCGGGTGCTGTGATCCCCAGCAGATCGAGACCTCGGGCAAGGACGCGCGCCGTCACATCGCACAACGCGAGCCGACCCTGTCTCGTCGCCTCGTCCTCAGCCTTGAGTACCGGGCAGTGCTCGTAGAACGCGGTGAAATCCTGGGCGAGATCGAACAGGTACGTGCACAGCCGGTGCGGGCTGTACTTCTCGATCGTGTCCCAGATGGCGCTGTCAAAGGCCAACAGACGCTTGGCCAGATCGCGTTCTTGCGGCGCGCCCAACACGACCGGATTGCCGCGCACGCTGGCTCTGTCGATCTCGGCCCGGCGGAAGATGCTGCAGATCCGCGCATGGGCGTACTGCAGATACGGGGCCGTGTTGCCGTCGAAGGCCAACATCCGGTCCCAATCGAAGATGTAATCCTTGATCCGGTCGGTCGACAGGTCGGCGTACTTGACGGCGCCGATTCCGATGACATGGGCGATGGCAGCACGCTCGTCAGCGGAAAGGTCGGGGTTCTTCTCGGCCACCGATATGGCGGCGCGATCGACTGCCTCGTCCAACAGGTCGATGAACTTCAACGGCTCGCCGCTGCGACTCTTCAACATCTTGCGGTCCGGTCCGAGGACGCTGCCGAACATGACGTGCACGGCTTCGGTGGGAGGCTCGAGCCAGCCCGCCATCTCGGCGACCTTGAACACCATCGCGAAATGCTGAGCCTGTGGAGCACCGACGACGTACAGCAGGAGGTCGCCCTTGACACGCTCGACGCGGTCGATGACACATGCCAGATCGCTGGTGCTGTAATTGAAACCGCCGCCACGCTTCTGGGCAATCAACGGAAGCGGGTCTCCCTCGCGATTCGTGAAGCCGGGCGGGAACACGACGTCGGCACCATCGCTCTCGACCAACAGATCAGCAGCTTTCAGGCGGTCCATCACCTCGGGTAGGAGGTCGTTGTACATGCTCTCTCCGGCGATGTCCTCGTCGGTCAGGAGCACGCCGAGCTTGGCGTACACAGCATTGAAGTGCTTGGTGCTCTGGGCGACGAGCAGGTGCCACAGACGCATCGTCTCCGGATCACCACCCTGCAGCAGCACGACGCGATGACGGGCGCGGTCCTGCAGCACCGGATCGGCGTCGAACTTCGCTCGTGCCTCGCGATAGAAGGTGTCAAGATCGCCGAGCGAGAGGTCGTCGGCAGCCTCGGTCTCGCCGAGGTCGACGAGGTGCTCGATCAGCATCCCGAACGGTGTGCCCCAGTCGCCGATGTGGTTCTCTCGGATGACGGTATGACCGACGTACGTCATCAACCGAACCAGGGCATCACCGATGACAGTGGTGCGGAGATGACCGACGTGCATCTCTTTGGCCACGTTGGGGGCGGAATAGTCGATGACGACACGCTTGACAATGGCGGCCGAGCGGACCCCGAGTCGGTCATCTGCGGCAGCAGCGTTCAACTGCTCGGCGAGGAACGCATCGGAGAAGGTGAGGTTGAGAAATCCAGGTTTGGCGATCTCCGCGGAACTGCAGATCGGGTCCAGCACCGAACGGGCCTCGGCGAGCACGGCTTCGGCCACCTCAAACGGAATCAGCCCGAGCCGCTTGGCGATCGCCATGGCCCCGTTGGCCTGCGCGTCGGCACGGTCACTCGGTCGAACCATCGGGTCTGCGCCCGCGCCACCAACGGCGACGAAAGCGGGAACGAGCAGTTCAGCGACGGTGACGATCGGATCAGCCATGGGTGATCCATTGTGCCGGATCGGCGCAGTCATTCCAGCGGCGTTTCTATCGCTCACCCACTCGGGGGTCCGGCGTGCGTTCCACGCATCCCCGCCGCTAACGCGTTTTTGGTCTATAGCCCTCGTGGCGATGGCGCGGAATTGCAACCGGGCTGCAAGTGGTTGGGTCGTGATCTTGTCTTTGGATCGCTGTTTGTCATTTTCTGGAACGTCACGCTGTCTGCCCTGCTCAGGGCACATGAACGCCGATCCTGTTGCACGGCATCGGCAAGCCAAGAAGGTCTCTCTGCGCTTCGCGTCGGTGGGCTTGGGTGATGCGCGAGCATCGTGCTCGTAACGGTTGGCGGGTTCTGGGAACGGACGGGTGGTGTGGCTCGTGGCTTGTCCAGCTCTGTCCAGTTTTGTCGTGTGCTGGGATGGTTTCAGCGTCTGCGGTAGCGGTACATGGGGTATGCGGGTCGGCGGCCGAATCTGGCAGGGTTCGGAACACTTGGTTGGCGACGGAGGCCGTTTTCGCGGGTGAAGGGTCAAGGGTCCATGTAGGGGTGTTCCTGTTGGGTCAAGGTGGCGAGGGGGCGTGGACGTTGCTGTTGCGTCCGATGATCTGGTCGATGAGCCAGGAGAGCACGTCGATGATGTCGTCTGTCTGGCAGGGTCCGCTGGTGGGGTGGCCGATCCGGAGGCCGTCGCGTTGGAGGAAGCGGGTTTCTTCGATGGCGAGGGCGGGTGCGTGGGCTTCGTCGAGGTTGGCGCGTGATTTGAGTCGTTCGTAGCTGGGTACATCACGGACGTGGCGGGCGGGGATGGGCCTCGTGAACGCGCCCAGTGGACACCAGCCGAAGACGTCGACGACGAGATCCGTTGACCCGGCGTTGTTGAACAGCGCCACCGAGCCACCCTCCCCGATCGGCACGATCGCCATGGTGGCTGGTGCTCATCAGGGGTGTCGCCTGCGACCTCGGATCGTCCTATGCCAGCTTCGGAACGGGCCCTTTCCGTGACGGACAATGACGCGAAGCGGTCTGCGGTGACTGCCGGGGTTTGTACATGTGGCTACCTGCCTACCGATGCCCCGACACGAACACCTCACACAAGCGGGCTGAATAGCAGGAGATGGACGCTGACCGTCGGTGTCGCGTTCGCACGTGCGAGGTCACCGTTTGGTGGGGCAGGGCTTCGTTGTGCTGCCCGCGGCACTCGAAGCCCCGCCCCCGCGACGACTGTAAATCGAATGCGACGCTTCGTGGTCAGAACTTGACGATCTCTTGAGCGAGAGTGCCGGCGCTGACATAGCTGGCGAGCGATGAGGGAGCCTCGATCTGCGGGCAGCGATCGAGGCTCACCCCACCAACGAAAAATAACAGAACTCCTTGTTCATCTCGCGGATTTGCGAATGCACTCAGCAGGGTCTGCTATGCCATGACCAGGCGTGACCCGCTCAAACAGCCTCACACGACGGCGGTTGGGGTCCGAAGTCGGTGCCGAGTTCGTAGCGGCCGCGGCGCACCTTCTGGATGAACGCGTGACCGTTGATGATGACGTTGGCGGTGCGGTTGCGTTTCAATCCGCGCATCGGTCAGAGGCGAGCCTTCAACGTGCCGTGATCGGCGTCGTCGAGCGACTGTTGCTCCCAACCCATCATCGACACCCACTGCGCGGTGCGGCCGTCGAGGTCGATCTCCACGCGGGCCGGGATCTTTGCCGATCTGGCGCCCGGCGTTGAACAGCCAGGTTCGGCCGATCCGGTCGGCCCAACCGCCCGCAGGGGTGAACGGCGACTGGTGCACGTGACCCGTGAGCACGACGTCAGGCTGATGCTCATGGATCCACGCGGCGAGCTGTTCGGCGACGGCCGCCCTTCCAATGTCTCCGTCCCACCACGGGAAGACCGTGATCGGCAAGTGACCGATCAGCAATGACCCGCCGTCGACGAACACGCCCGGTGAGCGAAGATGGTCGATCCACAGGGCGCACTGCTCACCCGTTGCGTCGGGGCCGGTCAGGTCGTGGTTGCCGGAGCTCACCACCACCAGACAGTTCGAGCGGATCAGGGCGACGTAACGTTCGATCACCACGCACGTAATGTTCGATCACCACGCGCTGCGCGGCGAGCGGCACTGTGCCGCAGATGACGAGGTGATCGCCCGCCATCACCACGAGATCGAAGTCCGCCGCCGCACCGACCACCCAGTCAAGAGTTGCGGGAGATCGTAGTGGAGGTCAGCGACGAGGAGGATGCGCATGCGTGTCCTGAATAATGGTCGTCAGACGCCGACACGTGTTGGCGTACCGGCGAGCGCCGTCCAGTCGCCGGCACCGATGCGGTTGATGCTCTCATCGCTCAGCATCAGGCTGTTGGTGCGCGCGTCCTGGGCGCGCTGCGCGTCGTCGCCGTAGCCGAGGAAGATGCCACCGACCACGCGTCGGTCTGCGATCACCACCTTCCGGTACGTGTGGCCGCCGCCGCCACGCTCGGCGAGCACGAGGTCACCCTCGTGCGGCTCGATCGTGCCGAACGAGATCACATCCAGGCCGACGCCCTTGAGGATCATGTTCGGCGTCTCGTCGTCGTACGTGCGGTCACCGCCGGCTGCGTTCACCGCGGCGATCTGGGCCTGGGTCACCGCCACCGGCCAGAGTCCCCACACGTGACCGTCGAACTCTGCGAGATCGCCGACGGCGTAGATGTCTGGGTCACTGGTGCGCAGATGCTCATCGACCAACACGCCACGGTTGACCGCGAGGCCGGCACGCGACGCGACCTCGATGTTGGGAGTGACGCCGGCGGCCACGAGCAGTACCTCGGCGTCGACGCGCTGGCCGGACGACGTGATGATGGTCTGCAGTCGACCGTTGCCTTCGACACGCGAGGCTTCGGTGTCGGTGACGATGCCGATCCCCAGCGCCTCGAAGAACGAACGCAACAGCTCCGACGCAACAGGATCGAGGAAGTTCCGCAGCAGGCGTGGCGACCGCTCGAAGACGGTAACGGTCATTCCCATGGCATGCATCGCGTGCGCGGCTTCGAGGCCGAGGAGACCGCCACCGGCTACGATTCCACGTTGCTGGTCGAACTCCTGGGCAAAACCGCGAATGCGCATCGCGTCGTCGGCTTCGCGGAGCACGAAGCACCCGGGCATGCCGAACCCGGTGATGTCCGGAACGGTGGCGCGACCGCCCATGGCGAGCACGAGCCGGTCGTACGGCAGGAGTTCGCCGGTGCCAACCCGCACCTCGCGCCGGTCACGGTCGATCGCGGTCACGCGCGTGTTCAGCCAGACCTTGACGTGGTTGCGCTCGTACCAGTCCTCAGGCAGCAGGTAAAGACCCCGCATCGCCGAACGTCCGTGGATCAATCGGGCGACACCCATCCGGTTGTAGAGCTGGTGGGGCTCACGGCCCACGAGCGTGATCTCGCAGTCGGGGTGGTTGCGTCGCAGGAAGTCTGCCGCCGTGACGCCGCCGATGCCGTTGCCGACAACGACGACCCGCTGCACTGTCGGGTCCGGATCGAACGTCTTGCCGCTGGCAACCGCGATGCTGTTGCGATCCGGTGTCAGTGACACAGCACACCGGCCTTCCACGCGGGCCATGCACGCCATCCGGTTCGGTGCGCCCAAGCCGAGTCGCTCGAGGGTGTCGGCCTCCTCCCTGCGAATCGGTGACAGGCAGTCGTATCCCTCTGGCACAGCCACAGGATCGGCACCGCAGACGCCCATGCGGCAGCCGGACTCGATCGGAAGGTCCGCCGACTCCGCCGTCTCCAGCAACGTGGTACCGGTGGGCACGGCAACGATGTGATCACCGAACAGGACCTCGATCGTGCCGTCGGCGTTCGCGCTGCCGTTCTTGGCGAGGGCGGTGCGAGCGCGCCCAAGGTCGACTTGGACTGCGATTGACACAGCGACGGTGTCGAAATAGCGACGCTGCGTTCGCCACGAGCGAACGAGCCAGACGGCGGCGAGGACGGCGGCCGAGACCCGTACGGGGGCGACGATGTCGTTCCAGTCGCCGCCGACGAGCTTGCCCAGCGCGGCGGCGACCTTGCTGCTGCCAAACCAGTAGAACAACGTGAACGCGGTGGCCCCGAACAGAGGCGGCAGCAGGTTCGGCGAGAGGCGGACGACGTTGTCGAGGATCGCGAAGATGGCGATGGTGCCGCCGATCCATAATGCGCAGCGGCCGTAGACCTCGAGGTCGGAGAGCTTGCCTGCGTCCGGCACGAGGAAATAGCCGAGAACCAGGCCGGGGAACGCGCCGACGAACAGCCGTCGTGGACCGCGGAAGCCCTGGTCGGGATCGTGCATGTCGGCGACGTAGGCGACCCGGGGATTGAAGTCGTAGCAGTTCTTCGTGCACCCGACGCAGGGGCGACAGTGGCTGTTGGCCACACCGACGAACGGCGTCTGCCCGTACACACGCTGCACCGGGAGCAGCGGGCAGATGCTGGAGCACCAACCGCTCTTGCCCTTGAGGAAGCGGCCACCCAGGGCAGCGCCGACGAGCAACGTACCGAGCAGCACTGCCAGCGCCACACCGTTGCGGTTGAACAGCACCTTGCGTGAAAGCGCGATGCCCAAGAACAACGCTGACGCGATCGTGAAGCCGTGGTTCCGCAACCACGCTGGCGCGGTGACCTGCTTGGTGACACCGAGGTAGCGCGACGCCTGGTTGGCGCCAGCCAGCGGACACACGTTGCGCCAGGCGCCCGGAGCGATGAGGAACACCGCCGGCAGCACCGGAATGACGAGGCCCCAGAAGAACGTGAGCGCGTCTGCCGGCCGCACGACGGCGGCGACGATCACTCCGATGAACACGGCGATCGACACGAAGCGCACAGCGTGCCAAAAGCGCAACGTCACTTTCGACGGCATCGCGAGGTAGTTCGGGAACGGATCGACCTCGGTCATCGCGACATCACCGCGTCCGTGAGGGCCCGCAGCCGACCAGCGAGGATGCAGGACAGATCAAATAGCACCATCCGCCCGAGCCGCGGGTTGGCCGCGGACATCGTCTCGAACGATGTCATCGACATGCGCAGTAGCTCACCGTCGGTGGACGCCACGACGGTCGCCGATCGAGGTCGACCATCCAGAAACCCGAGCTCGCCCACCACCGATCCGGCGGGAGCGGGTGACAGCAAGCGCCGCCGGCCACGGCGCTCAGCCACCGCTTCGAGGTTGCCCTCCATCACGATCAGCAACGAGCGATCGACCTCGCCGACGCGCACCACCACCGCGCCGGCGCGGAACCGCCGACGCTCGCAGTGGCCGACGACAACGGTCCAGTCCTCCACCGAGGCGTCCGTGAGGAAGAGCGGCGCGGGCGCCGCCTCCTCGGGGTCGGTGCCGTAGTCGAAGAATCGCGAGCCCATGTCGTCCGATCGCCAAAGCTGATCTTCGGCAAGGTAGCACGGTCGGCCGCCGACGTGGCGTGGGTGGCTCTGTTGCATTGTTGGATTGGATCGAGAACAGACCCGGAGGCCGACGGCCTCTCTCATCTGAGCGCTGTGAGGAGTACGTCGAATGCGGCCGCGATTCGCTGTTGGGGTGCGGCGTCGGTGCCGAGTTCGTAATGGCCGCGGCGCACATTCTGGATGAACGCGTGACCTTTGATGACGACGCTCGCGGTGCGGTTGCGTTGCAACCCGCGCGTCCGCCGCAACCGCGCCTTCAACCGTCCATGGTCGGCTTCGACACGATTGTTCGCGTACTGGACCGTCGTGTGCAACGCCCCCGGAGCGAGTTCACCGATTGCCTTCGCCAACACTGCGGCCCGATCGGTGACCACCTTCCCGGGTTGACCGTGATCACGGATCACAGCCGTAAAGAACCGTCGCGCAGCAACGGTGTCGCGCCGCTTCGACACCAACACGTCAATGACCTGGCCATCGTCATCGACGGCGCGGTAGACGCAACGCCACACGCCCGACACCTTTTACATAGGTTTCATCGACCAACCAGCGGTCACCGACCGCATATCGGAACGGGTCAGCCGTGTCGGTCAGGATCGGAGTGAAGCGCTGCACCCACCGGAACAGCGTGACGTGATCAACGCTGCCACCCCGTTCGCCGAGGAGTTC
>JAYTOM010000097.1:0-10116 GCA_043747765.1 Actinomycetota bacterium
CCCAGACCTCGTGACGTTGGTGCAGCCTGTGCGGATGAACCTGCCAGTGGGACGAGCACCCCCGTCGATGCGGCGATCAAAGCAGCTCCTGTTGCGAGCTTCGCGATCCGGTGTAGTCGTTGCATGTCTTCCCCTTCTGATTCGACGCGCGCCCACGAACACGGCTCACGAGACCAAGCGTGCCTCCGGAATCCCGAACAACGAGACCCCGGATGCCTACGCCCCCCGAACCTAGGATCAAACACCAACGTAGTCAACGCGGCATCTCACCAACGCGAGCCCGAGCGCGTTCGGCGAAGACCTGCCAGGAGAGATGTCACCACATGGGTCTTCCCCTCGGTACACGCCGGCCGATCGTTCCCATGTTGCTCCGCCAAGCGCAGCTTCTCGACCTCATATGTGTCGCGAGCGTCAGAACTGGAACGAAGCAGGTCTCGGAAACGAAGGTAATTCAACCATTGATGGCCACCGAGTTCCACGGCATGTAGGTGAGCGATGCGATGCCACGGCCGGGTCTCGAGAACGAAGACATGCCCTGCCGCAGCACCGGCGTCGCCCCGGTAGATCCATCCCGTGGATTCCAACGCGGCTGTGACGCGATCGAGCTGAACATCGACAGTCAATCCGAGGATGAGATCAACGACTGGTTTCGCAAGGAGGCCGGGTACTGCAGAGGAGCCATTCCTCGGTCGCTCGGCTCAGACTGACCGTGTCATGGTCGAGGCCAAGTCCGACAACACTCCACGCGTCCATCTCGTCATTGTGCCCGCCGCCGCTGCATCGATCGTTCGGTCGGATCCCGGGCAGCCCGGATGACGAAGATCCTGCGGCTCAGGACTCCAGCGACCGCCGAATCTCGCGAACGGCGCGTCGCACCGGACGAAGATCTCCATCCACTCGACGACGCCCGGTTTTGGGTGTGCTCGATATGGCTCGTTGGGAATTGGGCGTGTCGTGGATCTGTTCCCTGGAGGAGTCCGCCTCGAGATCGCTCCGAACGCTGTCGCGGTTCCCCCGCTCATTCGCCTCGGCGGCCGCAAGCCAATATCGGTCATACTTGGGTGCTACCATGATCAGATGGCCGTCATCAAGTACGCCAAACGCTCCATCTCACTGCCCCTCGAACTCGACGAAGAACTCGAACGTCAGGCCGCGACCGAAGGCACCACAGTGTCGGCCTTGCTTGCAACTGCGGCAGAGCATTCGATGCGCTTGAAGCGCGGGTTGGCCGCTGTCGCTGAATGGCAGACCGAAACGGGCGTCGCCTTCTCGGCCGACGAAATCGCAGAGGTCGACTCGTTGCTTGACGCGGCAGGAGTCGGCTACGTCAAAGTAACCGCTAGCCCCGAAACTCGCAGCCGTCTGACGAGCGAGGCCACGCTCAAATGACGTTCCTCGTCTACGACTCGGGTGCACTGATCGCCGCCGAGCACGACGACAAACGACTATGGCTCATCCATCAACGTGCCCTGGGAAGGAGTGTGGTGCCAATTGTCCCGACCGTAGTCCTCGCCGAATCCTCCCACCCGGCGATGCGGAACCTGAATCGGTTGCTCGCGGGCTGCGAAGTCGAGCGGCTCGACGCCGCGCCGGCGTTGATGGCCGCGTCTTTGAGACATGCAACAGCGAATGGCACCGTTGTGGACGCAGTCGTCGTAGAGACTGCGTTGCGGCGTCAGGCGACCGTGCTCACGTCCGATCGTGAAGACGTTGAAGCCCTCGCTGCGAGTGCGAACCGCAAGATCAGCGTCATCGATATCTGAGTACACGGTTGAGTGAACCCCATTGCGGATCCGGCCCGAGCGTGGTGCTCGTCCCAATGTCTTGCGCAATGCACCCATAACGCGCGTCGCAGAATGACATCGACGTGCTCCACGCCGGACAGCGCAGAACGGCGCATATGCGCTCGCCGCACGGTGGTAGGTGTCGCGCGGCGGGCGCGCTGGTGTCGACGGCTCCCCCGACTCAGGTGCCTCACCCTCCGAGGTTGACAACAGTTGATAGCCCCGGCAGCCTCTTGGTGGTAAGTCGAAACACGATGAGCTTCGCCCTGCCCGAGTCGTTGCGCGAGTACATCGACGCACGGGTCCGAGCCGGCAGCTACGGCAACACCAGCGAGTACCTGCGCGACCTCATTCGACGCGATCAACACGACCAGGCGACCCAACACCTGCGCGATCTGATTGCCGATGGGATCGCGTCCGGCGAGGGACGCATCGCCACCGACGATGTGATCGCAGCACTTCGCGAGCGGGCGCTCGCCGCTGACGCGTGACGACAGCGCTGCTGCGCCACTGGCTGAGGCCAACCTCATCGCACGAACCCGCTTCTATCGAGCCGAAGGCGGCGACGGCCTCGGCGAACGATTCTTCGACGCTGCCGTTGCAGCGCTCGGTGCTCTCACGCGCATGCCACGCACAGGATCACCACACGTCGGTGAGCTCTGTGGCATCCCCGGGCCTGCGAGTCCGTCGAGTAATTGGCTTCCCGTGCGGCTGGTACTACTTCATCGCCGATGACCACGTTGACATCCTCCGGCGAGATACTCATGCGCCATCGAGGGCAAGCGGCAACCCCTCGCATATCGACAGGCGACCGGACGACGATGACAACCCGTTTGCCATAGCGGTTGGACCGTCGGCACAATTGCAAGCGCCTCGGGCGTCTTGCGCCTGGGGAAGTAGAGCCTCGGAGGAGCCGGCGACGCTTGAGGCGATTGCGGGAGCCGGGGCTCATGCGCGTTCAAGGGCATCGCGCCGGTCCAGAAGAAAGGCGATGGACTGTCGCAGTCGCCTGTCCTACAGTCTCCTGCGCAAGGTTCGTCCCGCGTACGAGGGATAGCGAGCCGTGCCCGGTTTGGCGATGTCGGTTCGTTCGAGGTCACCGATGTCCGGAACCGCCTCTGGCAAGCGCTTGGGGAAGTGGGCCCGGTTGCCTGCCGGATGGCAGGGGAGCCGGGTCTGTGCCTTTCTGGCCCGAAAGCGATGTCTGCCCTCAGTGGCATCACCGGCGAATCGGGATGGGCGCCCGGGGGCGTACGAGATGACATTACACGGGCGCAAACAGGCGCCGCCGAAGACGAGGCCGTGGTGGTACGAACACCAGTCGCCCTCGGCGAGCACAACGAGTCCGCTGCCACGATGAGAAAGTGCAAAGCAGAACAGACTTTGGCTCGGTGACTCATACTTTCGAGGATCAAAGTGTTAGCGATCGGTGGGTGGTGGCAGTGACTTACAGTTTTCTCGGTCCAGATCCCCTGGAGGTTCAACTCAACGCCGTTCTGAGTCTCCTCGCGGACGGATCAGCCCCGTACACGATTGAGCGAGCGCAGGTGGACTTCTAGGAGGAGCCTGGCCGACGCGGACCAGCGGGGGTCATCCTGCCTGGAGCCAACGAGAATGAGGAGGCGGCAAGTACCGAGCCGCGGAGATGGCGTGCTTCGCGAACACACCGGGTGGCGGGGCACTGATCCTTGGAGTAGCCGACAAGGGCGAACGTGTCGGCACGGCGATCGACGCCGATTGGCTACGACATCGCCTCTACGAGCTGACCGGGGGAACCCTGATTCTTCGATACCAGAGGACATCAGCGGACAATTCGTGGACAGCCCGTATGACGAAGTTCACACTGCGCTGCTCGACCTCGGTGGCGGATTTGGAGCCAACCGGTCCAGCCGGCCGGACACCAGGGTGCGGAGGTTTTCGATCGGTGCCTCAACATGATCGAGGGCGGAGCGGATGGCTTCGGCTGTCTCTGTGACGGTTGCCTTGGCGAGTCGCTCGGTCAGCCCCCATGTCCGTCCTTCTTCGACGAGGTGATCGACGCTGACAGCGTCGATGTGGGTTTGGCCGGCGACGTGCATGCCGAGCGTCTGGTCGACGAGTCGTCCGTCGGACGTCGTTTCGTAGAGCCGGGTGGACATGGCGTCGTAGACGGGGGCGAGTCGGACGCTGTCGTCGTCGTTGAATGTCAACGAGACGTTCTTGCCGTGCATGTCGGCGTTGCCGATCACGACGGTGAACGTGACGAGTCGCAAGAGTGGCGGTAGCTGTCCACCGTTGCCCGACAGCGCTGCAGCCATCGTGCGAAGTGTCGGCCCGCTGTCGGCCGTCTGGTACTTGCGAACCGGGTCGACGATCGTTGCTTGGCAGCCGTCTTCTTGGTGCACTCGCTTGGTCAGCGGACCGTCGTTCACTCGGTCGAATCGTGTGGAGACGAGCACGCGTACGCCGGAGAACTGCTCGACGGTTGTGGTGGCCGCTGGCAGTCCGGCCGCGGCGGCGAGGTGTTGGCAGTACGCCTCGTTGTCGACCGTGTTGTCGTCGAGGTCGCGCACTGCCGGTTTCAGGATGTGGGTCGACGGGGCGCCGTCGGGCCGATGCCAACCGCCACCGACCCGTGTCAGGAGGAGCTTGCTCTGGTTGCCCGGCAGCGAAACACGGAATCCTGCCTCGACTCCCAGCGGTGAAGTCGGCAGCGAGCGGAGCAGCGTCGCGATCTGCTCCTCGGAAAGGGTTGGGCCGACCTGCTCCTCGTCGTGTTGTGCCCCCTCGGGTCGGAACGAGAGTGCGCCGGCGCAATCCTTGCCGAGGATGGTGAGGAGACCGAAGTCGTCGGCGGCGTTGAGCCCGAGGTCGTACGCGATCATCGCCCGGGTTGATTCCTCGGGCAACAGCCCTCGGAGCCAGGTACGAGCGTGGCGGTCGTCGTACGGCCTGGCACGGACCGGCATCGACACCGAGATTGGACGGGCTCCGGCTTCGTAGGTGAGGCCGAGCCTGCCTCGACGTTGCGCGACGACGCCATGGACCGATGCGTCGCGCCAGATCAAGAGGTCGGAACTCACGGCTGGCGTCGCGGGCGGATGACGAGTTCGAGGTCGAGAGCGTCCAACATGCGCAGTAATCGCCCGATGGTGTCCCGTGGGGTGTTGCTCTCGAACTTCGACACGTAGGTGCGGTGGACGTCAGCAAGGTCCGCGAGCGCCGCCTGGTCCACGCCGCGCATCTCGCGAAACCGTCGGAGCGCCCCACCGACCTGAGCTGCGCCGCTGATCACAACCTCACTGTTCGGATTTGCGGACATGTCGACATGCTAGCATAGATGCCCGGATTTGCGGGCACGCTGATACTTCCGGGATGATGTTCGGATCTGCGGGCGGCTGGCTCCATGAGAAAGGAGATCGAAAGTCGAAGTGATTGTCCTACAGTCGCCTTCGCAAGGTTCGTCCCGCGTACAAGGGATAGCGATCCGTGCCCGGCTTGGCGATGTCGACTCGTTCGAGGTCACCGATGTCCGGAACCGCCTCTCGCAAGCGCTCGAGGAAGTGGGCCCGGTTGCCAACCCTTTGGTTGGGGAACCGGGTCTGCGCATTTCTGGCCCCGAAACGATGTCTGCCGCCTGTGGCATCACCGACCAATCGGGAGAGGCACGAGAGGGGCGTATCGCTGCGAAGCTCGTCCCAACTCGATTTGGGTGAGGGCGAGTCGAAACACGCGGCCGCAGTGGTTCGTAGGGTCATGCATCGTCAACTGGACGGGGGCGTCAATCGACCAGAACGTGCAGCGATTCTTCGAGTGCTCCAAAGCCTCGCTGGCGGACGATCGCCGCCACGACTTCCGCAGGCGACATCGGCGGCCGCTGCTTGCACGACGGCACCGCTCGTATTGTCAGGGCCACCACGCTGGGCTCGTCGTCGACCAGCTGTCGGACAAGTTACGGTGGCGTGACGATGGCAATGCCACGCTGCCGAAGTAACTCGCTGTCGAAGTCGCGAACGTTGTAACGCAACTCCAACGCGTCGAGAGCGCCGAGCGTGAGCACCAGATCGCGCAGGACAACTGGATGAGGACGCAGGCATCCAGGACGTAGACCGGGGCCACGGTCAGCAGCTCAGCGCGAGTTCCTCGTCGGCCTCCGTCAACTGCCCCAGCGCGGCAAGCTTGGACGCCCGACGCTCGCGGTAGGCCAGGACCTCGCTCGCCGAGAGTCGACGATGTGTGCCGGCCATGTGCGCCGGCAGCGAACCTTGGTCGATCAGCCGAACGATGTAGGTCCGAGACAGCCCGAGCAGATCGGCGGCCTGCTGCGTGGTCAGTTCCGCATCGGCGGGTATGACGTGCACGGGCACACCTGTAGCGAGATCGCGAAGCAACGACCGCACTGCCCGGTTCGCGTTCTCAGGGAGCACCACCGTCTCGTCGCCCACCCGGACGCTCACCGACGACGTCTCAGAGTCGAGCGACGCGACAACGGCACGGTCCTGCTCTTCCAGATCGAACACCTCGACGCGAGTCACAGTCATGCACCCAGTAGCAACCTCAAACGACACAACCGCAACCACCCAGTCCGGGACTCGTCGACGAAAGCGCGAGCGAGTTTCGGACGATCCGTCTTCACGGCCTCCGCGACACACACGCCTCGATTCCTTTGAAAGCCGGCGTGCCTGTGATTTGCTGCGCAAACGCTCGGACACCCCAACCCGCCCTCACCATTACTGCGTATCAGCATGTGCTGCCCAGCGAGGCACAATCACGTCTACGCAGCAACAAGCAGCTGTGGCGCGACATCCACCGCGACGGAGTCGTGACCCACGGACTGACCATCCGCAAGCTCAGCGAGGCAATCCATGCCTAAAGCCAATGCGCACCAAGCCCGTGTCCATTGCTCACGCTCGCGCAGCCCACAATTCAACGCCTCCTGACACGAGGGGTCCTCGTGTCTGAAAGTGTCGACTTCTACCCATACCTCCACTGCCACGACGACTATGCGCGGCCTGGAACGTCCGGGGGAGGAAACCATGGCATACGGAGCGGTGCAGGGCCAGATGGGCTGTGAAGCATCGCGTTCTGCGGAGGCTCTTTTTCATCCATCCGATGGATGCTTCACTCCTTCTTCCCCCGGAGGAAGTCACCGAGGCCGGCGGCGAGGGCTTGATCGGCGGCGGCGAATGCGTGAGCGTAGATGCGCAACGTCATTGCGGGGTTGGCATGGCCAAGGCGGCCCGCGACGGTTCGGACGTCGTGGCCCTGTCCAATGGCGACGGTGGCCGACCAGTGGCGCATGTTGTGGAGGCGCCACTTCGGATCGATGCCAGAGATCTTGCGCGCTCGTCGCCACCACCAACCGATGCGGTCGGGCGTGACCATCTCTGGTCCGAGGGCGAACATCCACGGACCGTACGGCGCGCGCTCGCTGCGAAGCGCGGCGTTGACCTCGACCGTCTCCGCGTCGAGCGTGACCGTCCGCTCGTTCGCCGTCTTCGTCGCTGCGTCACGCAGGCGCGGCGCGCTTTCGCCGCGTGCGACGACCTCGATCGACGAGTCGATCGTCAGCTGTCCGTCGACCTCATCAGTCCAACGCAACGCGGCCATCACCGCCCGCACATCGCCGACGGTCATCACTGAGCGTTGCTTGACCTTGCTCGATCGCAGACGCGCCATCGCGGCGACATTGTTGGTGACCCAGCCCCGACGCTCGGCTTGCGCCAACGCGGCGCGGAGCACGCCGTGGAGATTGCGAATGCCCGCGTCCTTGTAGCCGAACTTGCGCATGCGCGTATGCCAGCGCTCGACATCGGCGACGCTGAGCCGGGCGAGGGGTATGCGCGAGATCTGATCCTTCTTGACCGACCTCACGCGGCTTTGCTGGTCGCGCGCCGATGACGCGACCCACGTGTCGAAGTTCTGCTCGACCCACGCGTCGAGCACATCGCTGACGTTGCGGCTGGCGGGCGACGAACGTCCGGGGCCGACCTCGAGCTCGGCCGCCACTCGAAGCGCGTCACGCTGCCCACCGCGCACCGTGCGCGACAGCTGCGTTGGATTCCCGCCAACATCGGCGCCCGTGGAGACCCGTACCTCCCACACACCCGGTCGCTTTTCCGCGCAGTATCGCGACGCAGAAAACCTACCACCTAGTTCTATTCCAGATCATAGGGATGACTTCTAGGGATGCGGGTCTGCGCCTCAAATTCTGCGGAGCGCCGATTTGGCAAATCTACTCAATACGCAGGCCTGATATGGCCCGAGCGATGACGAGTTGCTGGATCTCACTGGTGCCTTCGAAGATCGTGTGGATCTTGGCGTCACGGTGCCAGCGCTCGACGGGATACTCGCGGGTGTAGCCGTAGCCGCCGAGGATCTGGATGGCATCCTCGGTGACACGAACAGCCGTCTCGCTGGCCTTGTACTTGCTCATCGAGCCCTCGCCGTTCTTGAAACCACCGTTGCGTGCCAGCCACGCGGCGCGCCAGATCAGAAGACGAGAGGCGTCGATTTCGACGGCCATGTTCGCCAGTTTGAACGCGATTGCCTGATTCATGATGATCGGCCTTCCGAACGCATGGCGCTCCTTGGCGTAGTCGAGCGCGTACTCGTATGCCGCACGGGCGACACCGAGCGCCTGGGCGCCGACCGTCGGGCGGGTGGCTTCGAACGTCGCCATTGCCGGCTGTCCGCCGCTGTGTCCGCGTTCGCGGGCCCGAGCCAGCTTGGCGTCCAGTTTCTCTTTGCCACCGAGCAGCAGGTTGCCGGGCAGGCGAACGTCGTCGAGCACGACCTCGGCCGTGTGCGAAGCGCGGATGCCGTGCTTTTTGTACTTCTGACCCTGGCTGAGGCCTTTGGTCCCCGGCGGGACGACGAAGCTGGCCTGTCCACGACCCTTCAATTCGGGATCGACAGCGGCCACGACGACGTGCACGTCGGCGATGCCACCGTTGGTGATCCATGCCTTGGTGCCGTTCAGCACCCACTCGTCTTTGGCCTGGTCATAGACCGCCTTGGTGCGCAACGACGAGACGTCGCTGCCGGCGTCGGGCTCGCTGACGCAGAACGCGCCGAGCTTGACGTCGTCCGGCGTGCCGTAGCACTGCGGCACCCACTCCATCACTTGCTCTGGCGTACCGTTCCCAGAAATTCCGGCGGCCGCAAGCGCCGACCCCATGATCGCCATCCCGATACCGGCATCTCCCCAGAAGATCTCCTCGACCGCAACGGGCAGCGTCAGGCCGCTCTTGTCCGCAATCGCGTTCATCAAGAAGTCGATGCCGTACAGACCGTTCTTGGCGGCCTCCTGAACAACCGGCCACGGGAACTCTTCACGCTCGTCCCACTCGTGCGCAGCGGGACGAATAACCTCGGCCGCGAACTCGTGGACCCAGGACTGGATCTGCAGTTGGTCTTCATTGAGGGTGAGTGAGAAATCAGCCATGCGGCCTAAGTTACCAGTGAGTAACCTGGCGATGCAACATATCGAAAGGGAGAAGTTTCGGTGATCCACGACGTGTCGCCGCTCGACCAGAGCGTGTGCCAGAGTGAAGGCCGCGTCGGCTACTCGGGGGGTCATCGATGACGGGAATCCAGGTTGGTCGACGACTGCTGGCGGGCGCACTTGCAGCGTCGCTGGTCGCTGCGTCATGCTCCAGCGACAGCAGCAAGAGCAGCAACGCGTCGACACCGACAAGCACCATCGTCACGGCGGCCACGTCGTCGACGAGCCCGGCGACCACAGCAGCGAACACGTCCGCAACGGTGGGTGTGACGGCCGCAACCACATCTGCGCCCGCCCCGACGACGGGTCCGAAGGACACGACCGGCACCACGACAGGCGCGACAACCGGCGCCACGGACGCTCCCAGTGTCCTGGCGCCCCTGACCCCTGCCGACACGCAGACCGGGAAGCAGCTGAAGGACGCGATCGACGCGAACAAGCCGGGGTGCGATCCGATCGACAGCGGTGCATGCCTCTTGCCATTTCCGAGCAACGCATACACGGTCACCGACACGGCAACCGACACGGGTTTGCGCGTGAACATGGCGCCGGGATCAGCCGGCTCCAACACCAAGGGCGCGCCGGTGGAGTTGACGGAATGGAACCGGAACGACGGATTCAGTCCGGACAGCACGCTCCTGGCGTACGTGCCCGGCATCGACGCGACAACCTCGAAGCTGCCCTCGTGGACCGATCTGCAAGCGTCCTCGAGCTCTGACGCAACAGTCGTGCTGGTCGACACCGACACCGGCAACCGCCTTCCGTTGTGGGCCGAGCTGGATCCGAAAGCCGCCTCAGACGCATCGCGCAGCCTGATCATCCATCCCGCCGTTTCACTGCCCGAAG
>JAYTOM010000098.1:0-4075 GCA_043747765.1 Actinomycetota bacterium
GCCCGTCCCTTCCGATGCGATTCGCGCCGTGCATGCCGAGCCCGTCGTAGAAGATCCCCACCTCGGGTTCGGTCGTGGTGTCAACCTCGGCGATGATCCAGCTCCTGGTCGGTTCCGATCCTGTGAACGGGATCCCGGCGACCGTGCGGATCACACTTCGGCCACCGTCGCAGCCGACCAGATACTGCGCGCGCAGGTCTTCGCCGTCGCCCAGTTCAACCTCGACGCCGTCGTCGTCCTGGACGAAACCAACCACCTCACGGCCACGCATCACCGGGACACCGAGATCACCAACGACCCAATCGGCCAGGATCGGCTCAAACTCGCTCTGCCGCAACCCAAGGACGTAGTTGTGACGGGTCGGCAGATCACTGATGTCCATGCGGATGCCAGCGAAGCCGTGCGCCGGGTAAGTGGCACCGGCGTCGAGGAATCGGTCGACACACCACGTTGGTCAAGAACCTCCAGAGATCGGGACAGCAGACCTCCGGCTCGGGAACCGTCCACATGCTGGTCGGAGCGCCGCTCGACGCGCACGACGTCGACGCCCGCGATCGACAATTCTGCAGCCAACATCAAACCGGTTGGGCCGCTACCCACGACCACGACGTCGTGGTCACGACCGACAGCAGCAGTGTTGTTGGAGCGCTCGAGCCGCCCTGAAGCCATCGTTGCCTCGCTTCTCCGCGCAACCAATTCGCACGGTAAGCGGAGGGTCATACTCCGATTAGACTTGATGGCAACCTTAGACTGCGATCGTTCAGGACGCGAGATGAACTCTCAAGCCCCGACATGCGAACGAGAACAGATGAGAGGAAGCACCTGATGCGCGCCGACGCACGACGAAACCGAGAGCGGCTTCTTGATGCCGCGGTGGAGTTGATCCTCGACGTGGGCGGTGAACCTGCACGCGACGCAATCGCCAACCGGGCAGGAGTGGGAATCGGCACCCTCTACCGACACTTCCCCGACCAACAATCACTCCTGCACGCCGTCGCCCTCCACGTGTTGGACCACACCATCACAGCCGGCGAAAGCGCGCTCGCCGACGCCGCCGATCCGGCCGAAGCGCTACGGCGGTACATGCACCTCGCGATCGACCACGGCCTCGGGGTGCTCAACCTCATCCACCCCCTCCTCGACAACGCGGACTGGCCCGAGCAACGAGCACGAGCCGGCGCGCTGCTCAACACCATCGTCGACAACGCCCACCACGCCGGACTGATGAGACCCGACACCACCGCGAAGGACGTCGCCTTCGCCATCATCCGCGCATGCCGACCCCTCGCCGTCGGCCTACCCCCCACCGAAGAGCGAGCACTCGCGCATCGCCACGTCGACATCTGCCTCGACGGCCTCTCCGTCAGGACCCCCACACCTTCGTCAGATCTTCCCGACCACTGACAGCTCACGACGCGCGATGATTCGGCATGAGCAGCGCGGCCGGCTCGGACGCGCGCCGACGAGATCGCCTCCCCCGTGTTGTGGCTGTGCAGGCTTGGCGCCAGCTTCGTGGTCGGCGTCGCCCTCCCCGTCGACGTCTCATCACGAGAATCCATCCAGGCACTCGTCGATACCGCCACAGCATTCGGGGACATCACCGGACTCATCCACGCCGCCGGCGTCTCGCCCAGCCAGGCATCACCCGCGACGATCCTCGCCGTCGACCTCCATGGTTCTCGACGAGTTCGGCAACCTCATCGCCCGCGGCGGCTCCGGCATCGTCATCGCATCACAATCCGGACACCGCCTCGGCGCACTCACCACCGAACAGAACACAGCCCTCGCGACCACACCAGCCGACGAGTTGCTCAGCCTCCCCATGCTGCAACCCGACCAAGTCACCGACTCACTCAACGCGTACCAGTTGGCCAAGCGCGGGAACTCGCTCCGCGTGGAGAGTCCCACGATCGACACTCCCCTACGGATGTGATGGCGCCCGAACCCGATCAATCGACGAGGCGGTAGCCGACCGACAGATCGGCGGCGCCGGAGCGCAGAAGCGGTGCGTCGACGGTGACCACGAGCGAGGCGTCGAGGAGAAGCGCGGCACCGAGTGCCTCTGCGTTCAAAAAGTTCAACGGCCGAGTCACCGTGAGGGCTTGCATGACGGGCACGACGACGCGAAGGCTGAGCAGCCCGATCTCGTCCGGCAGATCTTCGAGCGAGGCCCTCACGCGCTGACGTTCCGAGTCTTCGAGCGCTTGGAATCGACCGGAGAGCGACCCGGTGCCGGTGCCGGCGGTGATCGCTCGGCCGAGCCGGTAGTACCACGACCCGGTTGTGAAGACCTCGCCGTTCGTGATGTCCGTTGTGATGTCCGCCGAGCATGTGTCGCTCAGGACGGCGAGCAACAGCTGGTCGTCGATGACGATCAAGTCGGTGCGTTACTGAATAGCGAGGTCAGGATCGACGTCTGCGATGGCGACGAGAGCCTGCTTGTAGCCGCCCTCGCTCTGCCAGTCGGCGACGATCTGGCGTGCCTGATCGGAGAACACGGACTCGATCGGACCGACACGCCGGGGAGTCAATTCGCCAGACTTCGCGGCACGGGCACGACCACGTTCGACAACCCTTGCGAGATTCTCATCAAGCCGCTGCCGTGTCGCCATCCCCAGAGTGTACCAACGCCCAATTCGCCGGACAGTCGACCACCCATGCCGGACCACGACGTGGCCGGGGGTACGGTCCATCAGCACCAGCCAGGACCATCTCCTTGACGAATCCGTCGTTGGGGCGCAAGGTACGACAACTACAAGGCAATACCTCCAAACCAACACATTCAGACCGCTCGTAGAGGGCGGGAAAAGGGCGGATGGAGCGGCGAAAGGGCGTCAAACACCGGTCATTCCCGCGGTCATCACCGGTCACTCACGGTCACTCGAAAACCACCGCTGACCTGGCCACATAGCTTCTGATCAGCAACGACGCCGATCTGAGACCGGGGGTTCGATTCCCCCAGCTCCACTTCGTCTGAAAATGCCCTCTGACCAGGGGTTACGTAATTCACCACGAGGGCGGGAAAAGCCCCCAGGACACCCTGCAAGCCTGTGACCAGGGGAAATGTAGTCAAAGTGGCCGGGGGTGACTCACCCCCCAACGCACGATCGAGTTCCGAGAACCCGCAGGTCACGAGCATTTGACTCCAACTCGTCCTGTCGAGGGCGGCAAAAGGGCGGATGACGACACGTCTCCGCATCCGACACGCATCCGGCGCTCATTGGCTGCAACATTGGCCAGTGCTGTGACGTTTGCACGCAGCCTCGACACCGACTTCGCGCCGGTTGGCGATGTAGCAGGGTTTGGTTGCACATGTGGCACTCGCGTGTAGGTTGCGTGATGTGAGCAACGCTGTGTTCTTCGAAGAAATGACAGACGAGGTCCGCACCGGAGCCGAAGCTGTCGCGCTTCTCATCGCATCTGCGACACCCGCGACGCAGGCGCAGGTTCTGGACGCACTTGCCACCCAACCCGCGCTGAGCGACCTCGTGACCGCCCTCGCTGTCCGGCTGGTCCGCGACATCGCTGCTGGACGCCACCCGGTGTACGTCACCGCCGAGGACGAGGTGTCACCAGCAGAAGCAGCACGACTGCTCGGAGTGTCGCGTCAGTACGTCGACCGGCTCCTCGCGGACGGGCGCCTGCCGTACACCCGCAAGCCCGAATCGACTCACAGAACGATCAGCGTCGCCGACGTCGAAGCCCTTGTGACCGAGCGGTCACGGCGTCGCAGCAACGCCGACAAAGCCATCACCGCGCTGCTCGAGGGCGGGCTCGACTATTGAGTGCCGGGCTGGACACTCACGTCCCGCTCGTGTTCGTCGACACCAACGTCTTCTACCCCGTCAGGCTCGCGGACCTCATCCTGTCGAGCGTCGATGACGGGCTGTTCGAACTCTGCGTGTCAGACCACCTGCTCGCCGAAATCGAGCGAGTGCTCATCGACCACAAAGGACTTTCGGCCGATAAGGCCAAGATCTTCCGGGAGGCGGTGGAAGCGAATGCTCTCAGCGTGATGCGGGCGGGACAGTACGAGCTATTCACCGAGCAGCTCGCCGGCCCGGACACAGACGAC
>JAYTOM010000099.1:0-9663 GCA_043747765.1 Actinomycetota bacterium
GCCAACCATGCATCCTTCAGCTCGGGCGTCGATCGACATCGATCAGGCACCGTTCGCCCGCCTCAGCCCTTCGCAGCAATGGAGGCCATGACACCGCTATCAGCAGCTCTACATGTGGGTGCTCTATGGGTTTCTCACGCTGCAGTGGCTGCTGATCTCCGACTTCGTCGAACTCAAACACGCCGGAATCGGCGAGCACCCATTTCCCCGCCGATCCCGACGCGGCGACGTCGCCGCGCTGTTCGCGAGCAAAGTACTGCACGTCAGCTGGGCGCTCGCGATCCCTTTCATCTTCCATCGCTGGTGAATCGTGCTCAGTTGCTACCTGGCGATCTCATGGGCCGTCGGGCTACTCCTCGCAACGATGTTTCAACTTGCGCATTGCACCGACATCGCCGACTTCCCGCTCGACAGCGAGCCGCGTCGAGGGTCGGATTTCGTCTGGCACCAATTGCGTACCAGCGTCGATGTACGCGCCCGCACCGTCATCGGCCGGAAGGCCCTGCACTGGTTGATGGGTGGACTCGGCCATCAGGTCGAGCATCACCTTCCCCCGGCCTCCCGCACACCGTCTATCCCCTCGTCGCTGAACAACTCAGTCGATACTGCGCAGAACACGACATCAAACTTCGATGATCTACCCATTGAACAATCCCTTCCCGAACTCCGGGAACAGGGGGGAGCTTGGCAATGGGAATCGGCGGTTTCATGTCGTGGACCTTCCTTGCCCTTTCCACGTTCGTAGCGTGTTGCTTCATCAGCCTCCGTCCTATGGCCCGTGCGACGTCCGTGGTGGCTGAAACTCCGAGCTTCAACGGTCCTGACCCAGATCACTTTCTCAGGGTCCGCCGTCGACGGCCGTCCCCACCGTCGTCGCCGGCTTCGGGCTCCACGGCCAGCGACCCTCGAGTTCGACCTGAAGGCTGAAGCTGAGAATCGTCCGGATGGCTACAATGACCGCGAGGACGCCGACACTTTTCAGGGTTGGCGTGACGGCAACCGTTCGAATGATGTCGGCCGCAACCAACAGCTCAAGCCCGAGCAGAATCGCCCTGCCCACGCGTTGACGAAAGACCCGATAGCGACTGGCCGCGTCCATCTGGTGACGAAGGCACAGCACCGTCGCCGCGACCACGCCAACCACGATCGCGGCAACACCCGCGACATCCACACCCTTGCCAATCGTTTCGATTGAGTTCGTGAAACGCACCGACCTCCGCCGTAACCCCCATGGTCAGAGATCGGAGGGACCCGTTGGTTGACTACGGCGCCCGCGTGCCTCCACGTCAATTCCGTCAATGGACCGAGGTTATTCGGCGTAGCCCCTGACAACGGACGCAACGTCGAACCGGCGGAAATGGATTGTTTCGATTTCCGACAAGCGGGTATGCAACGTTTTTCCGGCGCCTTCAAACGCCGATTTTCGCGTCGTTCTGCTCGTCGACACCGTATGGCGCTCTTATCAGGAGGACACTCATAGCCAACGCTCAGCAAACAACCCCGACCGAACTGACCGGTGAATCATTCGATTTCCTCCGCATCTATATGAGAGACCACGACGGCGCGTACAGCGGTGGGCTCGACCTCGCACGACGCTGCCATGACTCGAACAAGACGACATCACTCGCTCCGAAACTCTAAGAACTCGTCGTAACGCGCACCGATGCCCAGGCCACGCTGCGCCAAGTCGCCGAGCGCCTCGACATCCAAAGAAGCCTCGTCCGCGAAGCAGCCACCCCGGTCGGCTCCAAAGTCAGCGCACTGAAACTCAACGGCCGCCTCACCACGTGCTCAGCGTTGAGCCGGGTCATCGAACTCGAAGCCCTGTCATCAGCGGTCCAAGCCCAATTGCGTCTTTGGGAAACGCTGCGGCGCATTGCGCCGTTCGATCGACGACTCGACGTCGCCGAGGCGGGCGCTTCATCGGCAAATGCCACGCACACCTCGACGACCTGACCGCTTTGCACGACACTGCGGCCGACGAAGCATTCACCACATCAAGCGATCCCCAGCTCGCCACCAACCACCTCACTGGCGAGAAGCACAATCGGCACAGAACGTCGATGCAGACCCGCCAGCCTGACACGTGTCGGTCGCACCCGCATTTCGGGGATGCCCCCCGGCCTACCCCCGCTCAGCTCAGCGGTTCGTTCGTATCGAAGGCATGTGTTCGATACGTTGGGCTTGCCCGAGGTTGCGTACAGGGCGGTTGCCCGTGCAATCGCAACGGCGCTCACGAGCTCGCGGGCGCCGCACGTCGGGCGGACCTCGGCGCGGAGGCCGCCGAACTCCTCTTGGTGCCAGTCGTTGACACCGGGATCGACGCCGCTGGCGAGGTGCTCGATCATCTGATCCGAGCCCATTCCGATGCTTCGGTGGATCGCTGTTATCTCGACGAAACGACCGGCTCGTTGGAAGGCGCGAAACCAGGCGACCGTGTGGAAGTAGTTGCTGTCTACGAGCGTGCCGTCGACGTCGAACAACACTGCGTAGCCACTCGTGCCGGTATCAACCGGACAAGGAACGTACTGAGCAGTCTGGTCGTCGCATGAGTGATGGAACCGTCTGCAGGACCAGGTTCGAGGAAGCGTTGTTCAGGCATCGTGATGTTCAGAAGTTCTCGGTGGAGCGGGCGGTCGTCGTTGGCAGGTTCTCGGCGGCTGGGGCCGCTGTGATCTGACCGTCGTCGGTGACACCCATGGCTTCGGCCCCAGGACCAGCGGGGCGGTCGTCCGCATCGCCTCGGAGCCGGTCGAGCCGAGCGGTTTCATCGGTCGGATGACTTGCGCCGTTCTCGGGATGTTTGCGAGTCGAAGCGAACCAGACGACCAGCGCGACTACGACGACGATTGTGAGAATGCCGATAACCAAAGCCATGACGGCGTTTACCCCGCCCGACCCTCGTTGATACGAACATCTTGGTCACGATCGAACATCGTTCGCCGGCCAGACGTTGGCCGGTCAGAACGTCGATTCGCCGCACACCCTCACCGTCGGCCGGCATGCAGTCCGGCCGCTGATTGGCGCGTCTGTCAAACTTCTGTGAAGGGTACCAAATGCAAATGCCGCACTCCACAGATCGACTGGACCGGTACCGGGCAAAGCGCGACTTCACCGTCACCGCTGAGCCGTCTGGCACGGAGGCACCGCAACCCGCTGGGAACCGATTCGTGGTCCAGCGCCATCGAGCCAGCCACCTACACTATGACCTGCGGCTCGAGGGCGGTGGCGTTCTCATCAGTTGGGCAGTGCCGAAAGGGCCGACGCTGGATCCTGCTGTGAAGCGGATGGCAGTACATGTCGAAGACCATCCGCTCGGCTACTTCGACTTCGAGGGCGCAATTCCGAAAGGCGAGTACGGAGGCGGCGACGTCATCGTATGGGACTGGGGAACGTGGACTGCCGCTCACGGCGAGGATCCCGTGCAAGCGGTCGAAGATGGCGAACTGCACTTCGACGTCGAGGGTGAAAAGCTGGCCGGCCGCTTCGCATTGGTCCGTCGTGACGCCAGCGAAGAGTGGCTCCTCATACACAAACACGACGAGTTCGCCATCCCCGGATGGGATCCGGAAGATCATCCCCGGTCGGTCAAATCGGGTAGGACGAACGATGAGGTGAGGGAAGCTCCGGCAGCATCGTGGAGTCAGCGGAAATCGTGGCCGGCGGTAACCGCCGACGAACTGCAGGCGCTCGACGACATTCGCGTGTCCGACGCCTGGCAGATCGGCGAGCACACGCTCAAACTCACAAACCTGACCAAGGGCCTGTTCCCGGCGGCCGACGGCCGTGCAGCGATCACCAAGCGAGACATCATCCGGTACTACGCCTGCGCCGCCCCAGCGATGCTCCCGTATCTCGACGGGCGACCAGTCAACATGCACAGATTTCCGGACGGAATCGCTGGCAAAGGCTTCTGGCACAAGGCAGTGCCGGCTCACGCGCCGGACTTCATCCAGCGTTGGGACTATCCAGAGGCGGCTGCTGGGGAGACGCAGACGTACGTCGTCATCGACTCCCCTGCTGCGCTGTGCTGGGCGGCGAACTTCGGGGCCCTCGAACTGCATCCGTGGACATCGACCGCAGCGAATCCCCAGCAACCGACGTGGGCGATGATCGATCTCGATCCCGGCGAACGGACATCCCCGGATGATCTGATGCTGCTGGCCCGTCTTCACCGTACTGCGCTCGAACACCTCCGCGTCGATGCGATGCCGAAGGTGACCGGCAAACGAGGAATCCAAATCTGGATTCCCGTTGCCGACGGGTATTCGTTCGGCGAGACCGCAGCGTGGGTCGAACGTCTTTCTCGCCTCGTCGGCGCAAGTGTGCCCGAGCTGGTCAGCTGGGAATGGGAGGTCGGGAAGCGGCGTGGGTTGGCGCGGCTGGACTACACCCAGAACGCCGTCAACAAGACACTCGTTGCGCCCTTCAGCGTGCGCCCGACCTCAAGTGCAACCGTTTCCGTGCCCATCGCCTGGGATGAACTCGACGACATCGAACTCCGTCCGGACCGATGGACCATCCACTCTGCGTTGAAGCGCATCGACACGGCAGGCGATCCGCTCGCTCCGCTGATCGGACGACAGCAGCGACTCCCCGAACTGTGAACGTGCTTCCGGGCGTCGTCAGCCGTCGCTCGTGATGCCTACGCCATCCCACGGCAACGGCTTGCGACGACGCTTGAGCCGCGCCCGGCGCACCGAATCGTCGCTGTGCACTGGTGTGCCGACAGACCGGTCTCGCGTGAAGCGTTACCAACTTACAGCCCGAATGCTGCCGCAAGGCTCGGGGCCGAGGCCGCGGCGCCGAGATGTGCACTGATCCCCAACGCGTCCTCCGTGAATGCCAACAGCGAGCCGTGGTTCAACGTCGCTGTCACCTCCGTGCCGGGGGTTACCGACGGTCCTACAGCGAAGAACGGCATCGTACCGGCGCCTTCGCTCTCGTCGAAGACGATGAACACCACGGTCGTACCCGTGCGATAGCTCGCGTCGTCGATGATGGTGGAGACGAACGTACGGAGCCACGCGTCGCCCGTAGCGACCGAACAATCGTGCATGTCGCTGCACAGGTTCGGGGTGACAAAGGAAAAAGCCGCCAACGTGTTCCCGGCCAAGTCGACGGCGAACTGATCGAACCCCACGTCGTCTCGCTGGCACGCAACACGATCGTCACCACCGACGTAGTAGGCCGCCGGGTTGTGTTTCACTGCGTATCGGCCCGACGACGTGAGCGCGCACGCGGCAGGCATCGCTTCGTTGTAGCTCCTGCTCGTCTTGCCGACCGCCCGAACCTGGCGAAATATGTTGTCGACGGGCAGCGCGTGTTTGGATGGACCGTTGTCATCGGCGATCCCTTGCGAACCGCCGGATGTCGCCGCTATGTAGTTCGGCAACGACGGGTGGACACCACCATCGACGTACTTCGTCGCTCTCCCGCATTCGGAACCGATCTCTCCGAGGAACGGCGCCTGTTTCGAGTCGAACACCGCCGACGTGTTCTTGTTCTCCATCCATACCCAGATGACATGGTCGTACCGAGCGGGCGGTCCGGAACGCCACCCGCACGGACTCCGAGTGACCGTCGATACCGGCCCTGCCGCCGTCGTGGTGTTGAGCCCCACCGAGGTTGCGACATAGTCGACGGCCTGTGACGTCGCCGGTGAGGTCGGCACCGGCGCCGGGCTCGTCGGGTGCGGTGTCTGCGACATCGCCAACGATGTCGGCGCCGGCGACGAGGTCGTACTCGTCGAAAGGTTGCGCGTCGCCGTGGACACGGGCGATAGCCCCGTCGTTGCTGCCACGTCATGGCGAGAGGTACACCCAGACGACGCCGCGACCCAAGCGGCGAACAGCGGGATCACCACCGACCGACGACGACGCTGCCTGTCCGATTTCGGCATCGAACAAGTAGATCAGGAACTGTCTCGAACGCGTGCCCTTCGGCCGGACAAACCCGCAGGCGCCCAGCAGACGCGCTCACTGCGGTAACACTCGATTGAGGCGGCATGTCGTAGGTGCATGGATCCACACTGGATCTCGACGGTCGATCTCGACGCAGAGGTTGCGGGTTCAATGAGTTCTCTCCGCCAGCGTCCGGTTCGCCTTGCAGACCGATCGACGCGACGTCGGGATGTCCCGGTACGCCGTCTCCCATGATCGTCCCCGGAAGATCAGCACTCTCGGAGGCGCAACGCCAGAGACCTGTGCGCCGCGTCTTCCGATGGCGGAGCCGGCCGACTCGAGAAGAACGCCTCGCTACTCCACTCCCCACACAGCGGCACGCCACGCGAACGCGTCATCGCCTCGAACGGCGACGAGTCAATAGAGCTCCGCAGCGGCACACGTTTCGCCTACGTCAAGATCGGCCGACAACGAACAATCCACCGCCGCAGCCCACTTCCGGACTTGCGCTGCGTGTGGTTCGCCTCGAACAGGATCAGCTGCAAAGGGTTCGTGAACCGACCTGGTGGCGGCGGCTCGATTCGTTGCGAACGGTGGCCAGAAATGTGGACGCCGCTGTCCTCATTTCATCGTCGGTCTTCATCGAGCAAACGTGTACCAACGACGCGCGACGGCGGCGAGCGCGACTAACTTGAGCGACACACAGAAATGGTCGCAATCACCGAGAAGCTTGTCAACCACTGGCGCCGGCAGGTGGGAGACCGCGTCCGTGCGACCATCGCGCCACCGGAACGCGTTCAAGGACATGCAAACCACTGGAGGCCGGGAATGACCACTACACCAACACGAACGAGGCTCATCGCCGGTGCCATCGTGATGATCGTCGCCGCGTCCGCGTGCGGCTCCTCAACGTCGAAACAAGCGGTCGCCGGCGCTACGGCGTCACAGACGGTGACCGGCGCGACGTCACCGACCGGCGCGACGTCACCGAGCGCCACGACGATACCGACCGCCACGACCACCCCCGCCACAACCACGCCCGACCGCAGCTCCACCATCCGAACCGCCACATCCCGCAACGTCAGCGCGTGTATGCAGGGTTGGGTCGAGTTACAACAAATCGCCGGTCACTCCGGGACCGTGTACACATACCAACTCGACAACGCCGACGGAGACTGCCGCTTAGCCTTACACGAGGTCCAGGTCGACCAACAGGCAGGCGCCACTGGGCAACCCGTCAAGGTCCTTGCCCTCGTGGTTGCGGCTTTCGCCGATGCAGTAGACCGGGCCAAAGCCTCCACGATCTCCATCCACTGCACTGGCGAGTGCAACCTCACAGCCACCAGCGACCCAAAGGCCCTCGACTTGATCCTGCCACCCGGACCCGGATATCCGCGCCTGCGAGCAAAGCTCGCTCATCCAAACCAGTTCCTCTTGATCAGCCGCGATGTCGACGGTATCGA
Source organism: Actinomycetota bacterium (assembly GCA_043747765.1). Classification (GTDB taxonomy): domain Bacteria; phylum Actinomycetota; class Acidimicrobiia; order Acidimicrobiales; family Ilumatobacteraceae; genus WLMZ01. The sequence continues at coordinate 7,367 of JAYTOM010000099.1, forward strand.
GGTGGGCTGACCGTCGATCGCCCTGGTATCTGTTTGTCGTGGCCGAAACCGGGTCGCACCGTCGCCGACTGGGCCAGCGACGTTGCTGAACTCGTCGACCAGATCGGCATCTCTGCAATTCACGTCGTCGGTTGGTCGATGGGCGGGCCGTGTGCCGCAGCGTGCGCAACGCTGCTGGCGGACCGGGTGCGGACGCTTACCTTGATCACGCCGGCACCACTGGGTCTCGATCAAGCTGGTGGTGCCGAGCAGATTGGCAAGGCGTTCGCATGGTTGCTCGCCGGCGACGATCCGTGGGCGCTGTCACAGATGCCCACCACACTCGGGTGGGAAGCTCGCCGCAATCCCCAGCTTGCGATCGATCTGTTCACGTCACGCTCGACCAGGCCCGACGATGGGAGACAGCGGTGCCCGGCCTCGACCTGCGCAACGTGGCCGGCGAGGGCCACCTCCTCGGCTTCGCGCGCACGGCGGAGATCGTGCAACCAATGCTCGACCCCACTGAACTCCCTGCGGCCGACTGTCAGCAACCTGACCCAAGAGGCACCCCAGAGGTACAGGTCCAACGCAGCAGGGGCAGGTGTCTCCCCGAAGGAGCGACTCCTCGTGACTGATGTCCTCTACCGATGTTCGGCGCGACTGATGCCCACCCTGATTTCGGCGAGTCGGCTCCCACCCCACCTCAACCACTTTTTTCCGGGGTAATCGTACGCGAAGGGCGCAGACAAGCCGTTCGGGGCCGCTCCGGCCGGACCTCACAGCTCGAGAACTCAGTCGGCGATGCACGGACGGGCGGCGCCGGAAATATGTTGGAATACTCCCCTACCTCAACTTGAGGGACTGCGGCCGGTGCAATGCGTCCTCCCACCTGGCGGCGCAGCGGTGATAGGAGATGGTGGATTCGGCACCGCAGTTGCGGTTGACATCGAGCTCGCACAGAGCGTCGCGGCCAGCCCCGGTCTCGACGCAGCCGAGGTGGCGACCGAGACGGTTGTTGCCGTTGAACCACGACCAGGCGCGCTCGACCAGCAAGATCGCTGTCGGGTCACCGGTGATCAGATGCGCCGCCATCGCCGCGTCGGCCATCGCCGCCGCCTCGAGCGGTTGCTCGTCCCCCGAAAGTCGCAGGTCGGCGCCGGGGCGCAAGCCGCGGTGGCCGGGGAAGCGGTAGTGCCCGTGCGATGTACACAAATGGTCGAACCAGTGGAACATGGTCAAGCCGTCGTCAATCAGTCGCTCGTTGTTCGTGCGCGCGCCCACGTGCATCATCGCCTCGGGAAGTCGCGCGCTGTCGTAGGTGAGCTGCGCCTCGGGCCAGCGCCACAGCGGATCGTGGCCGGGCCGCCATAGGCTCAGCGCCGCGTCAATCGCGCCGAGGTTCTCGGCCATCGCCGGATCGCGGCTGTCAGCAGCCACCACCCCGAGCGCGGTGTATGCCAGATTGTGCGAGTAGGGCGTGGTCGCCGCACGCGGGGCGATCAATCCGAACAGTTCGACGGCTTCCTCGACGTGACTGTCCTCGCGGATCAACTCGCCAAGTCCCCAGACCGCGCGTCCAACGTGGTCGCCGTCATGCGGCTCGTCGAGCCAGGTGCGGCCCCACGACATGAAGTTGCGCATCGAGCCGCAACCGCCGAGTGCGGCAGCACGCAGGAAGGCGAGCAGACGCATGATCACCACGTTCCAGTACTCACTCTGTTCGGGTTCGCGCGCCCAACGCGCCGCGAGCGGCAGCAGCCGCGCTGCGTCGTCGACACAGTAACCCTCCTCCAATCGCGGCACCCGTAGGGCAGCGTGCTGCAGCACAGCGCAGTCATCGCACAACGCGCGCACATGCGTGCGTGCTGGTGCAGCGGTGATGAACGGGTCGACGGCAACGGCGTCGAGTGACGCCTGCATCTGCGGCGCGCGCACCTGCGACGCCTCGTCGAGCACCCTCGAGAGCGTCCGTGCTACAGAGGGCCACGACAGCGACCCGGAGAGGTTATTGGCGGCGGCCAGTGCCGAGTCGCGAGCAGGTCCGGGGCGAAGGACGGTCCTCAACGCGGTCGTGAACGCATCGACATCGTCGAGCGGCACGATGATCCCCGCGCCGCCGGCGAGCATGTCGGTGGCGTAGCGGTACGGGGTTGACACGACGGGGCAGCCGGCGGCAAGTGCGAACGTGAGCGCGCCCGACACGATCTGGTCCTCGTTACGATATGGGGTGCAGAACACATCCGTCGATGCGAGAACACCGGCAATCTCCTCGATCGACAAGAACCGATCGAGGTACACGACGTGTTCGGCGACACCCA
>JAYTOM010000100.1:0-5180 GCA_043747765.1 Actinomycetota bacterium
GGGTCGTCGTCGTAGTCGATCCCGCCGAAACGCACGAACACCGGATATGCGGCGCGCAGCTCGGCGAGCAGCTCGCCGCGCCCGGCCGCGAGCTGCTCGTACACCGCCGGGAGGATCCAGGGGCGAACCAGCGCATCGTCGAGCCTGCTCTCGGTGGCCATCGGCGCACCCACGGCGACCTCCACCCGAAGACCGGCGAGCACGCCCACCTCGTTGCCGTCGGCGCCGTAGCGGATCTCGCTGACAACCGCCGCATCGCCGAGCGAATCGAGCGCTGATCGGGCCAGCACCACATCTCCCTTCTCGGCGAGATGTTCGGCGTCGGCCATCTCATCCATCAACCGCCCGGCGAGCACGTCGATCAATTCGATGGCAGGGTCGCCGACGACCATCCGCCGCACCGGCCCGACCGCGACGGCAACTTTGATGGCGAGAACGACCTCGGTCCCACCGGGCGTTCGGATCGTGCCGATACTGGCCATGGTCTGCTGGATGTCCAACCCGCAGGCCGCCCCGCGCCGGCCGTCGTCCCCGTCGAGCCAGCAAGTTACCGCGTCACCGGCGAAGGAGATGACATCGCCGCCGTGACGGATGATCACTTCGATCACCTCCGTCAAGACGCGGTTGAGTTGGGCGGTCAGCTCCTCGGAGCCGCGCCGCGCGCCCAACTCGTTGGCCAGCACCTCGGTGAGCGGGGTGAAGCCGGAGATGTCGGCGAACAGTGCCACTCCGTGTGCTCGATCGGGGAGCTCCCGACCCTCGCGGAGCGCACGTCGGCGATCGCCGGCGAGGTACGCCTCTCGGTGGTCAGACAGGGCGTCCCTCACGGCGACCCACCTCGGCGTGCCAACATCAGGCCCTTTCCAAAAAGTTGCGCATGAACCCTACACCCAACGTGCTTCTGACAATTCCCGCCGAATCGCCCGGGTCCTGGAGCCGATCGGCTCGTGGGGCGACCGGTGAGGCTGTCGTGCCGTGACTGTCGGTGGGCCGTTTCTGAAGCGTCGCCCATGTTCTGTGTCTACTACGTTGCCTCACCTGATCGCTGCAGGCTCCAGCGCGATCATGACAGTCGGGTCGGTGGCGTCGATCGTCGCTGCCGGGCGCGCTGCGAGTTATGACGCATCAAAGGGGTGTCCCACCGCTTCCACTGGAGCTGTTCGGTGTGGCGCTGCTCGACCTCGCGGTCGTGCTCGCCGGACGGGGCGATCTCGACGCTGCGGTCGATGCGGCCACCAGTGCGTCCTCATTGTTCGCCGAGAAGGAGAGTCGAGTTGCCGAGCAGCGCGCCCTGGCCCTCGCCAGAACGTTGTCCCCTCGTTAGAGCTGCACCACGAGGCCCTCGGATGCGATCTCGACCGTGGGTCCGGTGTCACAGCCAACACTCACCTGGGCGTGCAGTGCCACCACCTGGTCATCGGTGCGGTTGGGGTCGTGGTGGTACATCACGACTCGGCCGACGTTGCAGTGACGGGCAAGCGTCACGCAGTACGGTGCTGCAGCGTGGCCCCAATCCGCACGGGCGGGCAGCTCTGCGGCTGTGTACTGGGCGTCGTGGATGAGCAGATCGGCGTCCTGGGCCAACTCGACCGCGGCCGGGTGTAGCGCACCGAGCCCGTCCACACCGGGACCGAGATCGTGGGGCGAATGATCGGATAGGTACGCGACGGTGGACACGCCGTCGGTCACGCGCAGACCCATCGTGCGCCCGCCCTTGTGGGGGATGTCGCGAGCCGTCACGCTGAACCCTTCGACGTCGAATGTTCCTGCCTCGTACGTGGAGAACCTCCAATCGCCATGGAGATCGTTCTGCGTGATGGGGAACAGGGGCGGAGCCATCAGGCGGGCCAGCAACTCCACCGGCTCGATGCCCTGTTCGGGCAGCAGGACCTCGACGCGTGAACCCGCACGATCCGCGGCGCTGAAGAACGGGATCCCCATCACATGGTCCCAATGGAGGTGGCCGAGCAAGAGCGTGCCCTCGAACGGCACCGATCCCATCAGCGCGGAGACGTTCCGCAGGCCGGTTCCGGCGTCGAGCACGAGCGTGGGAGCACGGCCGTCGTGGGCGATGGCCACGCACGAGGTGTTTCCCCCGACGCGAGCGAACTGAAAACCTGGAGCCGGAGAAGAGCCACGGACCCCACAAAAGTGCACCTGCACGGCGAGGAGAGTACATCACGCCCGCCCCCCTCACCGACCGGCAACGCGCAAAGCCGAGGAGACCGCTATTCTCCGCCCCATGCATCAGGCCGATGACGGCACGCACGAGGCACGGTTCGTGACCGACCTGTCCGCACTGCTCGACGACCACGACCTCAGTATCGAGCGACAGGCCGAGATCCTCCGCGCCACGGCCGACGCCATCACCACGCTCGGGCACTACCCGTGGTGCCGCATCGTCGACTTCATCCCGGGCCGTCGCCCGACCGATGAGTTCGGTCACCCAGGCCTGGGCTCCAGCGACTGCGCAGCTGTTCGCGTTGGTGTCGAGCCGAAGAAGAACAGCGCCTACATCCTCTTCGACATCGGAGGCAGCACCGAGGGGCTCGAAGCCGATGCCACCATCCGTCTCGTCGATCCTGGCGGCGTCGCGTTCGGCGACCCGCTGCCTGAATGGGACGCGCGCCGGGTGCCGCTGGGTAGCGCGGCGACCTCCATGCGCCAGCACGTGTTGTTCCATCCTGAGACCGACATCCCCGACTCGGCGTGCTCGTTCGAGAACGCGTTCCTCCGTCGTGCCGCGGTCAGCGTGCGCATCACCCACAACGGAGTCCCCGTCGCCGGCGATGTCACCAACATCGATGTGTGCGACATCGGCAACCTTGGTTCGTTGTACACGCGCGTCATCGAGCGCATCGTCGGGCCCGACACCACTCGGCAGGCGGCGGTTGCCCGGGTCGACGATCCAGGGCCCGCCTATCACCCCTGGTTTCCGGTGCTGACGATCGGCGGAGACAAGGCCGCGCTGTACACGAGCGCGCTCGTCGGCGACATCGTCGCTAAACAGCGTCACCTCACGGACCCGGCATGGCTGCTCCGGGTCGGTGTCTACCTCGAGCTGCTGACGTGCATCGGCATCTTCGAGGCGGTGCGCGACGATCTCGGTGATGTGCTCTTGCCGGCTGAACGTCATGCATTCGAAAGCAGCCCGGCGTTCGCCGAGATCCGCGCCCGGATCGACGTCGCCGGCTGGCGGAGGATCTGGGAGATGCGCAAGATCGCGTTCCCCCGTCTGGGTGTCCCGCGCTCCGGGCCGGTCTCCTCGTTCAACCTGATCCAGAAGAAGCGCGCCACCCTGGCGTTCCTGCACGTGCATCACGAGGACCTGAAGCACGCGATCGAACTCGCCGGACCGAATCACCACAATGCCCAGGAGACCTGGCAGCGTGTGTTCCGCGATGCGGAGCGGGCCGTGTTGCGCAAGACCACCGTGGCCTTCCCCGAACTGGGGTTCCTCCCGTCAGGCATGCGCGATCTGGTGCTGTGGCAACAGCACGGCATCGCCGGTCAGCAGGGCCTCTACCCAACCGCTGTGACCCAGTACCGCGAGTCGATGAACCACGTCGCTGAGTGGGCCAAGCAGCACGGGCTGATGGATCACACCGGCGACGAGTGCGTGCCACTGCGGGCCAGCGTCCTCGACGCGCAGATGAACAACCCGGCGCGCGTCGCGGTGCTGCAGCGGGGTGACGGCTACGGCGACGAGGTCGACCTCGATTCGTCGCCATCGGCCGCAGCGCGACCACACGACGAGCCGTCCACCGAGGAGTTCGAAGCGCTGCTGTCGGTCGTGCCGATCCTGCAGATGCTGACCGTCGAGGATCTCCGCACGCTATCCCTGACGGCACGGCCGTTCCTGGCGATGCCGGACGAGCGCATCGTGCTGCAGGACAAGGAGGGCGACTCGTTGTTCGTGATCGCCGACGGTGAGGTGGAGGTCGTTCTACGGCGTGACGGCGTTGACACCGCTGTCGACACGATGGGGCGTGGCGCCGTCTTCGGCGAAATGGCACTGCTCACCGGTGAGCGTCGCACGGCCACGGTCCGGGCGGTCGACACAGCGCTCATCTTCGAGATCGGCGCGCAGCAGTACCAGCCGTTGCTGCAGAGCCACCCGGAGTGGCTCGACGACCTGGCCGAGATGATGGAGGACCGCCTGCGACGGCGCGGTCTGCGCCTGGCCGCCCACGACAAAGCCGAGGGATCCGTGCGCGAGCGCATTCGCCAACGCTTCTTCGGAACCAGTCACTGAACCCACGCCACGTCGGCCGCCGACCGTGCGACCTTGCCGAAGGTCAGCTCTGGCGATCGGACGACATGGGTTCACGATTCTTCGACTACGGCACCGACCCCGAGGAGGCGGCGCCCGTGCCTCACGGACGCCTCGGCGGAGGACTGCCTGGCGCCAACCAGGTGTCACCAAGCAGGTCACAGCGCCGGCGTGGTTGCAGAACCACGGCTTCACGATCGCCCCGTGACCGCGGCGAAATTTCTTTGGGAGCGCAGCCCTGACGCGGACCTGGGAACGACAAAGGCCCCCTTACGGGGGCCTTTCGGGTCTCTGAACAGGTGCTTTACAGTGGGGCTACACAGACTCGAACTGTGGACCTCATCCTTATCAGGGCGGGCCAAGGGTGTTGGCTGATGTTGCTCCATGGTGTCCCGTAGTGCTTGAGCTGGTGTTTTGTGTTTCTGGACATGTCTGGTGTTGGCTCGTGTTGCACCTCGCGCGGACCTGACGCGGACCTGGGATAGTTAGCCTCGCGTCGTGGCTTCGATTCGCGTGAAGCAACTGTCGAACGGCAAACAGGCCTACCTCGTACGCGTTCGCGCCGCAGACGGTACCGAGCGGACCAAGCAGTCCGCTCGTCGCCGCGATGCTGAGCAGTTCGCGCACCTCACCGAAGTGGATCGCAGCAACGGCTCCTACATCGACCCGCGTCTCGGAAAGGTCACGGTGCAGGAGTGGTTCGATCGGTGGTGGCCGACAGTCAACACCCTGCGACCGAGCACACGCGCCCGCGACAAAGCCGCGTTCCACAACCACATCGCTCCAGTGTTCGGATCGATGCCGTTGGCACGCCATGATCGAACGAGCTTGCGCGAGTGGGTCGCCAAGCTCAGTGATCCCGAAGGTTCGGATCTCGCCCCGGCGACGGTGACCAAGGCGGTGCAGG
>JAYTOM010000101.1:0-16920 GCA_043747765.1 Actinomycetota bacterium
ATTGACCGCTGAAACCGATGCCGACATGGTCGTCAAAAAGGGTGGGTTGGCTGTCTGGGGCCCCCGGATCACGCCGCCGATCGGCGTCGACATGTCCGACGAACAGAAGTTGGCGTGCGCGTTCCGCATTCTCGCTCGCGAGGGCTTTGCCGAGAACCTCGCCGGGCACATCACCTGGCAGCGTCCCGGTGACACCAACATGCTCGTCAACCCGTGGGGACTGTGGTGGAGAGAAGTCTCGGCCTCCGACGTCTGCTTGGTCGACGAAGATGCCAACGTCGTCGGCGGAAAGTGGGATGTCACGCCAGCGATCCACATTCACACCGAACTGCACCGCCGCCGGCCAGACGCCCGCGTCGTCGTGCACAACCATCCGTATTACGTGACCGTGATGGCCGCGATCGGCGAGCTGCCACAGCTGCTGAACCAGACCGGCTCGATGTTCATGGACGACATGAAGTTCATCCACGAGTACACAGGCGAGATCGATACGGCTGACCTCGGCTCGGATCTGGCCGACACGATCGGCGACGCTCCGGTCGTCATCCTCGGCTCGCACGGCGTGATCGTCACCGGTGCCTCGATCGAGGAAGCGACGTATCGCTCGGCGTCGATCGACCGTGTCTGCCGGACCGCATTCGACATCATGTCGGTCGGCCGGGTGCCGCTGCAGATGGGTCGACGGTTCATGACCGGCATGAAGGCGTCGCTGTTGGAGCGCGCTGCCACCGTCTACTACGCGGGGTCCGTGCGACAGTTGTTGCGCGATGAGCCCGACGTCTTGAACTAGGGGACGAGAAACAGCATGCGTAGCCTCGAAGACCTCGCCTCCGACCTCAATTTCACCCGGGCCTCGACGGGCGGCGACCGTTCGGTCACGTTCCTACCGGAGCCGCCGCGTGCCGAAAGGCGGTACACCGTCATTTCCGTCGACGATCACATCGTCGAGCCGCCACACACGTTCGAAGGGCGGGTGCCCAAGGCGATGGCCGAGCGCGCACCGCGCATCGTCGAGGCTGCCGATGGCAGCCAGTCGTGGGTGTACGACGGTGTCTCGATGCCGAACGTCGGTTTCAATGCCGTGGTCGGACGGCCGGTGTCAGAATGGGGCTTCGAGCCGGTCCGCTTCGACCAAATGCGTCGGGGCGCGTGGGACATCCACGAACGCGTCGCCGACATGGACCTCAACGGCGTTTACGCATCGCTGAACTTTCCCTCGTTCCTGCCGGGCTTCGCTGGTCAGCGGTTGCAGAACAGCACGCCCGACAAGGACCTCGCAATGGCGTGTGTGCGGGCCTGGAACGATTGGCACTTGGAGGAATGGGCCGGCGCGTACCCTGGCCGCATCATCCCATGCCAGTTGCCGTGGCTGCTCGACCCTGAGATCGGTGCGGCGATGATCCGCGAGAACGCCGCGCGCGGATACCGCGCCGTGACCTTCACCGAAGGCCCCCACGCACTGGGCCTGCCGACGCTGCACTCGGGACACTGGGATCCGATCATGCTCGCCTGCGAAGAGACCGGAACCGTGTTGAACCTGCACATCGGTTCCTCGGGAACGTCGCCGTCGACGACCGACGACGCGCCGCCGGACGTGGTGGGTGTGCTGTTCTTCGGCTACGCGATGTTCGCCGCCGTCGACTGGTTGTTCTCGTTGATCCCGGTCCGCTTCCCGAACCTCAAGATCTGCCTGTCGGAGGGCGGCATCGGCTGGGTCGTCGGGCTCCTCGACCGACTTGACCACATGCAGTCGTACAACTCGATGTACGGCACGTGGAAGGGCGATCTGACCCCGTCCGAAGTGCTGCAGCGCAACTTCTCGTTCTGCGCTGTCGAGGATCAATCGTCCTTCGCGCTACGCGAACGGATCGGCGTCGAGAACATCTTGCTCGAGTCCGACTACCCGCACTGCGACTCGACCTGGCCACGCACGCAAGAGGTCATCTTCGAAGAGATCGGCCAATTGCCGGCCGAGGACATCCGCAAGATCACGTGGGCCAACGCGTCGGCGCTCTATCAGCATCCCGTGCCGCAGGCAGTCCAGGACGATCCGAACGCGTTCTAGCGTTCATCGCGCCCCGACAACGTTTCGGCACACTCTCAGCACTTCATCTGTCCAAGGGGGAACACAATGCGTTTCGGTCTGTTCTTGATGCCTGAACCGTTTCCATGGTCGAACTGGACGCTGTCCTACGACCTCAAACTGGAGGAGATCGTCCTGGCCGAACGGCTCGGCTTCGACGAGGTGTGGGTCGGCGAACACCACACCGGAGCGTACGAGAACATTCCCGCACCGGATCTGTTCATCGCCAAGGCCTCGGCGTTGACGCACCGCATCGGTCTCGGCACCGGCACCATCAACCTGCCCTACCACGACCCGTTCATGGTCGCCGAGCGGTTGGCCTTCCTCGACCACCTGACTCATGGGCGGCTGATCTACGGCTTCGGTGGCGGAGGTCTGGTCAGCGATCGCAGCTTCTTCCAACTCGACAAGGACGAAGGCACGCCGCGCATGCACGAGGCGCTGGACATCATCGAGCAGTTGTTCGCGAACACCGAGTACATCGACTACTCCGGCAAGTTCTGGGACCTTGATCACAAACGGATCCAGGTCCGTCCGTATCAGGAGCACCCGCAGTTCTCCGTCGCCGGGATGAGCGGCACACACAACTTCGCGCTGTGCGGCGAGCGTGGCTATTCGGCACTCAGCATCTACTTCACGCCGACGACGATCGAGAACAACCCTGGGATGCCGGATCTCGTCGCCCAAGGACGCGCGCTCGCCAATGCCGCATCGACCGCTGGCCGCGATCCTGCCAAGGCCAGAGACGACTGGCGGATCTGCCGCGAGGTCTACGTGTCCGATTCGAAGAACGCTGCGATGAACGAGATCCGCGAGAGCCTCAAGCAGTCGTACGACTATCTGTTCAAGATCGGGTTGGCGCCGCTGATGAAACGCGATGTGACGATGCCCGACGCGGACGTCAGCTTCGACTGGATGGTCGAGAACATCCCGTGGATCATCGGCTCGCCCCAGGATTGCACGGCACAGATCAGAGAGCTCGACGAAGCCGTCGGTGGGTTCGGCTCGCTGTTGTTCAACTCGCGCGAGTGGGTCACGACCGATCGCTGGAATCGCTCGCTCGAGCTGTTCGCTCGGTACGTCTCGCCGCATTTCCGACGCCGCGACGATCAACGGTTCCGCAGCGAACTCGCCGCCGATGCGCTGGGAGGCTGACGTGACCGCTTCCACAGTTGCGGCGTCCACCGCTGCTCCAGTCGTCGTCCCCACACCACTCGGCGATCTGTCCGGCATCATCATCGACACGCCGAACGGAGCCGTCCGCCGTTTCGCCGGCATCCCTTACGGCGAAGCGCCCGTCGGCCAGAAGCGCTTCTGTGCACCCACCGCCGTCAAGGCGTGGACGGGTGTCCGTTCCGCCGCCGACTTCGGTCCAGCGCCGATGCAAGCGCTGGCCGGCCCATTCTCCGGTGCGGTGCCGGGAATGGGAGTCAACGCTGTCGACGAGGACTGCCTCAGCCTCAACATCTGGGTACCCGACGTTGCGCCGGCCGCTGCGGCTCTGCCCGTTCTGGTCTGGGTCTACGGCGGTGCGTTCGTCATCGGCGGAACATCACAACCGACCTATGACGGCGCCCGGCTGTGCTCCGAACAGAACGTCGTCGTCGTGACGGTCAACTACCGCCTCGGTGCGTTCGGCTTCCTCGATCTGCGTTCGGTGCCCGGCGGCGAGACGGCCGACACCAACTGCGGCATCCACGACATCCGGCTGGCTCTGCAGTGGGTCGCCGACAACGTGTCGTCGTTCGGTGGTGATCCTCGTCGCGTCACCGCATTCGGCGAATCGGCCGGTGCCGGCTGCATCATGCACCTGCTCACGACACCCGGTATCTCTGGTCTCCTCGACGGGGCCATTGCCCAGAGTCCTGGCATCGACTTCACTCAACGTTCTTCGGTCAGTAACCGTGCGACGCAGACGTTCCTCGACAATGCCGAGGTCACCACGGTCGATGAGCTGCGCGAGCTGTCGGCCGACACGATCGTCGAAGCGCAGGTGATGACGAGCGGCGCATTGCTGTTCGACGTGGGGACGATGGTGTTCCATCCGGTGGTCGACGACGTGTTCGTCACCGAGTCACCGTCTATCGCCTTGGCGGCCGGAGCAGCTGGCGACGTCGCACTGCTGATCGGTTACACCGCAGACGAGTTGCGCCTGTTCCCGGACCCGCGTGGCGACAGCTTGGATCGTCCGGCGATGGCCCGGTGGGCCCAGAAGTATCTCGTCTCGCGCTTGGGTCGCGATCAGGGCGTCGACGTCGCCGACGAGCTCGTCGGCAAATATCTCGATCTTCACGCCGGCACGTCTCGGCCTGGTGGCTCCGACGTCTGGTGCGATCTACAGACCGACGGAATCATGCGCCAGCCACCGATCCGCCTCGCCGACTCGCGACCTGGCCCGGCGCCGACGTTCGTCTACCAGTTCAACTGGCAGTCGCACATCGAAGGCCGCGACGCTGGCGCCTTCCACGCAATCGATCTGCCGTTCGTGTTCGACACATTCGACGTCGACGGTTGGGGCACGTTCATCGGTGCCGACGACGACGCCAAGGCCCTCGCCCATTCGATGCGATCGGCCTGGGTCGCGTTCGTTGCCACCGGCGATCCGTCGTGCGACGAGTTGGGAACCTGGCCGAGGTTCACGGCCGAGGAGCGCCAGACGATGGTCTTTGACGCGAAGTCTGTCGTCGTCACGGACCCGCTCGCAGCGCAGCGTGGTTGGTGGGACGGTCTCTGGGATGCCGATGGTTGCAGGCCGTCGGGGGTACCGCTGTGAGCAACGCAACGCGCTTTGCCGGCCGTACAGCAGTCATCACCGGGGCCGCGTCCGGGATGGGCAGGGCCACGGCCCTGCGTATCGGCGCCGAGGGCGGCCACGTCATCAGCGTCGACATCGCCAACGACGGTGGCGCGGCGACAGTGGCCGAGATCATCGCCTCCGGTGGCTCGGCAACGGCCATCGCCTGCGATGTCGGGTTTCCGGCTGAGGTCGAGGTGGCGATCGCTACAGCGTTCGCGGTGAACGGACGGATCGACACCTTGATCAACTGTGCAGGCACGGGCTTCTACGGCCACTTCCCCGATGTGACGCCCGCGCAGGTGGACCGGGTCATGGCCGTCAACTTCGGGGGCACGTTCTGGAGTTGTCGATACGCCATCGATGCACTGGTCGAGTCCAAGGGCAGCATCGTCAACATCGCCTCGGCTGCCGGAGTGCGCGGCACGGCATACCTCGCGACATACAGCGCGTCGAAGGGTGCAGTGATCTCGCTGACGCGCACGCTGGCGATCGAATACGGGCACCTCGGGGTGCGCGCCAACTCGGTTTGCCCCGGAGCGGTCGAGACCCCGCTGCTGCGGCTGTTCACCCCACCAGACGATGCGCTGCGACACCTGATGAACAGAGGCGCGAATGTGATCGGCCGCCGCTCGACGCCGGACGAGATGGCCGGCACGATCGCATTCCTCGCCTCGGACGACGCATCACAGATCACGGGCGCCACCATCGCCGCCGACGCCGGCTCCACGGCCTGAGCGCCGGAGAGTCCACGCGCCTGCGTCGCTCGCTTCAGTCAGCTGCCGCGACTTGGTGCTGGGCGATCCTCGCCAGGCCAGATCTCGATTTCCTTGGCCGTCACGCTTTGTCTGCTGCTGTCGTCAATTCGAGGCGGATCGGGTCATCGGTCTGCTGATGCGGCTCGGTGCGGACGACATCGAGGCGGATCAAACGGGTCAGCCGGTCAGTGATCGAGCAATCTCGACCGACGAGATCGTCAGCTGAGCCGGCGCCAGAAACGGCGACGTTGCTCCTTCGGCCTCGTTGCGAAGCGGTGGATCACCTGAGCAATTGTCCACATCGGAGCGAGGATCAGGATGATCCGCAGCCACGTGATCTGGTGCTGGGCGATTGCCAACCACAGCATCGAGCCGAGCCACAATGTCATGAAGGTCAGTGAAATGGCACGGTTCTCGTGAACCGAGACAGGATGAGCGAACTGCACCCTCGACAAGGTCATCATCGAGAACACGAGGCAGACGGCGAGGTTGATCCAAGGGTTGGCGTGGATCAAGAAAAGTGAGGGGATGATCATGTTGAACTCGGCAGGGAATCCGTTGAACCAGCCGTCTTCGGTCTCCTGATCGGTCCGTGCCATCCACAGCGCGCCGACGAACAGGATCGTGAACCCGACGGGGCCGACGGTCCTGTCCGGCAAGATGTCGAACCGGTAGAGGAATGCGACCGGGACGATCGTGCAGGTGAAGTAGTCGATGATCAGATCGAGTGAGTTGCCGTTCAGCGTCGGGATTCGGTTGCGGACGTCCAACTTGCGGGCGATCGGTCCATCGATTCCGTCGAGCAAGAGCGCTGCGATGAGCCAGATGATGCCAGCACGAGCATGGCCCTCGATCACGGAGTTCAACCCGATGTAGCCGACGATGACACCGCTGGCGGTGAACGCGTGCACCGCCCATGCCTGCTGGATATGCCGTTTGGTGTACGGCGGGCAGGTGGCTTGCTCGGAGTTCGCGGTCACAGTGTCGTCTACCCTACGCTCGCCGGTGTCCAAACGTCAGCGCACACGAGTCAACCGTTCCTCAAGCGTTCGGCAGTTGCCGATGGGCGAGGGTTTACAATGCGGCCATGCGGGCATGCAGTTCGGTGTCGATGGCGGGGATGTTCGCAGTGTGCGCTGTTGCTTTCGTGCTGCCAAGCGGGGTTCGGGGCGATGCCCGGAGCCACCCACGTGATTCCGGTGGCCCGCCTGTCACAGCTCCGCCCGTTACAGCTCCGCCCGTCACAGCTCCGGCCGTTGCGGCCATGCCGGCGATTCGGATCAAGCCGCCGCTGCGTTCGTTCTCCGTCGCCGCGACAGGAGATGTGCTGACCGAAGCGGCCGTGATCAGCGCAGCACAGTCCGCTGCGGGCCCGGGGCAGCGCTATGAGTTCGGGCCGATGTTCGCTCCGGTCGCACCGATCCTCCAGGCCGCCGATCTGGCCATCTGCCACATGGAGATTCCGATCGGAGGGCCGACTGATGGACCCGGCCTCTACGGACGGTCGGCGTATGGCGGGAACCTTGTCCTGGCGCCGTTCGAAGTCGCGTCCGGCTTGAAAGCGGCTGGGTTCGATCGGTGTACCACCTCGTCGAATCACAGCAACGATCTCGGCGCCGGCGGGATCGAATCGACGCTCGACGCACTCGACGCGGCCGGGGTCGGTCACGTCGGTACGGCTCGTTCGCCGGCAGAGGACGCCGTGACGACCTTCGTCGTCAACGGCGTCCGGGTCGTCCACCTCGGCTACACGCGCACACTGAACACGACTGCGACCGACCCGTGGCGGCTGAACTACGCGCACTCCGTTGGCCAGGTCGTCACCGACGTCGCTGCCGCGCGACATCTCGGAGCCGAAGTCGTCATCGTCAGTCTCCACCTCGGCACGGAGCTGCTCAGCGCGCCGACGCCGGACGACAAGGCGTTCGTCACCGACCTGACGGCGGCCACCCACATCGATCTCGTCATCGAACACGGGCCACACGTCATCCAACCGCTAGAGCAGGTGAACGGCACGTGGGTGTACTGGAGCGTCGGCAACTTCGTGTC
This sequence comes from Actinomycetota bacterium, assembly GCA_043747765.1. GTDB lineage: Bacteria > Actinomycetota > Acidimicrobiia > Acidimicrobiales > Ilumatobacteraceae > WLMZ01. The sequence continues at coordinate 7,685 of JAYTOM010000101.1, forward strand.
CGGCATGGGCTGGGCGCAGTCTGGGCGGTACGCCGACATGCGCACACTCGACGGCCTGATCGCCACTGCGCGCTTCGTCGAGACATCTCCTGGACAGTTCACGGTGACACCTATTCCGGTGCTGATCTGCGATGAGCACACGTCGCGCACCGTGTACCCGGTGATCACCACGCTCGCCGATCCGACCATCAGCGTCGCCCTGCGCGACCAGTTGCAGCAGTGTCTGGCCCGCTCGGTCGACGTCGTGGCAACTTTGCGCTGAGCGTCGAGGCGGTTCATCACAGCCGAACCAGATCGGTAAGAATGCGTCCATGCTGCCCGTGCCGTTTGACGTCGTCCTCGACCCCGGGGCTGTCGTGCTGCTCGTCGAGGACGATGATGGCGATGCGCTCCTGGTCGAGGAACTGCTCGTCGATGCCGACGACGTCTTCACGCTCGTTCGGGCCAGGACGATGGCCGAAGCGACGACGCGCGGACGTCGGATCGACTGTGCGCTGATCGATCTCGGGCTGCCAGATGCTCACGGACTCGAAGCCCTTCAGCGCTTCCTCGCTGTTCGGCCGGGTGTTGCCGTCGTCGTCCTGACGGGGTTGGCCGATCGCGACCTCGCCCTCGAGGCCGTCGGTGCCGGTGCTCAGGACTATCTGATCAAGGGTGACGTGACCGGGCCCCAACTCGGGCGGATCCTGCACTACGCGATGCAGCGCCGTCGTTCCGATGAAGCGGCCCGCCAACTGCTGATCGTCGAACGTCGACAGGCCGAGAGCGACCGGATGTCCCGCGGACTGCTCGCCAAGCCGTTGATCCGTGATCCGGCGGTGTTGTGGGCGACTCGCTACGAGCCGGGGGGCAACGAGGTCATCGTCGGCGGTGACTTCTTCGACTCGATCGAGTTGGCCGACGGGACGATCCGCGCTGTCATCGGCGATGTCTGCGGTCATGGGCCGGACGAAGCCGCGATCGGCGTGGCATTGCGGATCGCCTGGCGCACGCTGGTGCTCGCCGGGCACAACGGCGAGTCGGTCGTGCAAGGAATGAACGAATTGTTGCGGCTCGAACGTCATCTACCTGATCTGTTCGCGACAGTGTGCGACATCGAGGTCCGACCGGACCGCCGTTCGATCGGTGTCCGTCTGTGCGGGCATCCACAACCGATCCTGCTCGGGGTCGACCCGAGACTGCTGAGCGAGGCGCGCTACGGAGTAGCGCTGGGCGTGAAATCGAATCCGCCGGTCCTCACGACCGAAATAGCGCTGCCCGCAATCTGGGGTCTGCTGCTCTACACCGACGGTCTGTTCGAGGGACGTATCGAGGGTGGCGATCGCCTCGGACTGGAAGGGCTCGTCGAGATGATCGGCGGATTCGCCGGGGCCTTTGTTGGACACGCACTGTTGGACACGTTGGTCGACCGAGTCGCGCAGATGAACGGTGGCCCGCTCGAAGACGATGTTGCTCTGATGTGGTTGCACACCAACGGCTCAGTACCCGGAGCATGAGCCTCAGCCGTCAGATCCGGCTGTTGTTCGGCGTCGCGTTCATCGTTGTCGCATCCGGCGTCGTGTTCGGCACCCTCACGTTTCACCGTCTCCTCGTCGCCCGCAACGTGCTGCTCGACAAGACCGACGTCGCTCAGGTCGATTCGCAGAAGTTCCTCGCTGCACTGGTCGACCAGGAGGTCGGCGTTCGCGGTTTCGTCGTTGCCGGCGATGAGATTTTCCTCGAGCCGTACAACAACGGTGTGGCTTCAGAAGCTGCCGTCGCGGTGTCGCTGGCCACCGACCTCGCCGATCTGCCCAACGCTCGCTCGGTGTTTGATGCAGTACGTGTCAGTGCCGCTGCGTGGCAGGACCAGTACGTTGCTCCGACCCTGGCTGCGGTGCGCAGCGGCAACAGTGCACCGAGCGCCGACGCGGAACTTGCGCGCGGCAAGTCCTTGTTCGACGCGCTGCGGGCGACGTTCACCGATCTCAACATTCGACTCGCGTCGGACCGCGCTGCGGCCAGGCATCGACTCGACGTGGCGACGTACCAACTGGCCGTGGTCCTGTCGATCCTCGGACTGATGGCGCTGGTCGGCACGGCAATCGTGTGGCAGATATTCCGCAACAGCGTTCGTGCGCCGCTGGCGGCGTTGGCCGGCGACGCGCGCCGCGTGTCGGGTGGCGAACTCGATCATCATGTCGCCGAGTTCGGTCCGGAGGAATTTCGGATGCTCGCCGCCGACATCGAATCGATGCGTCAGCTCATCGTGGATGATCTCCGATCGGTGTCCGAGGCTCGGGCCGAGTTGGAGGCCCAGGGACAAGTCCTGTCGAGGTCGAACGCCGAGCTGGAGCAGTTCGCGTATGTCGCATCGCACGACCTGCAGGAGCCGTTGCGCAAAGTGACATCGTTCTGCCAGCTGTTGCAGTCGCGATACGGCGGCCAACTGGACGACAAAGCCGACCAGTACATCGAGTTCGCGGTCGACGGAGCGAAGCGAATGCAAGCGCTGATCAACGACCTGCTCGCGTTCTCACGGGTGGGTCGACGGTCCGGCCCGATGGTCGAGGTCGATTGCAATGAGGTGTTCGATCAGGCGGTGGACAACATCGCTGGTCGGATCGACGATGCGGGGGCGACGGTGACCACACGGACGCTGCCGACGGTGCGTGGCGAGAAGACGTTGCTCGTCGCCCTGTTCCAGAACCTGATCGGCAACGCAGTCAAGTTCGCTCGGCCCGACGTTCCCCCGGCGGTCAGCATCGATGTGACGTCGACGGACGACGGTTGGCTGTTCACGGTCACCGACAACGGCATCGGCATCGAGGCGCAGTACGCCGACCGAGTGTTCACGATCTTTCAGCGGCTGCATCCGAAAGACGCCTACGAGGGGACTGGGATCGGGTTGTCGCTGTGCCGAAAGATCGTCGAGGATCACGGTGGTCGAATCTGGATCGAGGTTCAAGCCGCCGTTTTGCCCGATGTGGCTCCAGCGCCACCCGGTCGTGGGACCATCATCCACTTCACGTTGCCCGCCATCACGGAGACGTCGCCGCCTGAACCCACCCCGGAGGTCATCGCATGAGCGCCAAGACAGTCGAGATCCTGCTCGTCGAGGACGATCCGGGAGACGTCGTGATCACTCGCGAAGCCTTCGAGCACAGCCGATTGACGAACAGTCTGCACACCGTTGCCAACGGTGAGGAAGCACTGCGCTTTCTGCGTCAAGAAGGTGACTACGTCGGCGCACCTCGGCCGGATCTAATCCTACTCGACCTTAACCTGCCCCGTCTCGACGGCCGCGAACTGCTGGCGATCATCAAGGCCGATCCGTTGCTGCGCCAGATCCCGGTGGTGGTGTTGACGACGTCGCAAGCCGAAGAGGACATCTTTCGCAGCTACGACCTGCACGCCAACGCGTTCGTGACCAAGCCGGTGGACTTCGAGAAGTTCGTCCAAGTGGTCAGTCAGGTCGACAACTTCTTCTTCACCGTGGTGACGTTGCCGCCACTGCCGCCCGCATTTCCCCCGCCGTCACCCTGACCCGAATCGCCGCAACGTTGTACCGCAATGGCAAGGGCGAGGATCCCTTTCGGCGTCGAGGGCAGTTGGTCGGCCATGACACCTGCCGGAAGATGAAAGAGAACGGTGGCGGCCGGGAGGTTCCGATCAGATATTGCGAGGAATAGTGATCCGACACCGGGACAGGTTCGGAATTGGGGAGAACAGTTAGGCGCCTTCGGCAAGCCGGACCTTGGTGCGCTGGATGCGATCCGTGAACATCCCAGGAAGGACCGATATGAACCTGCTTCACAGGAAGCGGAGTCCACTCGACGAGGTGGCTCTGAATGAATTGATCAGCGAGTCTCAGGATTTGCACACCGACGCAATGCGCCACAGCGAGGCAACACTGCCTGACCTACGCGATCTTGCCGCCGATCGCGATCGCAGCGGACAGATCCTGGAAACGTCTGTCACCGACGATTTCAATGAGTCGCGTAGTGCGTTGGTCCGAAATCTCGGGCTCGCCACTGCCGGCGTGGTCGGCTTCGGTGCAGTGACGGCGTTGCTGACGCAGCCCGCTGCGGCGGACAAGAACCTGGATGTGCAGATCTTGCAGACAGCGGTCTCGCTCGAACTGCTCGCCGTCGCCACCTACGGCGCGGCGCTGACGTTGCCGTTCATTGCATCCGGCAACCCGGTGATCATCAAGTTTGCGCAGACCACCATGTCTCAACACGATCAACATCGTGACGCGTTCTCTGCCCAGACCAAGGCCCTCGGTGGCGTCGACCAGACTGCGACGAACCCGAAGTACACGCCGATCGTGGAGGCTGCCAAGCCGACGTTGGCGACACCGGCCGACGTCGTCAAGCTCGCGATGACACTCGAACAGGTCGCGACCGAAACTTACCTGGCTGACCTCAACATGTTCACCGACGTCACGTCACGCGTGTTGATGGCCAGCGTGATGGGTGTCGAATGTCAACATTTGGCGACCCTGCGCGCCGTCGCTGCACTTCTCGCGAGCGCACCCGACCTGATCAAGATCCCGATCGGCGCTGACATCGCCAAACTGCCCGCAGCAGCGGGCAGCGTCGCATTCCCCGACGCCTTCAAAGGCGTCACCATGGCCAGCCCACCACAAGAAGGAGCCGTCAAATGAACGAGCCAATCGACAACGTCGCATTCACCCGCCGCCACCTCCTCGGCGGAGCGAGCGTGATCGGTCTCGGGCTGATCGCCGCCGCGTGTGGGAGCAGCACCAAGAACACCGCTGCATCGACCGGCTCGGTTGCCACCGCAACCACCGGTGCCCCAACCCCGACGACAGCTGGTGCAACCCCGACGACAGCTGGCGCAACCCCGACGACAGCCGGAGCAGGCGCTACGACAACCCCGGACACCACGGGCGGAAGTGTCGATGTCAAGGTCGCCAACCTGGCGGCCGGGCTCGAAGTGTTGGCCGTTGGCACCTACAAAGCTGCCCTCGACGCGGCGACAGCGGGCAAGCTCGGTGCGGTCCCGCCTGCGGTCGCCGAGTTCGTCACGACCGCGATGAAGCAGCATCAGATGCAACTCGACGCCTGGAACAAGGTGATCACAGGTGCCGGTGGCACCGCGGTCACCGCCCCCAACGCCACGTTGAAGCCGACCGTCGACGGCGAGTTCGCCAAAGTCACCGACATCACCGGCGCCGCGAAACTCGCACTGCAACTCGAAGAGATCGCAGCAGCGACATACAACCACGCCCAGAGTGTGCTCACGGACAAGGACGCGATCAAGCTCGCCGGCTCGATCCAGATCATCGACGCACAACACGCAGCGATCCTGCACTTCGTGCTCGGCGAATACCCGGTGCAGGACGTGTTCGCAAAGGTCGACCTCGCCGCCGCCTGACCGAGCGCACAGTTCGCAGACGGTGGGCTCGATCCCCTGCGAGCCCACCGTCTGCGAGAATACGCTTGCCTTCGGCGGCGTTGTCACGACTGGTGAGGGTGTCTGCAACGACGCAGGCACCCTCGCAGTCCCCCGACGGTGTTGGCGTGGTGTCGAAGCGGAAGTCGACCTCGACGCTTCTGAAGTTCAGGTCACGGGGCGCCGGATGGACGTCGAGCTGACCAGGTCAGTTTCCATCGATGGTGGAATGGTCCTTCTGGCCGACGCACCGAGGGGTTCTGAACTCACTTGCGACAGAGATCACTCTTCCGGGTCTCGCCTCATGCTTGGAAGGGAACCGACCCTGCGGGACTGCTTCCCTCGTGGACATCTCGCAGTTCCCGTTGCATCTTTCGCAACCCGCTGCGGATTCGCGATTTGACTGTGCCCTCGGGAATGTCGAGCTGGATGGCGACTTCCCGATACGTGCGCTCGCCGAAGTAGGCGGCGACGATCGAGGCGCGCTCTTCAGTGGTCAGCACGCCCAAGGCCACCGTCACCCGAGCAGCATCGTCGGTACGCTCCAAGTTCTCGCCGACTGGCGCAGCAGTGGTTTCGGCGGGCCGCCGGCCCTCGCGGGCACGCCGCGAGTTATCGCGGCGGAGCCGATCGATTGCCGCCCCCCTGGCCATCGTTGCCAGGTAGGCGCGCATCGATCCGCGATCGCGGTCGAACTGCTCGGGGTTGGAGAAGTAGCGAAGGAACACCTCTTGGGCGACGTCGGGGGCGTCGTCGCTACCGCACGCGTGGCGGGAGATGCAGTGCACGAGGTTCCAGTGGTCGCGGAACACTGTCGAGAACGCCGGCGCCGGCTCGGTCGCTGCGATCGTAATCGTTGCGGCACCGTCGCTGGCAAAAACGCCGCACGGGGACGTCAGCAATGGGCTGCGCACAGGGGAGCTGGAGGTGAGTTGCATAATCGGTACCCTTTCGATCCGCGGGAGTGATCTCCCATGCGCCGCCAGGGTCCGGGGCGGAGTCATTGCCGTGCGATATTCCTCGGCAGACCGAGGATCAAACATCCCGGGTGGTGTCAGCGGTCCGGTGGCGCCCGGCAAACGCGGTCGCAGCCGTCGAAATGCGGAGCCGCTAGGTTGCCGCGTCAGCGGGACATCATCGAGTTTCGTGGTGGGGTTGGCGCTTCTCGTTCTGGTCGATCGCGGGATGCGTCGTACTCGGGATGCTCTCGGGATGTTCTTCCCCGACCACTCGTTCATCGGGTGACGTCGTGCTCGTCGGGGACTCGCTCGCAGAGCAGGCCGCCCAATATCTGGGCCCGCTGTTGCACGGACGACAACTCGTTCCACAGTTCCTTGGTGGCAGCGCGCCATGCGACTGGCTGGCCAACAACGTTCAGGTCGCCTCGGGAAGCGTCTTCGTGATCTCGTTCACCGGTAACTCGCTCTCGCCGTGCATGTCCGACGGCGACGGCGGCCACCAGAGCGGTACAGCAGTCGTCGACAAATACCGGGGCGATGTCGCGGCCCTTGTCACTGACGCAGTCTCCGCGCGCGCACGGGTGCTGCTGGTCGGTCAACCCGTCCACGCTGACACCATCCCAGGAAATGAGATCGTGGCAGGACTCAACAGTCTCTATTCCAGCCTCGCCAAGGGCGCCAACGTCACATTCGTTGATGCAGGCGCAGCAGTGGAGAACTCGGACGGCACGTTCGCCAAGTTCTTGCCGTGCCTGCCAGGCGAAACCGAATGCGGCCGTTCGGGAGCAACCTCATCCCGACACACCAATCATGTACCTCGGCAACCCCACGATCGGCGCCCGCGGCCTCGACGCCGCGATCGTCACCGCACTCGGCGGCGCCCCCAGATTCCACAAAGCGAACCTGATCCCTCAAACCGCCGACCTGCTCGCCGCCTAACTGAGTTCGACGGCGGGGTGTCAAGGGCCAATAGTTTCTGCCCGTAGGCGGTCAGTGGAACTGCCCATCGGTGGCCATCAGAATTGCCCGCTGCTGGCCAGTGGGACTGCCCAGTAGGTCAGTTGGTCAGTGGTGTCACTCCTTTGCCTCGGGTTGCTTGGGTGAGGCGGATCGAGTCGCCGGTGGTGATCACGACGTGGGCGTGGTGGAGGAGCCGGTCGACGGTGGCGTTGGCGATCGTCTTGGGCATGAGTTCGTCGAACCCGGCCGGGTGAAGGTTCGACGACAACGCGATCGAGCGTTTCTCGTACGCGGCATCGACAACGCGGTAGAGCGCCTCGGCGGTCTCCGTGGTCACGGGCAACAGTCCGATGTCATCGATACAGATCAGATCGGCGCGCATGATCTTCTTGATCGCGCGGCTGGTGCTGTCATCGACCCGATGCCGATTGATCAACGCGCCCAACGTTTCGAGGGAGAACCATTGGACGTGGCAGCCGTGCCCGATAGCGGCGTGCCCGAGCGCTTCGAGGAGATGCGATTTGCCGGTCCCGGACGGTCCGCAGACGACGAGGTTCTCGTGGCGGTCGATCCACCCGAGTGTCGTCAACGAACGCTGCGTCGGCGTCGGGATCGATGACACGGTCTCGTCCCAGTTGTCGAACGTCTTGCCGGTCGGAAACCCTGCCGCAGCACGACGGATGTTGATCGACGATGCCCGCCTCCCGGCGAGTTCTTCGGTCAACAACGCTCTCACGGCTTCGGCGGGGTCCCAGCGTTGCGCTCTCGCTGTGGCCAGCACTTCGGGTGCTTGACGGCGCATGTGGGGCAGATGCAACTGGCGTAACAAGTCGACGACCTCGTCGACCAGAGCCGTGCCGGTGATCGCTGCGGCGGTCATGACGCGGGCTCCCCGAAGTTCGCCCACGCCCGCGTCGAGGGTTGCATCGAGTGGTCCTCATCGGCGCGTCGTCGTTGCCCGACCGGATGCGCAGCCAGGATCGAGGCGGTGTCACCGTCGGCGAACCGTTCGAACGTCGCCGCATGACCGAGCGCCCAATCAACGCGTTCGACACCATGCAACCGGGCCAACTGCACGGCTTCGGCCATCTTCACTTTCACGCGTGACGTCCCCGCAGCGGCGGCTTCGACGAGCCACATCCGCGCCCCGTCACCGAGGCCCAAGAACTCGGCCTCGGCTGCGTTCGTCGGCTTAGGTTGGCGAGCCAACGCCCCGGCGGGGCGTGGCGGGTAGTGGGCGTCGTCGATCCTCGGGTTTCCCGGCGTCGACAACGCATGCCTCGCGACCTCGACCGCGCCCGTGACGGGGATGTGGGTGGCGACGATCTCGTCGCCATCGACACGGACCCACACGACCTGATCGGCGAGTGTGTGCGGAACCGAATACGTGACCCCACCGAACGACACGGTCGACGTCCCGGTCACTTTGCGGGTCTCCCCGAACGCTGCCGTGAACGCGACATCGGGCAGCCTGTGCAACCGTGATCGTTCCTCGGTGAGCATCTCGACCGGGGCCCGTCTGGTGACCCGGTGCTCACGTCCGTTGACCTTGATCATGAAACCGGCGCACGCTTCGACGAGCTCGGTCCACGACGTGTACGCGTCGACGAGGTTGGTGTCGGTCGGGACCAGATCTGCTTTCGCGATCTGCACGGTGCGCTCGACACCGCCCTTGGTTTCCGGGCCAGCCGGCACGCACGTCGCGATCGTGACCCCGTAGTGGTGGCCGACCTCGACGATCAACGGATGCCTGACCGCGATCCCGGCGATGTGCCCGGTCGACACGGTCCGTTCGTTGTCCGTCAACCAATACGTCGGCACACCACCAAACGCGCGCATCGAACGATCGAGGCACGAGATCACTGTCGGCAACGTCTTGTCCCACACCGCGAACACGACCCGGAACCTGCACCACGC
>JAYTOM010000102.1:0-6722 GCA_043747765.1 Actinomycetota bacterium
AACCTATCCGAGTGGTCTGACCTCTCCGTGCTCGATTCAATCGTTCGGCCCGACCCAGCCGGGTGTTCTCGGTCACTGTCGCGCACCTTGTTGCTACAACGAACCCATGCTGATCAGACGGTGCGCAGGGTGTTCGGAGCCGGGTGCCGACGTGTGCCGGAGGTGCAGGTTCGCGCTCGCTGCGTCGTCACCGGTGACCACCTCGTCCGGCATTCTCGCAGCAACCGAATTCAGTGGTTTGGGCAAAGAACTGATCGTCGGGCTGAAGTACCGCAATCGCCGCCACCTCGCCGTACATCTCGCCCGTCAGCTCAGCCGTCGGCTCGATGCAACCCAGATCGACGTCATCACCTGGGCGCCCACCAGCCGTTCCAGGGTTCGCCGTCGCGGGTACGACCAAGCCGAGCTGCTCGCTCGAGCGCTCGCCGCGCTGTGGCGTAAACCGTGCCGGCGGATGCTCTTTCGCCGCCACGGCGCCACCCAGACCGGGCAGAACAGAGCCAACCGACTGATCGGGCCGGAGTTCGTCACCCGGCCGATCGCGCGTTCACACCGGTCACGGCCGGCAACGCGTACGCCACGGGTCCTCGTTGTCGACGACGTCGTGACCACCGGTTCCACCCTTCTTGCGGCTCGGGCCGCGCTCCTCGGGGCGGGCGCGCGTTCGGTCGTGATGGCTGCGGTTGCTGCGACGCCGGACGCCTCGCATCGGTCGAGGGGCTACCGGTCGGCGCTGCGGCCATCCAGTCCGGCCAGTCGTTCGACGGCTGCAATGGCGGGTGCGGCATCCACATCGACGGCCACGCCGTACATACCCAGCGCGTCAGCGGCGGCGACGTTGGTTGCGACATCGTCCAGGAATGCCGTTCGCCCAGCCGTTGCGCTCAATCTGGTCAAGGCCAGCTCGTAGATGGCTGGGTTGGGCTTGCGCAATCCGACCTCGTGGCTGTCGACGATGTCGTCGAAGAGGTCCTGGTACGGCATCAGGTTCCTCCACAGATCACGAAACTCGCGAATGTTGTTGGTCAAGATGGCGATGGCCACGCCCGCGCCGCGCAGACGTGCCGCCAGGTCCATCATCTCGATGTTCGGCCGGAAGGTCATCAGCGGTGCCGATTTCACCTGTGCGGGGTCGACCGCTGGTCGAGCGGGCACCTCGATGCCGGCAGTCACGAGCGCCTCGCCGTTCAGTTGCTGGCATTCGGCGAACGTGATCTCACCGCGCTCCAGTCGGTGCCACGGATGATCGTTGTCAGCGCCGTAGTCGCCCATGAAGATTCGTTGTGCGGCCGCAGCCTGGTCGGGTGGAAAGCGGCTCGTGAAGTCGCTGTGCCTGCCGTTGTGCATCAGCACACCGCCGAGATCGAAGATGACTGCATCGATGTTCCGCTGGCTCATGTCCGCATGCTTGCACGGCACTGCCCGAGACGTCATCTCCTGCGCCGCTAGGCTTGAAACTCGCATGGGCATCCTCGATCGCATCCTCCGCGCCGGTGAAGGCAAGAAGCTGAAGGCCCTCGAAGGCCTCGTTCCTGAAATCAACGCGCTCTCCGACTCAACCAAGGCGTTGTCCGACGTCGCCCTGAAAGCCAAGACCGGCGAATTCCGCGAGCGCGTCGCCAACGGCGCCTCACTCGACGATCTCCTCGTCGAAGCGTTCGCTGTCACCCGCGAAGCAGCACTCCGCACCATCGGCCAACGCCACTACGACGTGCAGTTGATGGGCGGAGCAGCACTCCACTTCGGCTGGGTGGCCGAGATGAAGACGGGTGAGGGCAAGACCCTCGTCTCCACACTTCCGGTCTACCTGAACGCTCTCGGCGGCCAGGGTGTGCATCAGATCACCACCAACGACTACCTCGCCCGACGCGACGCCGAGTGGATGGGCCAGATCCATCGCTGGATGGGCCTCGAGGTCGGCCTTGTCATTCCCGGCTTCAACGAAAGTCCGGCCGAGAAGCGGATCGCGTATGCAGCCGACATCACCTATGGCACGAACAACGAGTTCGGATTCGACTATCTGCGCGACAACATGGCGCCGACCCTCGATGCCAAGACCCAGCGTGGGCACAACTACGCGATCGTCGACGAAGTCGACTCGATCTTGATCGACGAAGCCCGTACGCCGCTCATCATCAGTGGTCGGATGGCCGACGCCGCCAAGCTCTATTACCGCTTTGCCTCCGTGGTCCGTTCGCTGAAGCGAGACGTCGACTACGAGGTCGAAGAGGACAAGCGGATCGTGGTTCCGCTCGAAGAGGGCATCGACAAGGTCGAGGCCGCACTCGGGCTGGAGAATCTGTACGACGAAGTGCAGCAGAACCTGGTCCACCAGTTGCAGGTCGCATTGAAGGCCAAGGAGCTGTACAAGCGCGACAAGGACTACATCATCCAGAACGGCGAGGTGAAGATCGTCGACGAGTTCACCGGTCGTGTCCTCGAAGGTCGCCGCTGGAGCGAAGGCATCCATCAAGCCGTCGAGGCCAAAGAGGGTGTGAAGATCAAAGAGGAGAACCAGACCCTCGCCACGATCACCCTGCAGAACTACTTCCGGATGTACGACAAGCTGGCCGGCATGACCGGAACGGCGTCCACCGAGGCAGCCGAGCTGATGAACACCTACGGCCTCGCCGTCGTGCCGGTCCCGACCAACAAGCCGCTCGGCCGGGTCGACCAGCCCGACCTGATCTACAAGGCTGAGTCAGCGAAGTTCGATGCCGTCGTCGATGACATCGCCGAGAAGTTCGAACGGGGCCAGCCGGTCCTGGTCGGCACGATCAGCGTCGAAAAGAGCGAGCATCTCTCCCGAGAGTTGGCCAAGCGAGGCATCGATCACGAAGTGCTGAACGCCAAGCAGCACACCCGAGAGGCACAGATCGTCACCCAAGCCGGTCGTCTGCACGCGGTCACCGTCGCGACCAACATGGCCGGGCGCGGCGTCGACATCCTCCTCGGCGGAAATCCGGAGGGACTCGCCCGCCAGCAGGTCCTGCATGAGGGTCACTCGCCCGATGTCATGGTCGACGGGTTCGAACTGCCGCTGTCATTGGAAGAGATGCCGGACGATTTCCAGTTGGCCCGCAAAGCTGCGTTCACTCGCTACCACGAACTCGTCGACGAGCTGAGCCGGTCCTGCCGAGAAGAGGGCGACAAGATCCGCGAGCTCGGCGGCCTGTACGTCCTCGGTACCGAACGCCACGACAGCCGCCGGATCGACAATCAGCTCCGTGGCCGCGCCGGTCGCCAGGGCGACCCCGGCGAGAGTCGCTTCTACCTCAGTCTCGACGACGAACTGATGCGATTGTTCGCGACAGGTGCGCTCAGCTGGGTGATGGGCCGAGCCCTTCCCGACGACGAGGCCATCGAAGCAAAGATGGTCACCAAGGCCATCGAACGGGCTCAGGGCACCGTCGAGCAGCGCAACGGCGAGATCCGCAAGAACGTCCTCAAGTACGACGAAGTCATGAACGAGCAGCGCAAGGTGATCTACCAGCGCCGTGATCAGATTCTCGAGGGCCTCGATCTGAAGGCCGCAGCGATCGAATACCTGGCCGACGCCGTCGACACACTCATCGACAGTCATTGCGTCAGCGACGCCGAGGACGAATGGGACATCGATGGTCTGGAAGTCGAACTCAAATCGTTCTGGCCGACCGAGGTCACCGCCGAGCAGCTGAACGCCTGTCACGACACCGACGAGATGTACGACCTCGTGATGAAGGATGCAACGCTCTACTACGAGTCTCGCGAGGAAGAACTCGGCTCCGAGGTGATGCGCGACGTCGAACGCCAGGTCATGTTGCGGATCATCGATCAGCGCTGGCGTGAACACCTCGAGGAGATGGATTACCTCCAGGAGGGCATCAACCTGCGCGCGATGGGCCAGAAGGATCCGCTCACCGAATGGCAGCGTGAAGGCTTCGAGATGTTCGGGTCGCTGATGAAGGGTGTTGCCCAGGACTTCGTCCGCTACGTGATGCACGTCCAGGTTGTTCGCAACGAGGACGTCGCGCCGGTCGTGCAGAACATCCAGCAGACATCTGCCGACGACCAGTCGTCAGGGTTTGCGTCGGCTGCACAGTCCGCCGTTGCATCCGGTGAGATCGAAACGGAAGTCGTTGCTGCGCCGGTGCCGACCAAGCAGCAACCGGTCGTCAACGACGAATGGTCCAAGACCCCACGCAACGCTCCGTGTCCCTGTGGGTCCGGCAAGAAGTTCAAGATGTGCCACGGCGCAACCGTGTCGTAGCCAAGCGCCACACAGCAGCCGAGAGCAGGCCAGGACTTCATGCGTGATTTTTCCGACGACCTCAAGGATCTCCGACGCCGGCTCGACGAGGCCGAGTCGTATCTGAAGATCACCGACAACCGGGCCCGGCTCGCCGAGCTCGAGTTCGAGGTCTCGCGGCCCGACCTCTGGGATGACCAGGACTTCGCCAAGAAGATCAACACCGAGTACTCGAACATCAAGAACGACATCGACACCTTCGACCAATTGGCCGCCGATGTCGAGGACGCCGAGGTCCTGCACGAGATGGCCCGTGAGGCCGACGACGCAAGCCAGGAACCGGACCTCGTCGAGGCTGTCGCCAAGACATCGGCGACGCTGAGTCAGCTCGAGCTGCGCAGCCTGTTCACCGGTGAACACGACGAACTGGACTGCATCGTGCAGATCAACGCCAAAGACGGCGGTGTCGACGCCCAGGACTGGAGCGAGATGCTGCTGCGGATGTACGGCCGGTGGGCAGAACGTCGGGGCATCGACTTCGAGGTCGACGGTGTGTCAGAAGGGACCGAGGCCGGCATCCTGTCGGCCGAGTTCACACTGACGGGTCGCTATGCGTACGGATTGATGACCAGCGAGCGAGGCACTCATCGCCTGGTGCGGATCAGCCCGTTCGACAACCAGGGTCGCCGCCAAACGAGCTTCGCGGCGGTGCAGGTCTGGCCGGTTCTGGAAGATCCCGACGTCGAACTCAACGAATCCGAAGTGCGGATGGAGGTCTACCGGGCGAGCGGGGCCGGCGGCCAGCACATCAACAAGACCTCGTCAGCGGTCCGGCTGATCCATGAGCCGACCGGTCTCGTCGCGGCTTCTCAAGAAGAGCGCAGCCAGTTGCAGAACCGTGAGAAGGCGATGAATCGGCTGCGCACGATGATCGCGGCCAAAATCGAAGAGGAGCATCAAGCCGAACTGGACCGGATTGCCGGAAAGCAGGCGCAGGTCGGCTGGGGCAGTCAGATTCGCAGTTACGTGATGCAGCCCTACCAGATGGTCAAGGACCTACGCACAGAGGTGGAGTCGAGCAACGTCGCGGCAGTCCTCGATGGCGATCTCGACATGTTCATGGAGGGCTTCCTCCGCCATCGTCGACGCGACGCCGATCCGGCGTAGTTTCCAGATCGGCTCTCGACGATGGGGGCGGGCACACCGGGTGCCCTCATATCGCAGCAACGCGCTGGTAGCTTTTGACGTCCCCACGAAGCCATACCCAGCCACGAAGCCGCCTGTTCGGCCGAGGAGCCCCCTTGATTCGCCTCGAGAACGTCACGAAGATCTACAACTCCGAAGTCACAGCGCTGCGTGACGCCACATTCGAAGTGGCCAAAGGCGAGTTCGTGTTCCTCGTTGGTCCGTCGGGTTCGGGCAAGAGCACGTTGTTGCGGATGATGAACCGCCAGGAGCGTCCGGAGAAGGGTGCTGTGTGGGTCGCCGGCCGCAACATCAACGAGATGCCCGACGGCAAGGTGCCACACCTGCGCCGCAACATCGGCAACATCTTCCAGGACTACAAGTTGTTGTTGAACAAGACCGTGCACGAGAACGTGGCGTTCGCGCTCGAGGTCATCGGCCGGCCCAAGCACGTCATCCGCCAACAGGTACCGGCTGTGATGGACCTGGTCGGCCTGGCCGGGAAAGAAGCACGTTTCCCGCATCAGCTGTCCGGCGGCGAGCAGCAACGTGTCTCGATCGCACGTGCCTTCGTCAACCGCCCGCTGATCCTGCTCGCCGACGAGCCGACGGGCAATCTCGACCCCGGCACGGGCGAGGGCATCATGCGCCTCCTCGACCGGATCAACAAGACCGGAACCACGGTGGTGATGGCAACGCACGACCAACGCATCGTCAACATGATGCGCAAGCGCGTGATCCAGATGGATCGCGGCATCATCGTGCGCGACCAGGCCCGAGGGGTGTACGAGTAGATGTGGTCACGACTGACATACACCTTCCGCGAAACCGGGGCGAGTCTGCGCCGCAACGTCACGCTGACGGTGGCCGCGATCCTGACGTCGGCCGTCTCGCTGTTCCTCGTCGGCGGCACGTTCATGGTCCAGCGCGGCTTCGACAACCTGTTGTCGAAGTGGGCCGGCGGCGTGCAGATGATCGTGTACGTCAATGCGAACGCAAGTGATGTCAATGTGGCGGCGATCAAGACCGCCCTCGAGCAGAACTCGACGGTCATCGACACGTCCAAACTCGACTACTTCGACAAGACCCAATCGCTGGCTGAAGCGAAACGGTTGTTCGCGGCCGACCCGAGTGCATACGCGCTGCTCACGCCTGCCAACATCCCGACCGAGTTCAAAGTGGTGCCGCGTGCCGGCAAGCTCGACCTGCTCGTACAGCTTGCCAACAGCTTCCGGACACAGATCCCGAAGGTGGACAAGGTCGTCCTCGCGCGCGATCAGGTCGAGCAGATCGCCAAACTCCGCGACTT
>JAYTOM010000103.1:0-5358 GCA_043747765.1 Actinomycetota bacterium
GCGGCCTAGATTCTGGGTGAACGCGTGACCTGTGATGATCACGGTTGCAGACGTCGATGACCTGGCCATATCCGTCGACAGCGCGGTACACGTAACGCCACACGCCGGCGACGTTCACGTACGTCTCGTCGACGAACCAGCGCCGCTCGACGGCATCGCGGCACGGTCGCGCCGCGTCGATCGACAACGGTGTGAACCGTTGCACCCAGCGATGCACCGTGACGTGGTCGACCTCGACGCCGCGCTCAGCCAAGCGTTCTTCGAGGTCCCGATAGGACAGCCCGAATCGCAGGTACCAGCGCACCACCAACATTAATGATCTCCGGCGGGAACCGAAACCCAGTGAAACCTGACGATAGCTGGCCCGACGGTGGGACACGACGACGGCGATTCATCCGGGCGTCCTCGCCGCCAGCACGCCATCCGTCAACGCAAGAGTGCCTTCGCGGTAGCCTCGTGGTATCCGGGCCGGGCCGCCCAACGGAATGCCGCGGCAAGCTCCCGGCGAGTTGTGTCCACGTCGCTCACTGGAGGATCTCGGGGAAGCCCGTGGCGCGCAGGTCGGTGCCGAGTGCATCTTCGAGGAGCTTGACCACCTGGCTCGATCATGCGGTGCCGCCGTAGTGCGCGCGGGCACGGATGAAGGTCTGTTCGGTCAGTCCGGCGAGATCGAGCGGCACGCCGAACTCGCGGCCGAACTGGGTTGCGAAGCCGAGGTCCTTGCAGGCGAGGTCCAGGGTGAACCCGATGTTGTGTCCGCAGCTTTGATGTCAAGCAGTTGGTCGAAGCGGAGCAGACCGAACGCGATGCTGTGCTGCTCGCGGCCTCCAAAATTACGAAGCCCTACCGGGTTCACTCACCGGCGCAGCCGCTCGGTCACGCACCGGTGATCAACGTCGGCACGACGATCTTTTACCATTGGATCGCTGCTGGTTGGTCGTTGCGCAATCCATGAATGTCCCTGGCGTGCAGGGCCGTACGCTGGACGGATCCTGGCCTGCTGTTACATCGGTATTTGTGGTTGATCCTGCCCGCGACGCCCCTTGGACTCGTTAATAGGTGAGACGCTCGTCTCGCCGACCAAGGAGACCGGACAGAATGACCGACAACGAAAACAGCGGCGACGAGATCGCCGTCGAGCTTGCAGCCCTCGACGACGACTTGTTGGTCGAGGCATTGGCGCATGGCATGTCGCACGCAAGAGCCGCAGAACTGACGCTGAAATCGTCCAAGACCGTCGGGCGGCGAATGCAAAACCTCGAGTTCCGTGATCGCGTTCGCATGCGAAGGCGCGAACTCCGCGAGGAAGCCGTCGGTCAGATCATCGCCATGAACCCACGATCGTTGGACATCTTGCGTGAGGGACTCACCTCCGATGTCTGGTCGATCCAGTTCGCGGCTGCCAAGACCATCTTGGGGTAGACGCTCAACGCCCGCGATCAAGCCGACGACGACGCCTACCAACTGAGCCTCGCACAGCGAGTCCGTCAGCTTGAAGGCCAGCAATGAAACCCCGTTCGAAGACCCTGCGGGAACTCGACGAACAGATCCGATCGTTGGAACAAGACCCGCCACTGAACCGTGCGCTCCGTGCGATGTTCAAGGCGCAAGGAATTCCAACCCAGATTCGCCTCGCGTTGACACATCCCGAAGTACGGATGCGCACGGTGAACCCGCTCGCCGAACGTGCCGCCGTTCTCGACACCGCCAATCCAGTCGAGGTCGTTTGTCAAAGTTTCGACGGGTTCGAGGTCGCGGCCTCGATGCTTCTCACCGAACCAGACTCAGGCGCGTACAGCCACATGCGCGAACGTCTGGCACGGCTCGCGAGCGAAGCGCGATACGAGCCCGAGCGATACGGAAACCCAACTCTGAGCCCCTGGGAAGCACTCAGGCCGGGAGGATACTTCGACTCGGCCTGCTGCCTGATTCTGGTCACCGAAGAACGAACGCGAATGCTGCGCGCTCGCATCAATGTGCTCGAAGATCGAGCCTACGAAGCCACCTTCCCAGATCCGCCCACCGTCTGGATCATCCGAGAAGACGGGACATTAGAAGACAAATGGGGACTTCCACGAGGCTGGAAGCAGCCCGTTCCCAAAACCAGCGAAAACGTTCCCGAGACCCAAACGTCGACCACTCCGACCAGCACTGGTCAGATTTCCGACCGGCCCCAGAGGCGCGGGGCCAGCAGAGTTTGTGGGAGACAATGTCGTCTCTTTGGTCTGTCGGCGAGCGTGGGAAGCCTAACGGGTCGTTGGTCGACCTCGACAGCCCGAGTTTTGGGGTCTGGCTGCCAACAATCGCTCATGTGAGCGCGGACGAGCGGCTGCTCTCGGCCTTTCGGCGGCTCTGTTGCGTTGTTGGATTAGATCGAGAACAGACCCGGAGGCCGACGGCCTCTCTCATCTGAGCGCTGTGAGGAGTACGTCGAATGCGGCCGCGATTCGCTGTTGGGTGTGGTCTCGGTGCCGAGTTCGTAGTGACCGCGGTGCACATTCTGGATGAACGCGTGACCTTTGATGACGACGCTCGCGGTGCGGTACCGGTAGCGAACGTTTCCTCGACGGTCTCGCCGGCCGCGACCGCAAGCCGCGGTACAGGCCCGGATCCGGACGTTGTGGGGGCGGGGGGTGGTGGCGGCAGTGTTCCGGCATCGCACGAGTCGTGCCGGTGACCCGTTGTTGCATTGGCATACGTTGGTCCCGAACATGGTCGAGGGCCCGGACGGTTGATCTCAACGACGTCCCACCGACCGAGTTCGAAGCAGCGTTCTATGCTGCAGAACAGCCCGACCAACTGGTTCGAATCCAATAGCCCGAGCCTCTACCAAAGCCCGGGGGATTCATCCAGCGAGGCCGTGGGTCTCGACACGGATCGGCTCTTCCTCGACGAGGCCACCGCCTGATCGGCGACCGGTGCTGCCGTTCAGTCGCCGAGCTGGATCGTGGCGATGCCGTCGACTTCGGTGACCGCGTAGCTGGCGATCGGGGTGAAAGCCGGGGGCCCCTGCTGCGCACCGTCGCGGACGTCGAACTGGGCCCCGTGCAGCGGACAGGTGATCAGCACACCCCGCAACCTGCCATCGCAGAGCGGTGTATCGCGATGCGAGCAGTTGTTCGCCACCGCGTACAGCGTTCCGGCGACACGGCACACCAGCACACCGTGCGGGCCGAGATCGGGGAACACCCGCATCGCGCCGGTGTGCAGATCGCTGAGGTCACCGAGCTCGAAAGGATCTGCTGACATCCGCCCGAGCGTAGAGGGCGACCCTCGTGCGCCTGCAAGTCCGCCGCGCTTCACCGCTACTGTCCGGCGTCATGACCGAGCTTGAGATCCGCGCCACCATCGAAGACGCGCTGCGCAGCTACTGCCGCGGCATTGACCGTCTCCACCCACCGTCCATCGCGGCCGCGTTCCACCCCGGCGCAGAGCTGATCGACTACGGATCGGAGCCGTCCACGATCGAGGTGTTCGTGCAGAACGTGGTCGCTGCGCTCAGCAGCCGATTCGCTGCCACGCAACACCGCATCGGCAACATCACCATCGAGATCACCGGCGACAAGGCCTTGGTGGAGACCTACGTCTTGGCGTTCCACGTCGACGAGACCGGCGACGAGCGTCGGCTGCACACCTTCAGCGGTCGCTACATCGACCGTTTCGAAGGGCGCGACGGGGTATGGAAGATCGCTCAGCGGACGCTGCGCAACGACTGGTCGATGGTGGCACCGATGGGCGAGCCGATGTCGGGTGCCTGGAAGGCCAGCGGGCGCGGTGACACGCCCGACCCGATCTTCGCCTGATCTGGGCTGCTGGTTCGGCGCCGTTGATGGGCTCAGCCGGCGGGGTCGTACCCGCCGGCCACGAGGTACTGGCGCACACGCTGCTGCAAGTGGCGGCCGCGCGACTCCTGGTAGTTGCCCAGCGTCTGACCGCGCTTGCGGCTGGAGCGAAAGCCACGAGTCTGCGCAGCCATGTTGGCCGTGTCCTGATCGTAGACTTTACCGAGTCCGCCGAGCCCTTCGGACTGCGTGTAGCTGTCGTCGAAGTCGAGCTGCAGCACCTCGGGAGGCAGCGGCGCATCGCCGTCGAGCGGCCGCGGTCGCAGGATCAGCAGGTCGAAGTAGCTGACGTCGATGTCGTCGGGGTCGGGGCGGAAGCGGTACACCATCGACAGCGACAGCCCCGGGAAGAAGAACGAGTTCGGGAAGCAGAAGTACTCGATCGAGTCGAGCGTGATCGACTCACTGAGGTGTGCGAGGTCCTGGCCGTAGGTCTTGCCCATCTCGGCCTGCACGTGCTTCGCGTAGTGGTCGCGAGCGCGTACCCCGTCGGGCAGCGCTGTCGCGGGCGTGCCGGCACGGGAGTTGCTGAGGCGAGCCCACAGCTCGGGCTCGGTGAACTGCTTCGGGCGCTGTGGGCTGTTCAGGGCAACCGTGTGGATGAACCGGCTGATGTTCGGCTCGAACACGTCGTACTGCGTGGTGACCTCGTCGCCGAGCTGACCGGACGCATGCGTTTCGCGAACGTGGTACGCCTCGAGGAACGCCTCGGCCGCTGCCTTCCAGTTCGCCGGCATGCGCTTGCGGACGTGCGTCTCGATGTAGCGGTTCTCGATCCCGAACTCGGCGAAGTGCGCCGGGAGCACGCCCAGGTACTCGGCGAGGGGCTGCGCATCCGGATCGAAGTTGACCCACACGAAACCGGCGAACACCTCCACCGGCATCTCGGCGAGGTGGTGCGACTCGTCGCTGATGTGCGGGAAGTCCCACCGGTCGGGCACATCGATGAGATCGCCGTCGAGCGACCACGTCCAGCCGTGGAAGGGGCACTTCAACTCCCGCGCGAACCCACACGTACCGGGGCTGCGTAACTGCGTGCCGCGGTGCATGCACGCGTTGTAGTACGCCTTGACCGTGCCGTCGTCGGTGCGCACCACCAGGGCGGAGTGGTGGCCGATGTCGTAGACGTAGAAGTCACCCGCCTCCGGGATGTGGTCGGCGTGACAGGCCCACTGCCACGTCTTCGACCACATGTGCTCGTGCTCGGCAGCGGCGTACTCGGGCGAAGTGTAGTTCGTATATGGCACGTCGGCGTCGCCGAGGAACAGTGGTGATTGCTCGAGCAGCGGCCACGGCGGCGGGGTGGGATCGGCAAGCAATTGCTCGTGCAGCGTCGGACCCGGGGCACGGGCCTGCCCGGTGGTTGCAACCGGTACACCGCGGAGATCAGTCATTGGATCAACCCTATGCTCTCGGCCTCCACTCGCCCGACCCGAATCGACGAGACTGCCGGCATGACTACTCCATTCACCCCCAGGACCGCCCGCGACCTCGGCCCGAACGACCTCGTCTGGGA
>JAYTOM010000104.1:0-8477 GCA_043747765.1 Actinomycetota bacterium
CAGCTCGTGCGTTCGCGGCAGCGTCCGCGAAGCGTTCGGGGCTGGCTTGAATGACGACCTCGTGCAAGGTTCCCGTGAACGCGAAAGGTGCCTGATACCGGGCCGACACGGGTGAACCGTGGTCGTATCCGACGCTCGGTCCGACCGACGACATCATCCGCATCAGCAACGACAGAGGTGCGTTGCCGACGGGCATCTCATCGATCTCGAGATGCGCCGTCCCCTGTCGACCATCGCCGCGACGCACCTTCAACGTCAATGCGCTCGACCCGAGCGGCACGGCAATGTCCGACTCGATGATCGTGTGGTCGTTGAACGCGTTGTAGTCGAGGACCAGACGGCTGTTCTGGATGAAGAACGACAGTCCGGAGTTCTGGGTTCCGGTGGCGAACAAGACCCCTTCGTCGCCTTCCAGTCGCGTCACCCGTGCCGTCATGTCGAAGCTGCGTCCGCCCAGCGGGGCCGAGGCCTGGGCCGGCATCGGCGACATCGGCGGGCGATAGACGTACCGTCGATTTGTCGGGTGCGCCGAATTAGGCCGAAACCGTGCGCCGAACAGTTCGATCCCGCGGTCGTCGAGCGGCATCACTCCGTGTCGATCCGCCTCCACCCACCACAGTGCGATCAGCTCGGCCAACTTGTCGGGCATCGTCGGGGCAAGATCGTTGCACTCCGACGGGTCGTCGTCGAGTTGATAGAGCTCCCACGGCTCGGTGTCGTAGTCGGCGTCTTTCTGGTGGCGGCAGACGGCCTTCCAGCCGTCGCTGAACAATGCCCGACTTCCCGCCATCTCGAAGTACTGAAGTGTGTTCGTCGGTGGTGCATCCGCAGCGTCGAGAATGCTCGCGAACGAGTGACCGGTGACCGGCTTCTGTTCGACGCCGCGGAAGACCGCAGGGGGGACGACACCGATCAGGTCGTAGATGGTCGGAGCGATATCGGCGATGTACGTGAACTGGGCGCGTTTGGATCCCCGCTGGTTGGCGTCGATGCCAGCGGGCCAGTGCACGATCATCGGGACGTGGACGCCACCCTCGTGGGTGTTCTGTTTGTACCACTTGAACGGTGAGTTCCCTGTCTGGGCCCAACCCCACGGATAGTTGGTGTGACTGTTCGGTCCGCCGATGTCGTCGATTCGCGCGATCGCGTCGTCGGGTGTCTCGAGGATCGCGTTGAAGAACTTCATCTCGTGCATCACGCCGAAGGGGCCGCCCTCCTGGCTAGCTCCGTTGTCGGCCAAGACCATGAGCAAGGTGTTGTCGAGTTGACCGGCGGCGCGCAGTCCGTCCACGAGCCGACCGATCTGCACGTCGGTGTGGTCGAGGAACGCTGCAAACGCCTCCTGCAGACGCGCAGCGAGGCGCTGCTGGTTCTCGGGAAGGCCGTCCCATGGATCGACGCCCGGATTGCGCGGCGCGAGTTCGGTCGACGGAAGAATCACCCCCTGCGCGATCTGCTTGTCGAACCATCGCTGACGGATCACGTCCCAGCCCTCGTCGTATCGGCCCTTGTACTTGGCGAGGTATGCGGGCGGTGCCTGATGCGGGGCGTGGGCAGCCCCGAACGCCAAGTACGTGAAGAACGGCCGGTCGGGCCGGATGCCCGTGCTGTCGGAGATCATCCGCAGCGCCTGATCGACGAGGTCGGCCGAGAGGTGGTACCCGTCGGTCGGTGTTCCCGGTGCCTCGATGTGGTGATTGTCGCAGACGAGTTCAGGAAAGAACTGGTCGGTTTCGCCGTCGAGGAATCCGTAGAACCGGTCGAATCCGCGACCGAGCGGCCACTGGTCGAACGGTCCAGCCGCCGAGCACTCCTCCATCGGCGCGAGGTGCCATTTACCGAGTGCGAAGGTCGCGTAACCCTCGTCGCGCAAGACCTCGGCCAAAGTGGTGGTGTGGGTGGAAATGTGGCCGAGCATGTTCGGAAACCCGGTCCGGAAGTTGGACAGTCCGCGCATCCCAGCAGTGTGGTGGGCGCGTCCTGTCAACAGGGCGGCACGGCTCGGCGAGCACAGCGGCGTGACATGGAAGTTGGTGAATTGCAGGCCGCCGGCGGCGAGTGCATCGACGCTGGGGGTGTCGATGTCTGAGCCGAAGCATCCGAATTGGGCGAAACCTGTGTCATCGAGCAGCACGATGACGATGTTCGGCGCATCGGCGGGCGGATGGCTCGGGATGTCGAACGAGGCCTCGGACCCGGCGAATGTGCGCCCGATCCGCCCGCTGAAGTGTTCGGTCCTCATGACGTCATGCCCTGCAGGCCGACAAGTCCGCGAGCCAATTCGATCTCACCCATGTGGCGTAGGCCGTGCTGATAGATCCAACATTCTGCGGCGTCGAGCACGGTGATTCCCGCTGGACCCGCGACCCGCGCGCTGTAGGTAGTTGCCACCTGCAACGGAAGCGGGCGACTGATCACGATGCGGGTCAACTCGTTCGGGTCGAGAGCATCGAGCCACGCCTCGGTGCGCGCGAAAACTGTGCGCATGTATTCCTGGAACGCCTCGTAGTCACCGATGCGTTGCAACACCATTTCGTCGACTGTCCGGTGCTTGCCGTGGTCGTCGATGGACATCCGGACTCGTTGCTGCCATTCGTCGTTCCAGATCGGCGGGGCTCCGGTCATCAGCATGAAGGACGCATCGATCATGTTCGTGATGTGGAACAAGCAGAACGCGATCGGCAGTACGCCCTCGCGTTCGAAGTGATTGACGTGCTCGATCGTCATCGTCTCGACAGCGTCGTCGTAGAGCGAATGCATCGCTCGCATCCGGCGTTGCAGCGAATCGAGGATCAGTTCGGTCGGCATCCGGCGGACACTAGACAACTGTCAGTCACACTGTCAATAGATTCACCGAGGCTCGCTGATACGGTCACTTTGATGGTCGCCAACGGGGTGCAGGACGTGGAGGATGGGCGTCGGATCAGGCGGGACCGCAACCGCGACGCCGTCGTCGACGCGATGATCTCCTTGTACGACGAAGGGAACTTGGCCCCGTCTGCCGATGACATCTCCGGCCGGGCCGGATTGTCGGCCCGGTCGCTGTTCCGCTATTTCGAGGACATCGATGACCTGTGTCGAGCGGCAATCACGCATCAGTTGCAGCGAGTCCGGCCCACCCTGAACGTTTCCGCCGAACACGACGATGCACTGTCCGTTCGTATCGCAGCCGTCGTCGATCAGCGGCTGAGGATGTTCGATGCGATTGGTTCCGTCGGGCACGTCTCACGGTTGCGCGCACCGTTCCAGCCGCTCGTGGCCGCTGAATTGCGGCAGGCTCGCTCGTTCTTGCGGCATCAGTTGGAACGGTGCTTCGCAGCCGAACTCGCGGCGATGCCCGAACACATGTCGACGAGCGTGCTCGCCATCGCCGACGTGGTCTGCTCGTTCGAGGCGTATCAACTCCTCCGGCAGGATCAGCAACTCAGCCAGGCGCGAGCCGGTGACGCTCTGGCTGACGCTCTGTCCCGGTTGTTCGCGAGCAGTACAGTCGAATGGTGACCAGATCGGTGCCTCAGTCCCTCGATGGACCCCGGAACAGGGCGTCCGAGGCCCGCTTCGTCGATCTCAGTCATGTCATCACCGACGGTATGGAGACGTACCCTGGGTTACCGACGCCGATCATCGGAACGCATCTCTCTCGCCGAGCGGCCGAGCAGATCTACGAGTCCGGGACCACGTTCCAGATCGGTCTGATCACGATGTGTACCAACACGGGCACCTACATCGATGTTCCGTTCCATCGCGACGCCGATGGTTACGACCTGTCGGAGCTGACCCTCGACAGGTGTGCCAATCGGCCAGCCGTCTGCCTCGATCATCGTGGCGAACGGGCGATCGACATCGCCCCGCACGAACTCACCGGGCTCGCTGGTCACGCAGTGCTGATCCGGACCGACCATTCCGTTCATTTTGGGACTGCGGCGTACTTCCACGATCATCCAGCTCTGACGGCTGCGGCAGCAGCAGCACTCGTCGAGGCCGGCGTCGCTTGCGTCGGTATCGACACCGTGAACATCGATGCAACATCGACGGGTGCCCGCCCCGTGCACACCATCCTGCTGCGCGCCGGGATTCCGATCGTCGAACACCTCACCAACCTCGTTGCGCTGCCGGCTCGTTTCACGTTCTCGGCCGTCCCGCCCAAGATCGTCGGGGCCGGCACCTTCACAGTTCGCGCGTTCGCCATGATATGAGTGACGGTGATGTGACCGGTGGCGACGCGCCCGACGAAGAGATCGTCCACGAGTTCCACGACGGGGCCGATGCACCGGCCTGCATCGTACTGCGCGCCAGTTCGGGCAAGTGGGTGTGGGTGCTGATCGGCAGTCTCGTGTTTCTGACCTTCGGAGCAGGGCTCGCCCTCGGGGCGCGGACCGGCGCGATAGCGAAGGGACTCGGCATCGTGCTGATCGTGATGTTCGGTTGGTGCGCGGTGATCGCACTTCGTCAACTGATGACACCCGGGGCGTTGGTGATCACCCGCCTCGGATTCCAGGTGATCGGACGTGGACGGGTCCGCTCGTTCGCGTTCGCCGATTGCGGCCGTTTCTCGGTGTGGCGCAATCCCAGCCGTGGCAGCACGATGGTTGTCTTCGACCATGTCGACGACGTCGACGATCTTGCTCGCATGAACCGGCAGCTGATGGGCGCCTCGCGCTCACTGCCCGAGTCGTACGGACTTCCCTCCCAGGCTCTCGCCGATCTGCTCGATGATGTCCGCAGCGGTCGCCGAACGCCGGACACCGAAGCCTGAAATCGAGCCGTCGCTGGGGCCTGATGCGTTGTTGCAGGCGCGCGTGATGTGCACGATCAGCGGCGGCAGGATCGTTCACGACGCACGTATCTGAGGTGTGTCCCGTTGAATCGAGGTCGAGTTGAATGAGCGGTTGTTCGACATCATCGTGATCGTCGACTGGAGTGCAGCATCGGTTCCGAAGCGGGGTGCCGACTCGATCTGGACGTGTACGCAGGAGGTGGCGAGCGGCGATGTCGACGTCGCCAACCATCGCACCCGCTCGGCTGCGCGTCAGCGGCTGTGCGAGTTGTTGGTCGCAGCAGAACATCGGCGGGTGCTCGTGGGTTTCGACTTCTCCTTTGCCTACCCCGCCGGCACTGCGGCCGCTGCCGGACTGCGCGGCGCGCAGCCGTGGTCGGCAATCTGGGATCACCTTGCTGGCAGCGTGATCGATGGTCCGGACAACCGTAACAACCGATTCGTCGTCGCCTCCGCTCTCAACGCAGCGATCAGCCCTGGGCGTGGTCCGTTGTGGGGCAGCCCTCCGACATCGTGCACTGAGACGCTCTCGGCAACGAAGGCGCCCGGATTCGGGCACCGTTGTGGTCGTGTCGCCGAAGGACTGGACAAAGGCGCGATCCTCGCTGAGTTCCGGATCTGTGAGCGCCGCTTCATCGACGCAGGAATGAGGCTGTCGTCGACGTGGCAGTTGCTCGGTGCCGGCAGCGTCGGCAGCCAGACCTTGACCGGCATCCCGGTGGCCGACGGACTTCGTCACGAAACTCGTCTGCAGGATCGGGTGCGCATCTGGCCGTTCGACACCGGGTTCGGCATCGATCCGACTGCGGATCGCGACGATGCGGTTGTGTTCGCCGAGATCTGGCCGAGCGCGCTCACGGACGACCTGTCGCTGCACGAGATCCGAGACGCGCGACAGGTGCTGCGAACCTGTGGCCACCTCGCCGCTCTCGATCGAGAGGGCGCCCTCGCTGCGCTGTTCGACCCGCCGATGGCCGATGACGAGCGGTCGATCGCGCTGGAAGAGGAGGGCTGGATCCTGAACGCGCCGTCTGGATGATCAGTATCAGAGAGCGTTGGTCAGGGTCTCGAACTCGGCGTCGGAGAGTTCGATCGTCGCCGCGGCGACGTTGTCCTCGAGATGAGCGACACTTGACGTGCCGGGAATGGGCAACATCATCGGGGAGCGCTTCAGTAACCACGCCAGCGCCAGTTGCGAGGGGCTGACGCGGTGCTGCGCGGCCAGACCATCGAGTGGACCACCGGGCTGGGCGAGCTTGCCTGTGGCCAACGGGAACCAGGGAATGAATGCGATGCCGTTGGACGCGGCGTGATCGAGCAACGGCTCCGATGTGCGGTCGCTGAGATTGAACAGGTTCTGCACGGACGAGATCACCGTGATTGCCCGGGCCTGCTCGAGTTCCTGGATGCTGACTTGGCTGAGACCGATGTGCGCGATTTTGCCTTCTTGTTGCAGTAACACCAGTTCCCCGATCGAATCCTCGAGCGGAACCTGCGGATCGATACGGTGCAACTGGAACAGATCGATTCGCTCGAGGCCGAGGTGGCGCAGACTCAGTTCTGCCTGCTGACGCAGGTATTCCGGACGTCCGACGGGTTGCCAGATGCCTGGACCGTGGCGGGTCAGCCCGGCCTTGGTGGCAATCACGAGATCGTCGGCATACGGATGCAGGGCCCGCTTGATCAGTTGCTCACTGACGAAGGGTCCGTACGAGTCCGCTGTGTCGATGAAATTGACACCGAGCTCGATCGCACGTCGCAGAACCCGCACTGCTTCGTCGGGATCTTTCGGGTCGCCCCACACGCCTTCGCCTGTCAGCTGCATCGCTCCGAAACCGAGTCGATTGACGGTCAGGTCACCGCCGATGGCGAACGTTCCGGATGCTTCGGCTGGTCGTTCTGTGATGGTCATCGGATCTCCTCCTGGCGTCGAAGTCGCACGGGCATTCCATCGACGGGTCGGGAGATCAAGGTATCGGCGCCTCCGCAGAGTCGTCGGGACTGGACGCCTCGTGCATCGTGTCATCGGTCGCTGGCGCCATCTCGATCGACGAATCCCGACGTGACTTGGCCCGATACATCGCCGAATCGGCACGGTTGAGCAGGCTCGACACGGTGTCATCCGGACGGCTGATCGCAAGGCCGATGCTGGCCCCGCATGCGGTTCCACTGTTTTTCGCCGTGTCCATCAACAACTGGCGCATCCGGTTCGCAACCCTCAACGCCTGCTCGGGACGGGCGACAGGGTCGAGCACGATCACGAACTCGTCACCGCCGACACGTGCCGCCAGATCTGTGGTGCGGATGCTTTGCGTGATGCTGTCGGCGACGGCGACGCTCAGACGGTCGCCTGCCGCGTGACCGGCTGTGTCGTTGACAAGCTTTGAAACCGTCCAGATCGACGAAGCACAGCCCGATCCGGGTTCGGTCCCAGCGGGTTCGTGTCAGAGCACCTTCCAGAGTTGCTTCCACCATCCTGCGGTTGGGCAGGTCCGTCAGCGTGTCGTGCAATGCGCTGTGCGCCAACTGCTCGGTCAGTTCGACCCGTTCGGTGACGTCCCTGGCCGTGATCACGACCCCACCGACCGCCGGCTCGGTGAGCAGGTTGACGCCAACGCATTCCACGTGGCGAACCTCGTCGCGGAGCGTCAGTACCCGGGCGGTGAAGGGTTCGCGTCCGCGTGTGCCAGCGATCAATGCGCTCAATTTGTCGTTCGGGCGCTTCAGATCATCTGGGTGGACCAGACCGAGGATGCCCCCGACCAATCTTGCGTGCTCCGGGTATCCGAGGATCCGCTCCGTCGAGGGGCTGGCATAGAGAATCTGTCCGGTCGGGTCGATGACGGTGATCATGTCGTTCGCACTGTTGAACAAGTCGCTGAACCGGGACAGTTGAGTCACCATCTGCCGCCGTTCTGTGACATCTAACGATGCTGCGACAAGACGTGGCCGGGTGGGGTCGGGGATGACGGCGACATGGGTGTTCACTCAGCGTTCTGTGCCGTCGGGCCGGACGACGCGCTGTTCGAGTTCGCCGCCGGTCGTGACTCCGTCGCGGATCCTCCGGCCGACCTCGGTCGCAAATCCCCGGTCCTCGGGATGGAGGAGTTCGGTGACATCGATGCCGACCTACTGTTGCGGCGCTCGCCCTGCCTGGTCGGCGAATGTCTGATTGCATCGCAAAATCGAGCGGTCGGCGTCGAGGATCGCCAGACCAGCGGGTGCAACCTCCAATGTCGTGTCGAGCAGTCGCTGGGCGAGGTGTTCGGTCGCGATGTCGGTGAACGCGATCACCAGTCCGTCGGCGTTGTCTGGCTCTGGAATGCACGAAATCGGAGCACGATGCGTTCTCCATCCGGCCGGCGCTATCCGACGATCTGTCCGAGAACCGGTTTGCCGGTGGCGCCGGCGCGGACTGGGGGCAGCGCGCCGAATGTCAGCGGTGTGCCGTGCTCGTCGTCCATGCCCCAATCGATGCTCTGCCAACGCTCGGTCATCTCCGCTCCGGACAATCCGAGAATTCTTTCGGCGGCGGGATTGGTGCGATGGATAGTGCCAGCATTGTCCGCGAGCAGCACTCCCTGCTCGAGCGCGTCCAACGAGATGCGGGCGATCTCCTCGCTTCTGCGCAGTGCGATCAGGAGATCCTGCTCGGTTCGTCTCTGGAAGTCGAGTTCGACGAGGGCGGTGATGTGCTTCA
>JAYTOM010000105.1:0-20004 GCA_043747765.1 Actinomycetota bacterium
CAACACAGAACAACGCCGAACACGACGGGATCGCCGGATTCGATTCCCCCCAGCTCCACTCTGACAAAATATATGCTCTGAGCAGGGGTTATGTAAACCACGACGAGGGCGGCAAAACCCCCAGGACTGCTTGCAAGGCTGCGACCAGGGAAAATGCGCTGAGATCGGATGGGGAATTCGGGGGTGATTCACCCCCCAGCAGCGAAGTGTCGATCGCGAAAGACCAGGTCTCGGGCCACGAACTCTCAACCACGCTGAGTGAGGGCGTCAACAGGGCGGGTGACAACACGGCAGCTGCATCCGGCTCGCCCGTGCTCGACCCCTTGGCGATCAGACGATGACGGCACGATTGAGCCGCTCGACACGCCATGACGCTGGAATCCGCCGTGCAGCGCCGGCCCATCGCGGCCAGTCAGCTCACGCCCTCATCGGCTCTCCGAGTTCCTCGATCAGAGCAATCAGGTCGCTCGATGCCTCCGCATCGCCGTAGGACGTGAAGGTTGTGTCGCTGTCGCCGTGGCCGCGCAGATCGACCGACGCGACTCGAAAGCCAGAAGCGATCACCGCTGGGGCGACGAAGCGATACGTCGAGCGGAGGTCCCCGACCCTGGCGTGAGAACAACGAGCGGGCCGCGGCTAGTCACCTCGTAGCCGATCCTTCCCTCAGGTCGGGTGACGAAGAGCTCTCGGGGGCGGTCGAGTGGGCCGTTGTCTTCACGAATCACCACTGAGAGCAAAAGTCGGGTAGCTGTCGGTGAGCAGGCGGCCGTAGGCGCTGACTCGCAGGGTCAGTCGTCCGGCGTTGATCACGTATGTGCGCAAGCCCTGCGGCCAGCGTCCCGTGAAGAGCACGGCGAACGCTGCAAGGATCACAGCGAACGCTGCTGCGATCGCGATAGTCGCTGCGTAGACGACGACGGGGATGATCAGGACGAGCCTGAATGCGACGGTGACCCGGTTGCGTTCGGACAGTTGTGGGGCGAAGTCGACGCGGAGCGGGTCGTTGCCCGGATCGGTGTCGGTCATCTGGAACTCGAACTGCGGGTAGGGCTGGCGGAGGAAGGCGACGTAGCTGTACGCGCGGGCTTCGTAGCGGAGGATCATGCATTGGAAGCGGGCGATGCCGTCGGGCATGCGGCCGGTGAAGACGATCGCGAACCAGCTGACGATCGACATCAGGTTGGCGACGTTGCCGAGAGCGTTCGCGATGACGAGGTGCGGGATGGCGAACAGCCAGTTGACGAGGGGCCGCCAGTTCTGGGTTTCGCTGGGCGAGTCCAGGTGTAGGTCGGCGGCGGGGATGGATGTGTGGATCATGGGTGTTCCTTGGGTGTGAGGTTGGTGGCTGCGGACGTGTTGCGATTCGGGCTCAGTTGGGGTCTTTGCGGTACAGCGATGCGGTGCCGATCACGAGTGCCACGGCGATGTAGCCGGAGAAGACGAACGCGTCCTGGAGTCGGGTGAGGCCGGCGGCGAGGGTCTCGGCGTTGTCGCCGGCGGTCTTGATGTTCAGCAGGCCGGCGGCGGCGCTGAAGGGCATGAACCGGGTGATGCTCGCCGGTGCGAATCCTTTGATGATGTTCTCGATGACGAGGGCCCAGACGAGTACGCCAGTGATCGCGCCGGCGCTGTGGCGGACGATCATGCCGATCCCGAGACCGAGCATCGGCGCGAGCGTCGTGAGCAGCAGGCCCCAGCCGGCGGTGGCGATCGATCCTGATGTGTCGCCGGCCTTGAGCCCGCCGACGACTGCGCCGCCGAGCCCGGCGGCCATCCCGATGACGCCCATTGCGAGGCCCAGGCCGGAGCTGACGAGGGTCTTGGCGGCGACGATCACCCATCGGGCTGGTTGTGTCGTGACGGCGGTGGCGAGGGTGCCGTGCTGCACTTCGGCCGTGATCGTCAACGCGCCCATGACGATGGCGAGGACCATGGTGAGCCAGGTTGAGAAGACGAACGTCTCACCAACCGTGAAAGGCAGGTGCGTGTCGGGGTCGGTTTTGACGAACGTGGCGAGGATCCAGGAGAGCAGGACGCCGATGACGGCGACTGCGGCGAGGAGTCCCGGTGTCGATCGGAGCGAACGGACTTTGATCCATTCGCTGCGCAGGGCAGCGGGGAGGGCAGCGACGTCGTCGCGGCGCTGACGGATCAGTGGTGGTGCCGCTGCGTGCAGGGCGGCGTTGGTCGGGAGTGTGGTGGTGGTCATGGCGGGTCCTTCTCGGTGTTGGATCGGTGTGGGTGGCAGATGGTGGATGAGGGTTGGGTGTTTCAGGCGGCGGCGAACTCGGCGCTGGCGCCGGTCATGTCGAGCAGGATCTCTTCGAGGGAGCGTCGGGTTTCGGTGATTTCGGTGACCTGGATGCGGTTGTCGAATGCGATCTGGGACACGACGTCCGTCGTGGTCCCCCGGACGGAGAGCTGGCTGTCGGTGATGTCAGCGTCGATGCCGTGGCGGACGAGCAGCCGGCCCAGTTCGGCTGTCTGTGGGGTGCGGACGATCACGGTTGCTTCGCCGCGGGCGAGGGTGGCGGCAACTGGTTCGGCGGCGAGGAGGCGCCCAGCGCCGACGACGACGAGATCGTCGGCGAACATGGCGAGCTCGGCGATCAGGTGGCTCGAGACGAACACTGTCCCGCCGTCGGCGGCGAAGTCGCTGAGCGAGTTGCGCAGCCAGCGGATGCCGTCCGGGTCGAGGCCGTTGGACGGCTCGTCGAGAAGGAGTACCTCTGGTTGGCCGAGGAGGGCTCCGGCGAGGGCGAGCCGCTGGCGCATCCCGAGGGAGAAGCCGCCGGTGCGTTGGTCGGCGGCGGACGTGAGGCCGACTTCGTCGAGGACCTCGTCCACGCGGCGGGCTGGGATCGAGGCGAGTGCTGCGGCGGCGGCGAGGTGGTTGCGGGCGGTGCGGCCGGGGTGCATCGAGCGGGCGTCCAGGACGGTGCCGACGACGCTGGCCGGGTGGCGCATGTCGGAGTAGCGCACCCCGCGGTAGGTGGTGTCGCCGCTGTCGGGTCGGGTCAGGCCGACCATCATCCGCATTGTCGTGGACTTGCCGGCGCCGTTGGGTCCGACGAATCCGGTGACGCGGCCGGCGGCGACGTCGAAGGAGAGGTCATCAACAGCGGTGCGGTTGCCGTACTGCTTGGTGAGGGATGAGACGGTGATCATGACTGGTTGCTCGTTTCGTTTATGGGTGGTGTATCGCTGGCGGTGTGTTGGGTCGGTGGGAGCGGGCCGATCGAGATGAGCTCGGCTCCGACGGATGTGAGGTGGGCGACGATCCCGTGGAGGTGGGCGGCGTCGCGGACCTCGCCGGTGACCCGCGTGACGCCGTCGACGCTGTGGTCGATGGCGAAGTCGTCGATCAGCGGCCGCAGGAAGCGGGTTGTCGCGCGCCCCTTGATGACGATCTCGTAGGTGGTCGATCTGGTCATGGAGCCACCATCGACGAATCCAGGGTCGAGCGCCTCACCTCATCGCGGATCTCACCTGGGTGAGATCCGCGTGCGCGGTACTCGCGCTGTCGCTGTGGGACGAACGGTGATACTTCACTGGAGCGTCCGTAACCGTGACACGATGGCGCAAGCCCATGGCACCGAACGCGACGCAACTTCCGATCAATGCCCGGCTGATCGGTGATCACGAGCTCGGAATGGCGGCGACCAAGCTGCGGCCGCCAGCGCCGCCGAGCCGGCTGGTGCCGCGCACACGGCTGGCGGACGCCCTCGACGAGGGCGTCGCCAGAGCTGTCCCGTTGCTCCTTGTCAGCGCACCGGCCGGGTCCGGGAAGACGACGATGTTGGCTGCATGGGCAGCCAAGTGCGCTCGTCCGGTCGCCTGGTTGCAGATCGAGGAGGGCGACTCGGACCCGGCCAGCTTCTGGGCGGAGCTCGTCGCTGCGATTGGCCGGCGCCGACCCGACATCTCGGCGATGGTGGGCCCGTTGGTTGCCGGGTCCCAGGGTGACGATCGAGTCGTCGTGCCATCGCTCGTCAACGCCGTCGCAGGCTCCGATGATCCGTTGATCGTCGTGATCGACGACTACTACCTGATCGACAACGACTGTGTGCAAAGAGGCATGGAACGCCTTCTCGATCTGTGCCCCGCACAGCTCACGGTCGTCGTGTCAACGCGCCTCGATCCCCCGTTCCGTCTCGGCCGGATGCGTGTCCGCAACAGGATCACCGAAGTTCGTGCCGACCGACTCCGATTCGACGTCGGCGAAGCCACAGCGCTGCTCGGGGCCGCCGGCGGTGTGCTGTCGCCGGAACGTCTCGACGATCTGTGCTCCCGGACGGAGGGTTGGGCGGCCGGGCTGGTGCTCGCTGGCATGTCGATTGAGCGCGCATCCGATCCGGACGGGTTCGTCGATGCGTTCCGGGGCGACGATCAACTCGTCGTCAGCTATCTGAGCGACGAGCTCCTCGACGCGATGAGCGCCGGCGACCGCCAACGTCTTCTCGAGACGGCGGTGCTGGACCATCTCACGGGTCCGCTGATCGACGCCGTCGCCGGCTCGGGCGACGGCACCAGTTGGCTGGCGGACATCGCCAACCGCAATCAGCTCATCGTCCGCCTCGATTCAACTGGCGAATGGTTCCGTTACCACCACCTGCTCCGAGACCTGCTCCTGCTCGAAGCACGACGAACGATCCCGACACGGCTGCCTGAGCTCCACGGGCGCGCCGCCGACTGGTTCGAAGCCGGCGGCGACCGACACCAGGCCGTTCTGCATCGCTTCGCCGCAGGCGACATCCCCGGCGCGATCCAATTGATGTACATCGTCGGTCCTGACCTCCTCGGAGGAGGGCAGATCCGCAAGTTGCGCGGCTACCTCGAACAGGCCGGCGACGCAGCCGCGACCGACACGGCGTGCGCGTTGGGCTGGGGCTGGTGTGAGTACCTGTCGAGCCAATACGACTCAGCGAAACGGTGGCTCGACATCGCGCTCGATGTCGCACCACCGACGTTCGACCGGGTGATCGCAGCCCCGCTGCAGATCAACCTCGCGTTGGGGTGCGGCGACATTGCCACCGCACTCGACTCGGCACGTGCAGCAACGGCGGCTGGCAGCATGTGGCAACGACCCGCAGAGCTCGCCACAGCGGTCGGGGCGGCGTATGCATGGGCCGGCATGCACGACGAGGCAGCCGAGGCTCTCACGATCGCCGTCGCCAGAAGCAAGGACGAGCAACGCCGCACCGCTCACGTCCTCGCACTCATCCATGTCGCGATCAACGAGATCGAGAACGGCGACGTGGCTGCATCCCATGCCGCGGCCATCGAAGCGGTCGCCACCGCCGAGGCCTTCGGGCTGGCGAACTACCACGGTGTCGCGCCAGCCTTCGCGATCTGCGGTCGTACGGCCAGTGACCCCGACATCGCCCGCAACGAGGTCACCCACGCACTCGAACTGGCGCGCCGCTCGACGACCGACCTCGGGCTCGCCTACGTACTCACCACCTGCGGAGATGTGCTCCTCGAACACGGCGACCAATCCGCAGCCGCGCTCGTCGTCGAGGCACGAACTCGACTCGACCGCTGTCTCGATCCCGGGGTCGCCGGCCGCTATCTGGCCCGTGTCGAGTCCCGCCACCAGTTGCTCTCACCGGCGACCGACACCGCACGCTCAGCTCCGTTGCAGCTGACCGAACGGGAGCTCGCCGTGTTGCGCTACCTACCGACGAAGCTCACCCAGCGCGACATCGCTGCCGCGTTGTACGTGTCGATGAACACGATCAAGACGCACTCCAATGCGATCTTCCGCAAGCTCGACGTCAGCGACCGAAAGAGCGCGGTCCAAGCCGCACGAGACCGCCACCTCCTCTGACTCCGCCTCACGCCGTTGCGACGGCAACACGATGCGACGGGCGGGCAATGACGAACACCGCACACAAGACAGCGGCGATCCCGCCGAGCAGGAACGGGAGTCGAGGCGACGTGACGTGGATGACCCACCCCATCAACAGCGCGCCGATTGGGGTGCTACCGAACAGGGCCGTCTGGTGGAGCGCCATCACCCGGCCCTGCATCGCCGGCTCAGTTGCCTGCTGGACGACGACGGTGTTGACCGATTGGAAGAGGCGGCGTCCGTCGGGCTTGATCCCGGCGATGTAGATGCCCCCGAGGATCGAGCCGATCGCACTCACACTCATCGCCGCGCCGACGGATCCGGCGCCACGGTGGATGCCGAAGCGGACCATCGACGGGAACGTCGTCGGGAAGTTCGGCGCGATGGCACCGGTGATCGACATTACGATCAGTGGCCTGGCGACCTCCGGGTGACTGCGGACGTAGGCGAACCCTTCCCGGAGATTGCCCTTCGTCTGGCCGAGAACCGGCCGAGCGATCAGCTCACTCGAACGCAATGCCAGCAGTGCTGCGATGACGATCAGGTACGAGGCGGCGTTGATGTAGAACCCGACGGCCACCCCGACCGTCGCGATGAGGCCACCGGCGATCGCAGGCCCGATCAAGCGTGAGACCGAGTTGACCGATCCTCGTCGACACCGACTTCGCCCCGAAACCGCCCGCATCATTGTCGGTGTTCGACCTCACCCCACTCGCCCGTTCCTTGGTCACCGAGTGCAGCCAATGGAACGACTCCATCGACCCGCTCGACGACTACGCACTCGCCATGTTCAAAGCGCTGATCGCAGCGACCTGCGCGCTTGCCAAGCACCCGAGCCAAGCACGGATGCCGGCCGGGCGAACACCCGAAACCCGTCGGGCCCTGACGCTGACCGAGCAACGCCTCGCCGACGACCCGCGCTTCGACGAGATCGCCGCCGACGTCGGACTCACGTCACGCTCGTTGGCCAGACGATTCGGAGGCGAGCTCGGAATGACCTGGCGCGCCGCCCTACGCCGGATGCGCATCCTCCGCGCGATCGAGATGCTCGCCACCGACAACGAATCCGTCACCACCATCGCCATGCGAGTCGGGTACTCATCCCTGTCCACCTTCCCAAGCCGCATTCCGCGACCTGACCGACCAGACACCATCCGACTACCGCCGCGGATTTCAACCCTGACAGCCCGCAGCGGATCCCAACTGGCGGTTGCTCGTCCGTCCACTACGCCTGACTGCACCGAGACCGATCAATCGACGAGGCGGTAGCCGACAAACAGATCGGCGGCGCCAGAACGCAACAGCGGCGCATCGACGGTGACCACCAGCGAGGCATCGAGGAGCAGCGCTGCACCAAGCGCCTCTGCGTTCAAGAAGTTCAACGGTCGAGTCACCGTGAGAGCTTGCATGACCGGGCGCAGGCCGCGATCGCCGCGCTGCACGCGGACGCGCCCCGCGTCGAGGACACCGACTGGGTGCAGATCGTGGAGTGGTACGACGAACTCGTCGGCTTCGGGGACAACCCGGTCGTGCAGCTCAATCGTGCGGTGGCGGTCGGCGAGGCCTACGGGGCACCCGCCGGGCTGGCGGCGCTCGCCAAGGTCGATCGCTCGATCCCCCGCTGGACCGCTGTCGCCGCCCACCTCCACGAACGCAACGGCGACCTCGACCTCGCCACCGAACTGTACGCACAAGCCGCCCACGAGGCTCCCAACCTCGCCGAACGCGAACACCAGACCCGCCAAGCCGCCCGCGTCAACGCCCTACTCCGCGACCGCTGAACCGCCAGCAGAACATCACCAACGAGGTACCGGTCGCCGCTACCGATCGGACACGAGACTCCAGCATCCGATGTTCACGTGCCGCGCAGTTCAGCATCGCGGCGGCCGTCGCCGCAGTCTGTGCTCCCCACAATGATGATTCGCTCCCATCTGGATTTAGCCCCGCTCAATGCCTTTTCGAACCCATCGACTTCTTCCACAGCGCCGCTGCGACAGCCACGAGGCCGACGGCCTATTGATCAACGTTCATGTTGAGGCCACCTCAGCCTGAACGGTGCGGACTCGACACGGTGTGAAGGTCGAGACCTTGAACAACTCCCCACGTTGTGGCTACACTTGTGGTCACAGGGAGCGTGGTTCATGAGAGCGATCGGTATCAGGGAGTTCAGGGATCAAGCGAGTTCCATCCTCGCTGGCGGCGAGACGTTGGTCATCGAACGACACGGCGTGCCGATCGGGTTCTTCGTGCCAATCACGGCCAAGGACCGCCGTGCCGGACGCGACGCACTCGGCCGGCTCGCGGGGCTTGTCGATGACGTCATCGCTCGCTCGGGCCTCGACGAGGACGAAATCGTCCGCGAGATCTCACCCAAACGTCGCACGCGCTGATGCGGCTCGTGGTCGACACGAGCGTGCTCGTCGGCGAACTCCTCCGGATCTCGGGCCGGACCCGCTTGGGCGACGAACGGCTCGAGCTGTTCCTTCCCGAGCAGATGTGGGGCGAGACGCGAGTGCAGCTCCCTCGCCGAATCTCCGCGTTCATCCGCCGACGCGGCTTCGAACCCAATCTCGGCGACGAACTCACCGCAGCGTGTTTGGCCGCCGTCGAGGCGAACATCGTCATCCTCGACGAGGGCATCTACGCCGCACTGGAGGAAGAAGCACGGGAACGCTCCGTACGCGATCCCAGGGATTGGCCGGTGGTGGC
Organism: Actinomycetota bacterium; assembly: GCA_043747765.1. GTDB lineage: Bacteria > Actinomycetota > Acidimicrobiia > Acidimicrobiales > Ilumatobacteraceae > WLMZ01. The sequence continues at coordinate 8,561 of JAYTOM010000105.1, forward strand.
GGGCGCCCTTGCGCTGAACGCTGCGATCTGGACCAACGACAACGACTTCCTCGGCACTGGTGTCGCCACCTGGACCACCGACACACTGCAACGCTGGCTCCAACGCCAGCCAGAGCCATGAAGCCCTGGGGTGGGGGCGCCAAAAGGGCGGACGGGGCGGGAAAAGGGGCGTCAAACACCGGTCATTCCCTGTTATCTACGGTCTCTCACGGTTACTCGGAGACCAACGCTGAGCTGGCGATATAGCCTCTGATCAGCAACGATACAGATCTCTGGCAGGGGTGCCACTCCACTCCCCACTCCCCCCCTCCCCCCCTCCCCGCCGCACCAGACTTCGGGCGACGAAAGCCGAGTTCACGGCCCGTCGACTCGGGCGGAGGGCGGCAAACGGGCGGATGCCGAAGCGGCGACGCATCGCCGTTCGAAATGTAACGAGAGTCGGCGTTCCATTTCGTTGCATTTGTGCGGCCGGGTAGAACGAACGGGCGAGTTCTATGTCGAGAGTGACGGACGGCGAAGCGCGAGTCATTGCGTTACAGGCCGGAAGTGCGACGGTGGAGACCATCAACCCGGCACAGTGCAGACACATCGACGACCCCGAAGTCGGACGCCAGGTAGGCCGAAACATCCGCGCTGCCTTCGAAGTCACCGACGTCAACCACGCGATCGACATCGTGGCTCGCGCCGGAGTCGAACTCGTCGCAGCACCCACCGAAACACCGTGGCGATCCCTCAACGCACACCGTGGAACGACCTGGTGCTGGCCATCCACAGCGACAACGACCACGCTCCGAAGTGCCGAGCACGTTCCCGTGAGCGGCGGGTCTAACGTGAAGACGTGAAGGACAAGCCGATGTTCCGGATGGGCCGTCTCGACCATGTCCACATTCGCGTTCCAAACCGAGCCGAAGCCGCCGTCTGGTACTCCGAACACCTCGGGTTCGAACCAGTCGAAGCGTTCGACTTCTGGGCCACGGGCTTCGACGGCGGCCCCTTGCAGATCTCCGCTGACGGCGGCAGATCGATGCTGGCGCTGTTCGAGGTGAGCGATGGTCACCCCATGGTCGCTCAGCAGACAGGCGTGGCCTTCAGCGTCGATGCCGAGACGTTCATGACGTTCGCTCGACTACTGCCCGGCGAGATCAACGGTCCCCGGGGAACCCCACTCATGCCGAACGACCTCATCGATTTCGACATGTGCTGGGCATTCGAGCTCGCGGACCCCTGGCGGAACCAGTACGAACTCAACTGCTACGACTACGACCGAGTCAAGCACGAACTGGTCAACGCCGCCGGCATCGACCCCGTCCGCTACTGGCCGGTCGAGCTCTACCAACACCGCGTCGACAACGACGCCAACCCACCAAGCCAAGCCTGATCTCGCATCAGCCCCACCGTGAACATGGTCGGCGCTCAGCCCGTGACCAACAAACGGCGGTCGGCAGCACGCCCTTGCGAACCACAACCCGAGCCCGGCTAGTTGAACGGCTAGTTGGTGTGAAGCACCCTTGGGTCTGTAGAGGTTCTCTTGTACCCCGGGTCCCGCGCGGCCAGCTTGCTTGGCCAGTTCGACCCTCAACGACCAACGGCGGGGCGCCTCCTCAGTAGGTCAGGCTTGGGTGCCAGTCCCCGCCCCGACCGCCGGGCGTCGTGTCGAGCAGGAGCCACAGCGGATCCATTTCGACAGCGCCGCGCGGGTCCTGGCCGGGATCGGCCATGTCGCCACCGATCTCCTCGCTCCAGAAGTGATGGATCTTCCCGTCACGCTTGACGAACACGTTGTAGGCCGGCACCTCGCCGTCGTCTGCGGACACGTAATCCCGGGTGTAGTCGCCGCTCGTGTCGCTGTAGATCGGGAGCTTCTGCCAGCCCCGAGAGCGCTTGGCGTCGACCATTCGATCGATCGACGAACGCGCTGTAAACGCGATCGCGACGCGTTGGCCGATGTCGTTGATCTTGTGATCGAAGCCTCCCATCAACGACGTGCACATCGGGCATGGCACCTCGCGCTGCGGGCCGAACATGTAGCTGTAGATCACGAGTGTGTCGTGGTCGCCGAACAACTCGTCGATCGAGACGTCCGATCCGTCCTCGGCCACGAAATGGTATTCACGTGGGATCTCGCCACCGACGGGCAACTCGCGCCGGAGCTCTGCCACTCGCTCGACTTGGCGACGCAGTTCTATTTCTTCCACCAGCAACGCCGTCCGGGCGCTGCGGTACTCGTCGGACTCGTTCGGATGGTGCGATGTGTTCCTCGCAACGAGATCAATGGCTGGGGTGAGTGCGGGCACGTCAGACGTCATAGGAGTTCATACTGCCACGGGACTCGAAACTCGTCGCGACAGCTGCATCAATCGTGACGGCCGCGAACAGAATGAACGGGCGCCGGCTTCGTGCCGGGCGCGATCGAGGACGTCGCTGCCTTCGTCGAGGTTCGGCTCGATCACACCAGACGCGTGACCAAATCCGGTCGACGAGAGGCAAATACAATTGCCACGGACCCACCCATGCTGTGCCCGATTACCTCTACACCCACCGAGGGCTGCGGGATCGAGCATTACCGCCATTGTGGACGCGTGCTCCTCGAGCGTTGTTGCGAACGACGCCGGACGATCAGTCAGGCCGCGCCCAAGGAAGTCAACAAGGCTGCGGCATGTCGCCCCACCCAAGCGCTCCGTCCAACGGCCGCGAGCATGATTGCGCCGGGCGCGACTCCGCCGACGACATTGATCGGCAGCGTCGCGACACCGGCGGCCGCGCCGTGTTCATCTCGGACGATGGGACCACCTCGACGTCGGCGGCGATGGCGTTGTCGGCACAGAACTGGAGCATCTGGGCAGTTACGTCCTCTTCGCAAACCCAGATTCCTTTGCCAACTCCGGCGTCCCGACGGCAGTGATCACCTTCGCCGAAGACCCCTCCATCCGCCAATACGCCGAACACGCCAACACCATCGCCAGGTGGACCGACGTCGAAGACGGCGGCCACTTCGCCGCCCTCGAACACCCGACCAGCTCATCACCGATCTTCGGTCATTTGCCACCGACCTGATCCAGTTGGTGTCGCCGTGGCCATTGCACGGCCTCCCGTTGTCGACCAGCCGGATTGGGACGCCGTCGCTGCTTTCGCCAACATTCGGACGGGCCTTGCGCCCCGATGCTCGCCTTGTCCTTCTCGTCTGGCAGCACGCGGAACGAAACGAGTGGGTCACCGCCACCCGCCGGGCCCTCGGGGATTCGGGCACGTCCACGCCGTCCGGGCGCAATCTGGCACCTTTCTCCTTCTCGATCGCCTGGACGCCACCGCGGCCGACAGCGCCCGCCAACGACTGCGCGCCACCCTCGACGCACACGACGGCGGTTCCGGCGTCCTCTTCGACTCACGCGGCTGGATCATCACCGCCCGCAACCCCGAGAGCGCCCCCAGCGCCAGGCTTGCCCTGCAGCACGTGCAACGCCTCCGTGGCGATGCTCTCACCGACGATGCCCGACTGCCAACCTCTCTACGCCGGTGGACTCAATTCAGGTGCGCAGGGAGCAGCTTCGCATCGACCAGAGGCATACCGCTCATCCGTTCCACGATCGAAGCCGCGCGACCGACCTGTGGCCTCAGCAGCAACAGCAGCGATGCCGTCGAGCACCTGCTGCGCCGAGAAACCCGTTCATCGCCATGACGACGGCGTCGTCGAGCGAGTCGAGGCTCACGGTCACCCGCCAGAGCCAGCCGCGGCAAACCCTGAGGCCTTCCGGTCGAGGAGGGCGCCATTGGTGGTCATGGCGAGATCGTCAATCCCGGGAATGGTTGCGAGACGGGCGATGAGATCCTCGCGAAGCAACGGCTCGCCGCCGGTGAGACGCAGCTTGGTCACTCCGTGGCTGGCGAATGACCGGGCGACGCGCTCGATCTCATCGAAGTCGAGCAACGCGGACCGAGCCAGATACTGGAAGTCGCGATGGAAGCCCTCCTTCGGCATGCAGTATGGGCAGCAGAAGTTGCAGCGATCGGTGACTGAGATGCGGAGGTCCCTGACGGGACGGCCGATGATATCGGTAACCGACCCTGCCTCACCGGTCACGAGAGCCCTCCGGTCACGAGAAGGATTTGCCGCACCCGCAGCTGCGGGTGGCGTTGGGGTTCTCGACGCTGAACCCGGCTCCCTGGATGCCGTCGCTGTACGTGAGGGTGGCACCGTCGAGGTGCTGGCTGCTCGCCGAGTCGACCTTGACCGTCACGGTCCCGAAGACTGCAAGGTGATCGTCGGGGTTGGTCTCCGGGTCGAAGAACATCTCGTACGAGAACCCCGAACACCCACCGGCGCGTACGGCGATGCGGAGGCCGAGTTCTTCGTCGCTCGCTTCGGCGGCGATCAGTTCGGCCACCTTGTTGGCTGCTTCGTCGGTGAGGCTGATTACTGGACGAGTGGCGGGTCGGCTGGTGATCTCGGTGATGCTCATGGTGTGTGGCTCCTGTGGTTGGCACTGCGGGTGATGACGATGGGACTGGTGCTGGTCGTCGGCGACGACCCTGGCGGATGGAACGGCGCTGTGCCGCTGGCGTGGTCGGTGGTGTCGACGATGGCGGTGATCTCCGGGGCGACCAGGCGAGCCATTGTCTCGAAGCCGTCGCGGAGGGTGGCAGTGGACGACGAGCAGCCCTGGCATCCTCCGTTCATCTCGATCGACAGAACGCCGTTGGCCAGATCGACGACCGTGATGGTGCCGCCGTGCAAGGCGATCGACGGGTTGACGGTGCGACTGAGCAGATCCTCGATCGCGACGCGTACCTGTCGGTCGCTGCGCCCCAAGACGGCTGGCGCTCCGCTGCCGGCGACACTGTCGATGATCACCGGGGAACCAGCGGTCAGATGTTCACGGATTGCAGCCCCGATTCCTCGTCGGAGGGTGTCCCACGACGCCGCTGATGACTTGCAGACTGTGACGGTCGGGCCGGCAATGAGCACGTGCGTGATCTGACCGAGCCCGAACAATCGGGCGACCAGTGGAGCATCGTCGGTCGGATCGATGTGGCGGTAAGCGAACGGCCCGCCCGGATGGACGACGCGGTCGACGGTGAACTTGCACGAGTCGGGATCGACGACCGAGGTCTCAGCCTTGATCGCGATGGCCGTCGCTCCACCGCTGATGCCGCCGGCCGAGTCAGACATCTTCCACGGCTCGAGCGCCGATGCGGTCGGCAAGCACCCGTAGGTACTCGAAGGTGTAGATGCCAGTGCTGTGGCCGTCGCTCCACTTCACCGTGAACGCGTAGTTGCCAACCGTGGTGATCATACGTGGGCTGACCTCGGGGCTGATGCCCGCTGGATCGAGCAACGCACGACCGCTCAGTTCCTCGACGCACGCGGCGCACCGGCATGCGAGGCGCAGGTCGCGCACGTCGAGCCGGTCGATTCGGCCGTCCGCCCACAGCACCGCCAGCGTCCGCGGGTCGTGACGGGCGAAGCCCAAGGGGACGGTGGGCGATCCGCCGGCGCGGGCGTGCTCATTGAGCCACAGGGGAGACCCCGCGTCGGAATCCCAGGTCCACGAGAACGACGCGAGCTCGGCGTGGTCGCTGCCCTGCAGTTCTCTGTGGAGCCGCTCGGCGATCCGTCGGTAGCTGCTCGCCGCCACCGACTCCGGCTTGTCGATCACGATCGGGTTGCCTCCGTCGCCGCCCAACACGATGTCGGCATCGAGCGGGATCGCACCGAGGAAGGCCACACCCAACTCCGCGCTCATCCGCTCACCGCCGCCATGGCCGAACACATCGGTGTCGGCGGCACAGTGTGGGCAGGTGAACGTGCTCATGTTCTCGACGATCCCCAAGATCGGGACATTCACCGTCTCGAACATCCGCAGGCCCCGCCGGGCGATCTTGAGGCTGACGTCCTGCGGGGTGGTGACGATGACGGCGCCCGACAGGCGCAAGCTCTGTGCCAGCGTCAGCTGCGTGTCACCAGTGCCGGGCGGCAGGTCGAGGATGAGGTAGTCGAGCTGGCCCCAGGCGACCTGTCCGACCAACATCTGGAGGTACTTCGACACCATCGGCCCGCGCAGGATGGCGGGGTTGTCGTCGTCGCGGAGCAACCCCATGGACACCGCCTTGATGCCATGGCGTTCACCGGGGACCATCCGTGCGTCGTCGGTACCGAGTGGTCCACCAGCGAACGGGAGGCCGAGCATGCCGGGCACGCTGGGCCCGTACAGGTCGGCATCGACGAGACCCACGCGCAGACCACGACCGGCCAGCGCGATCGCCAGGTTGACAGCCACGGTCGACTTACCGACGCCGCCCTTACCGCTGGCCACGGCGATGATGTCGTGGATACCGGGAAGCTTGTCGCCAGTGGCCGCGCCAACAGGCACAGCCTTGTTGGTCAAGGTGATGGACTGCGGCGTCATCGACACGGTGTCAGTCCATCTCGATGAAGATGCATTCGCCGGGGCATTCCTCGGCGGCTTCGATCACCCGGTCGAGGCCGCCGTCGGGGATACGCGCCATACCCCCGGCGCCGGCCGGGTTGGTGGTGCCATCGAACTTCTTCTCGCTCCCGAAGTTGGCTGAATCTTCTTTCACGTAGAACAGACCGTCGTCCTGGCCGAAGAAGACGTCGGGTGCAATCTCCTCGCACAGCCCGTCGCCGGTGCAGAGGTCCTGATCGATCCAAACCTTCATGAGTTTGCTCCTCTTGGTGGTCCCAGTGTCCTTGGGGGGTCGTTCATCGGGCGCTCAGAGCATCCCGAGTTGCAGGCGCGCCGCGTCGGACATGCGGTCGATGCCCCACGGCGGGTCCCAGACGATGACGACGTCGACCGCGCCGACGCCGGGAAGGGCGGCGACACGGTCGCGAGCATCGATCTTGAGGACGTCGCCCATCCCGCAGCCGGGCGCCGTCATCGACATCTCGATGTCCACGCGGTACCGGCCATCGGGTTGTTCCGCTGCTTCGCAGGAGTAGATCAGACCGAGGTCGACCACGTTGACCGGGATCTCCGGATCGAAGACCGTCTCAAGCTGTCTCATCACCAGAGCCATGTCGAACTCGCCGCCATTACCCGTCGTACCTGTTGCACTCATCGAGCTCGCTGCACTTCTCGGGCTCGTCGGTCTCGGGGAACCCGCTGTCCTGCGTGCGACAGTGACCTCTGTGCCGGCACCGCTGTCCCCGCGATCCTCGATCAGGTCGCCGAGGCCGAGCGCCGCTGCATCGGCACCGTTGATGCGGGCGAGATGCCCGGAGTCGGTGTGCACGGTGATGCTGCCGCCGAGTGCCTGGGTGACCGTCACCCGTTCACCCCGATGCAACGTGAACCGCTCCCCGCTCGGGATCAGGGTGACGAGAACGTCGTAGATGAGTTCGATCGACTCCGGTCGATCTCTGGTCATGACAGCTCGGTCGTGGTCGGGTCCGACACGCGGTGGAGACGATCGGAGACGAGACGTTGAATCCAGTCGCGCAGCGGTGCCAGCGTGACCTGTTCGACCATCTCGTTCGCAAACGCAGAGGTGAGCATCCCCCGGGCCGTGGCCTCGTTGATGCCCCTGGTCCTCAAGTAGTGGATGGCTTCGCGGTCGAGTTGGCCGACCGTGGCACCGTGCGCACACCTGACGTCGTCGGCCAAGATCTCGAGTCGTGGCCGCGTATCGATCTCGGCCTGGTCCGACAGGATCAGGTTCTTGTTCGACTGGGTCGCATCCGTGCCGCCACCCGTTGGCTGGACAACGATCCGGCCGTTGAACACACCGTGGCCGCACTCGTCGAGCACCCCATGGTATCGCTGGCTGCTCGTGCAGTTCGGGGCGCGGTGTTCCACCATCACCGGATGATCGTGGTGCTGGGCGCCCGCAGGCAGATACAGCCCAGCGAGCGCCACATCGGCATGCTCACCGTCGAGCAGCACCCTGACCTCGTGGCGAGCAATCGCGCCGCCCAACGAAAACGCGTGTGACGAGAACGTGCTGTCCGCCGCCTGCGCCACATCCAGCACATCGAGATGGAACGCAGTCGACGGCATGTCCTGCACCACGACGTGATCGACGCGCGCACCGGCATCGAGTGTGATCTTGGTGACGGCATTGGTGCAGGTGGGAGCGTCGCCGATGCCGACGTGCGTCTCGACGATGGTGACGCGACTATTCGGTCCTGCATGGACCATCGAACGCGGGCTCGACATCACGGGGTCCCCTCCAACAGTGCCGGCGTGGGAGGTGGTGCAGAACACGAGATGGATCGGCTGCTCGAGTGCCAGATCGGCGGCTACGTCGATGTAGGCGCCGTCTTCGGCGAGCGCGACGTTCAGCGCTGCGAACCCGTCGAGGTGAACCTGATCGCTGACGCCGAAGCGTGCGGCGACGCGGTCGGGGTCGTCGAGCAACATCGAAGCCACCGCCGTGACGGTGGCTCCCGATCCCGATCCCGATCCCGATCCCGATCCCGATGACAGATCGTGTGCGAACAGGCCGTTGACGAACACGAGCCGTGGGCCGCCGAGATCGGGCACGAGCCCGGCAAGCATCGACGAGGTCACGCCATGTCCGTCCTCGCGTCGTGCCGGCGAGAACGCGCCGTCGACAATGGGACCGATGATGGGACCAAGGCGCAGGTACTTCCAGTCCTCGTCCTTGCGTGTCGGAAACCCGCGGTCGGCAATCCACTCGAAGGCCGCCTCGCGAGCACGGCTGAGCCAGTCCGGCCGAGATTGCTCGACCGTGGTCCCAAGCCCGGCCGGCCCGTGGCCCGTCAGCGTGTCCGTCACGTCAACACCCCCCTCGAGCGCGTCGCCGTGGCGTACTGCCCCACGGTCTCGCCGTAGCCGTTGGCTTCGAGCTCGGCCGCCAGTTCCATGCCGCCACTGCGGATGATCCGCCCACCAGCGAGGACATGGACCCGGTCGGGCACGATGTAGTCGAGCAGCCGCTGGTAGTGGGTGATCACGAGCATCGACCGTTCGGGGCTACGAAGGGCGTTGACGCCGCCGGCAACGATGCGCAGCGCATCGATGTCGAGGCCAGAGTCGGTCTCGTCGAGGATGGCCAATTCGGGTTCGAGGATGGCCATCTGCATGATCTCGTTGCGCTTCTTCTCGCCGCCGCTGAAACCCTCGTTCAGGTAGCGGTCGACGAAGCTCGAATCCATTCCGAGCCGCTTCATCCAGTCCATGGTGGCCAGTCGCAGTTCGAGCACCGACAGGTCGATGCCCTTGCGTGCGCTGAGCGCCTGACGCAGGAATTGGATCACCGACACCCCGGGGATCTCCTGCGGGTACTGGAAGCCGAGGAACATGCCCGCTTTGGCGCGTACGTCGGTGGGCCACGCAGTCACGTCGTCGCCGCGGAAGATGATCCTGCCCTGTGTCACTTCGTACTCGGGCGAAGCGAGCAGCGTGCTGGCGAGCGTGCTCTTGCCACTGCCGTTCGGGCCCATGATCGCGTGGACTTCGCCCTCGTTCACTGCCAACGTCAGACCCTTCAGGATCTGGGTGTCGCCCTCGACGGGCTTGGCATGGAGATCTTCGATGCGAAACAGTTCGCTCACGGAGCCGAGTCTATTCGTGGTCCCGTAATTATCCCTACGGCCGTAGGAGAAATCCCGGGACGTCAGCGTCGTTGTCGCGGTCCGCCGAACTCGGCAGTGCGGACTCACCATGTTCATCACCGAGAATGCGCCATATTCATCAGCGGATCAGCGCCATGTTCACCAGTCATCGTGATTGCGCTGGCATTCAAGCAGTGCCCAACGCAGGATCCGACGGTGACCACGGTGGGCATTCCGACTGACCGTTGTTTCACTGGTCCGGGATCTGGACGGCCTTCCAGAGGGCGCGGTAGCTGACGTATTCGACGGTGTCGTCGACGTAGCCGGCCTCGCGTAACGCCTCGTGATACCGGGGCAGGTTGCGGAAGGGCACACCCGAATCGACATGATGGGCGAGGTGCCAGCCGATCTTGTACGGCACGAGGATGAACCGCGCGGCCGGATGCTGGCGCACCGAATGCGTGGTGACGCGACGGTCCTTCGACGCCATCAGTCCGCCGTGTTCGGCGATCGAGCGGAGCCGATTGATGACGCGCCACACGGTCAGGTAGGGCAGCAACCAGAACAGCGGATACAGCCACCACACGCCGGCGGCGATCGATGCGCCGAGCATGACGGCCTGAACGGCCCAGATCTTGTACTGCACGTGCCTCGCCGGCAGGTTCGGGTTGCCCAAGCTGCTCAGCTGTTGGCGCAACAGCTTGATGCCCGTGCGTGCGGTGGCATCTCGCCACAGCTTGCGATGGAGCGACGCCGCTGGAACTGGGTAGTTGGCGTAGAGCGCGATGTCGGGTTCTTCTGGCCCGAATTCCTCACGGTGGTGCGCCATGTGGACCCGCCGATAGCCCTCGGTCGTTGTGAACGACGGATAGCCGAGCAGCCATCTGCCGACCCAGTCGTTGAGCGACTTCTTCTTGAGGAGGAGGCGATGCGCGGCCTCGTGCATCAACGACGCGAACTGGGCGTGGGTTCGACCCATCAGCAAGAACACGATCGGCCAGACGAGCAGACGCCACCAACCGGGGGTGACGATCACGGCGGCCAACAGCAACGCGGTCTGCAGATACAGGGCCATCACGCTGACGCCGTTGCGCACCGACGGAATGCGACGCAGGTCGTCGCGGAACGCGGGCTGCGCACGACCATCGGCACGGATCCGCTCGTTCTCGGCGACGCGGGGCAGCGTCTCGACAGCTCGACTCATACCGCCGAGCCGCACCGCGTTTCGACGTGTCGAAAGCGCGCTCTGGGGGTCGAAAACGCTCGCAGAACTTTCTACCATCCGCGGTCGACCCATTCTCGGAGGTGGGGACGCTCGTTGCCGATCGTGGTGTCGACGCCGTGGCCCGGCATCACGACCGTCTCGGCCGGGAGTGTGAACAGCTTGTTGTCGACCGAGCGGATGATCGTGTCGAAGTCGCCGAGTGCAGCCTTGGTGTTGCCGACGCCGCCAGGGAACAGGGTGTCGCCACTGAACAGAACGGGTGCGCCCTCGATCAGGAACGAGATGGACCCGGGCGTGTGGCCCGGATTGTGGATGGCATGGAGGCGGAGCTTGCCGACCTCGATCACTTCGGCGTCGTCGATGAACACGTCGTAGCCGACCTTGTTCAGCATCGGCGCGTCGGCCGACGAGATCGCCACCTTGTATCCGGCTTCACGCATTGCCGGCACAGCAGCGATGTGGTCGAAATGACCGTGGGTCTCGAGTACCCGCCGCACGTTCAGCCGCGTGCACAGTTCCAGCAACTTCTCGTGCTCGTTGGCGGCGTCGATCAATACCGACTCGCCGGTCTCGCGACACCGCAGGACGAAGACGTTGTTGTCGTACGGCCCGACCACCAGCTTGTGTACTTCCAAGCGGCCATCGGCCCAATGCAGAGATGTCACTCGACCATTCTGTCAC
>JAYTOM010000106.1:0-12422 GCA_043747765.1 Actinomycetota bacterium
CCACGGGCTCGGCGTTGTCCACCCCTTCGGTGATGAACGGCGCAACGATCGAGACGAATTCGTCATCCGTGTCGAAGAGCGCCGCTTCGTGGAAATGGCCGAGCGTTCCGGCTGCTGCCCCTGACCTCGTCACCCGACTTGCTCCACCTCATCGGCCCTGACGCACCGTGACTGGCATTGACGGCGGCGCACGTCTCCAACCTACTGGTCATGCACTCTCCCACCGCGGAGGCGAGCACAACACAGTGTTCAGACGGAACTCATCCGAACAACCACCCGACCAAGGTCAACCGCTGCTCCATCGCGTCCAGCGCCTGCGGGAGGTCGCCGAAGGCAACCGTCTTCGCCCGCTCACCATCTCTGTTCCCGACGTTGGTCGCGTGACAAGAAGTGAGTGGATCATCCGATGACCGTCATTTGTTGAAGCGGGCGACGATCGCGTCGATGTGATCAGGGGTCTCGATCGGTCGACCGAGTTGGTCACCGACCGGTGATCCAGCGGATGTGCGTAGCGGTATGACCCCTCCCCAGTACGGGAGGTCGAGATCCTCTGCGTCATCGACGGGTGGGCCGACCCGGATCTTGGCACTGGCCTCGTCGAGCGAGATCCGCCAGACTGTCGTCGCCCGAATCTCCTTCTCGGACGGTTCACGGGCATGGCCGACTCGACCCGGCAGAAGTCGGTTACTCAACATGTCCAGGGCCAGTCGTTTCTCGTCACCGCTCAACACGTCGGGCACGCCGAAAGCCACAACGCTGCGGTAGTTCATCGACGACTCGAACAGTGATCGAGCAACCACCAGACCGTCAAGGATGGTGACCGTCACACAGACCGTCGAGTAGGCGCGCATCAGCCGACTCGCGGCCGACCCGTGAACCAGGATCGAGGTTCCATCGACTGCGTAACCCATCGGGATCACCACCGGTGCGCCGTCGTCGCCGACGACACCGACGTGCGCGATGATGCCTTCCTCGAGGATCGCAATGACGGCCGCCGCGGCATAATCCGCGCGATCAGCCTGACGTTTGATGCGGCTTCGCGGGCTCGGGGCTGTTGTCATCGGGTCCGGACTTCCTGAATCGATCGGTATTGCCAGTTCAACGATGGCACAGCCGAGACAGCGTTCTGCATGATCTTGCGGGCCAGCTGTCTACTGTGTCGGGTCGAGGATGCTGTCGGGCGCCGCAGGGAGTTGATCGGGAGATGATTCGTGAGAATTCACACTGAGCAGTCGGGTTCGGGCGATCCGGTCGTATTCATCCACGGAATGGGTTCGTCTTCAGCAACCTGGAACGAATGCGCTCCATTGCTGGCCCAGCGGTTCCGCGTCGTTGTCATCGATCTGCTCGGACACGGTCGGTCACCGGTGCCGGACGACCCGGCCGAATACACACGAGACACTGCGCTCGTCGACATCGATGATGTTCTCGCCACACTCGCACCCGCTCCGGCCGTGCTGGTCGGCCACTCGCTCGGCGGCTACCTCGCCCTTGCCCACGCTGCCACGCGACGTGGCGTCGCGCGTGGCCTTGTCGTGCTCAACACCGGCCCTGGATTCCGGGACGAAGCGAAGCGAAACGATTGGAACGAGCGTTCACGCCGCAATGCACATCGGTTCGGCGTGCCGATCCAGGTGGCAGATCTCAACCTCCAATTCGATTCGGTGGTGATGGACAGCCTGTCGGATCTGACGGTGCCGACATTGGTGATGGCCGGCGCCGACGACCGTCCCGAATACACATCGTCCGGTCAGTACCTGGAGCGGAAGATGCCCAACTGCCGATTCGAGGCGATCCCGGGTGGATCCCATGCGATGCACGAGACGGACCTCGCAGCCACCATCGCCGAACACATCGCCGAGTTCATCGACGGCCTTCCCGCCGTTGCTCGATCGTCAGGATGACCAGCGCGCCAGGCCCGCTGTGACGTCGTCTCACAGTGACGTCCGCAACGACCAGATCTCCGGGAACAACACGACGTCCAACATCGAGCGGAGGTAACCGACGCCCGACGTGCCGCCGGTGCCACGTTTGAAGCCGATGATCCGCTCGACCGTCGTCACGTGCCGGAACCGCCACAGGCGAAACGCATCTTCGAAGTCGGTCAGTTCCTCGCCCAACTGGTAGAGGTCCCAGTACTGCTTCGGGTCCCTGTACACCTGCAGCCACGCGCCCTCGACCGCGGCATCGGCGTGGTACGGGATCGTCCAATCCCGTTCGACCAGCGACGCCGGGATCCCGAGACCGCGTCGCGCCAGCAGCCGTAAGGACTCGTCGTACAACGACGGTGCGTGCCAGGCCTCGGCCACCTGTGCGAACAGGTCCGGACGATGTTCGTGGGGCTTGAGCATTGTGGCATTCTTGTTGCCGACGGCGAACTCGATGCAGCGGTACTGCCAGCTCTGGAATCCGCTGCTCTGTGACAGGTACGGACGAATCGCGGAATATTCGGGCGGCGTCATCGTGGCCAGCACATCCCACGCGTGCACGAGTTGTTCCATGATCCGGCTGACCCGCGACAACATTTTGAACGCACCTTGCAGCTCATCGCTCGCGATCGACTCGATCGCAGCCGCCAATTCGTGGCGCATCAACTTCATCCACAGCTCGCTCGTCTGATGCTGGACGATGAACAGAAGTTCGTTGTGATCCGGCGACAGCGGATGCTGCGCGGACAGCAGTTCATCGAGATGCAGGTAATCGCCGTAGCTCATGTCACGCGAGAAATCGAGCTGCGCGCCGCTGTCCAGCGGCTGGGGCGACCGCGCCGAATTCGGATCTGGACTCAAACCGGTCCCCCGCCGGACACATCGTTCTCGGCGCCGACCGTGATCGACAGGTATCGGGCAATCGCCTGGCCGCGGTTGTGCCAACGGTGACGGGTCCCGTTCTGCACCACCAGATCGCCGGGGCCGAGCACCACTTCGACACCGTCGTCCAGTTCCAACCCGATCGTTCCATCCAGCACGTAGTCGTAGTCAAGCGTCGGCGTACGGTGCATACCCGGCTGATCCGGATCGGCGTACGGTGCGAGCGCGTTGTGCACGAATTGATGGAAGTCGTCACCTTCGGGGGCGAGCGTGATGATTGCGATCGCACAACCTCCCGGCGCAGGAAACGCAGCCGACATCCTCTGCGGGCTGCCGTCATCCGGGAAATGGCCGACATCTTGGCGACCCCACAGCAACGTTGCCGATGCTCCGAGTGTTCCGATCGCAATCCCCTCGACCTGCTCGTCGCTGACGAAGATCGATCGTCCGTCGGTCGCGTGGCCGGTGACGATCCGTCGAACGCCCATGATGCCCCTCATCTTTCAGTCAGGGCGCAGAGTAGTGCGCATCGACGCATTGCGATCGATCGCGTCGAGCATCGCCCACGACCCCCAAGCCCCGCTCGAGCATTGATCGGACAGCTTGGAGGACATCCGCTACACCTTCGAGGTGCTCATCGGAATGGCGTTCGACACACGGCCACCTTCGAAACGTGAGTCCGATCAGCCCTCTTGCTCCGTCGGCCGGATCAGGATCTCGTTGATCGCAACGTGGCGGGGGCGATTGACGATGTACGAGATCGCATCAGAGATGTCCTCGGCTTCCAACCGCTGCATGTCCGCGAAGCGCTTCAACATGTCGCCACGAACTTCTTCACGAACATGGGATGCCAGTTCTGTCGCAACGGCGCCAGGCTCCACCAACGAGACGCGCACATGTCGCTTGGTCACCTCCTGACGGAGCGACTCACTGAACGCTCCGACCCCGTGCTTGGTCAGGTTGTACACGCCAGAGCCAGAGCGGGGGACTCGACCGGCGACGGAACTGATGTTGACGAGATCGGCGACGCGGCGCGGGGAATCGACGGCGGCTAAGAGCAGATGCGGAAGCGCTGCGTGAGCGCAGGACAGCAGCCCGTTGACGTTCAGCGCGACCATCTGGTTCCACTCCTCGATCGGCGCATCCACGATCGGCCCGAGCAGCATCACGCCGGCGTTGTTGATCAGGGTGTCGAGACGTCCGAACTTTTCGACGGTCGACGCGATCAGCGCGATCGCCTGTGCCTGATCGGTCACGTCGCACTCGATCGCCCAGGCCGTTCCTCCCGCGCGACCGATCTCGCTCGCGAGCGCATCGAGTCGGTCCTTGCGCCGCGCGGCGATCGCCACCGATGCACCCTGCGCAGCAAGGGCCTTGGCGGTCGCTTCGCCGATTCCACTACTCGCTCCGGTTACGAGTGCCACTGTTCCGTCGAGCCGTTCCGTCATCGCCATCTCCATTCGTTGGTGCGCCTCTACCCGCCACCACCACAAAGGACACTCGGCATGGCAACGAACTACCGACGTCGGGCAGCGGCGACCTCGTCATCGACAGTCGACTGGATCGCCGTGCGTCGTCCGATGACACCGATCAGTGCGCTGTGCGACACTGCACAGTGCGACACTGCACCAGTGTTGTCACACACGCTGGGGGTGTTCGATGGAATTCGATCTCGTGATCCGGTCCGGCACGGTCATCGACGGAACGGGCGCACCGGCGCGAACCGCAGACGTCGCTGTCCACAACGGTCTTGTCGTCGAAGTCGGGACTGTCTCGGGCCGCGGCTCTCGTGAGGTGGAAGCTGACGGTGCCCTGGTATCGCCGGGCTTCGTCGATGTACACACCCACTACGACGGTCAGGCCACTTGGGACAACCGTCTGCAGCCGTCGTCGGATCACGGCGTCACGACTGTTGTCGCCGGCAACTGCGGGGTCGGCTTCGCCCCCGTTCGTCATCAGGATCGAGATCTGCTCGTCGAGTTGATGGAGGGAGTCGAGGATCTTCCCGGCACGGTCCTGCACGAAGGACTGACGTGGAACTGGGAGTCGGTGTCGGATTACCTCGATGCTCTCGCCAGCCGTCACTATGACATCGATCTCGCTGCGCAGGTGTGTCACGCACCAGTGCGCGTCTACGTGATGGGACAGCGCGGCGCCGATCGCGAGTCCGCAACTGAAACCGAGATCGCCGAGATGGGCCGAATCGCAGCCGCCGGCATCCGTGCCGGCGCGCTCGGCTTCACCACGTCACGCACCCTGAACCACAAGACCAGCCGCGGCGAACCGACACCCACGCTGACAGCAGCACGCGAGGAATTGGTCGGCATCGCGACGGCCATTGGCCAGACCGGTCAGGGCGTCTTACAAGTTGTGTCGGATTTCACCGATCGGGAGATCGAGGACGAGACGCTGTTGGAGATGATGCGGGTCTCGGGCCGTCCGCTCTCGATCTCGCTGCTGCAGTCGGCGCCGGGGGTCGGTTACCGTTCCAAGCTGGCGTTGTTGGACCGGGCTCACGCCGAGGGTCTGACGATGCGCGGTCAGGTCGCCGCCCGAGCGGTCGGCGTGTTGCTCGGATTGCAGGGCACTCTCAATCCGCTTCGCGGAACTCCGACCTTCCAGGTCGTCACCGATCTGCCGCTCGCCGAGCAGGCCCGGGTTCTGACGCAGCCGGAACGTCGCCGGCAACTGATCGCCGAAGTACGGGAGGCATCGTTCACCCGTTCACTCGACCGGATATTCGAGCTCGGCGATCCGCCCGACTACGAACCGCGGCCAGAAGACAGCATCGGAGCCAGGGCTCGCCACAGCAGACTGGATCCAGCGGAACTGTTCGTCGATCTGTTGCTCGGTGACGGCGGCAAGGCGCTCCTGTACTTCCCGGTCCTCAACTACTTCGACGGCAGTCTCGACGCCGCGGCCGAGATGATGGCCCACCCCCACACCGTTCCAGGCCTCAGCGACGGTGGGGCCCACGTCGGCACCATCTGCGATGGCAGCTTTCCCACATCGCTCCTCACGCATTGGGGCCGCGACCGGTCACGGGGGCCGATCTTTGGTCTGCCGTTCCTGATCCAGCGCCAGTCGCGTGGAACGGCTGCAGCAGTCGGACTGCTCGATCGTGGCCTCCTGACTCCTGGATACAAAGCCGATATCAACATCATCGACTTCGACCATCTCGCGCTGTCGCCGCCGGAGATGGTCCACGACCTTCCAGCTGGCGGCAAGCGTCTGCTGCAGAAGGCGCACGGCTATCTGCACACCTTCGTGTCGGGGGTCGAGATCGCAGCCGATGGCGCACCGACGGGCGAGTTGCCAGGACGCTTCGTCCGCGGCCCGCAGAAGAATCCACGTTCGACGTCGAGCACGGAGATCTGAGATGACCAGCGATACGACCACCACCACGAGGACGCCGCGGATCCTCGAACCGCAGTGCGAATGGACATCGGCCGACGTGGCCGACGAGACCGTTTGGACGGAACGCTTCGATGACGCCGAACAGGCCGAACTCGATGCCTCACTGCGACACGCCCTGTCGAGGACCGACGACATCCTCGAGCTGCAGCGCGACGACTTCCCACTTCCGACCCTCCGGCACCGCCTGCATTCGATCGAGAACGACTTGATCAACGGTCGCGGTTTCGTGCGTCTGCGCGGGTTGGATCGCAGCGCATACTCCCAGGCCGAGATGGAAGTCCTCTTCTGGGGCATCGGTACTCACCTCGGACTTCCGTGGCCGCAGAACAAACACGGCCACGTGCTCGGCGACGTGACCGACCAGCACAAGGCCGTTGACGACCCGACGGTGCGCGGCAACGAGATCGGCGGTCTCGCGCTCCCGTTCCACTGCGACGGATCGGATCTGGTGGGGCTGATGTGCCTCGAGAACGGCAGGACCGGTGGCCTGTCTGCCGTGGCCAACTCGGTCCGCATTCACAATCAACTGATCGCCGAGCGACCCGAACTGGCCGCCGCGCTGTACGACGAACTGCCATACGACTTTCGCGGCGAGCAGCCCGCCGGGGGCCGTGCGTTCTACATGGTCCCGGTCTTCACAGAATGGCAGGACCGGCTGTTCGTGCGATGCATCCCGCCGTACATCCTCGCGTCGCAGCGTCACCCGGAAGCTCCGCGACTGACATCGATCCAGCGCGAAGCATTGGCGGCCGTGGTGCAGATGGCGGACGATCCCGTCAATCATGTCCTGATGGAGTTGCAACCCGCAGACATGCAGTTCATCAACAACTATCACGTCATGCACGGGCGTACCGCGTACGAGGATGATCGCAGCGCCGGGCGCGTCCGCCATCTGAAGCGGCTGTGGCTGGAGACCACGGTGCTCGAGTCTCGACCGGAGCATTTCATCAATCGCCGAAGCCATTGGTCGGACCAGCGGTCCGTCAGCCGCTTGCAGGTCAATTGAGCATTCGGCATACAGTCGCTGCATGCATGACTTGGTGATCCGCGGGGGCAATGTCGTCGATGGCACGGGAGCAGTCGGCGTCATCGGCGACCTGGCGGTGACGGACGGCCTCGTGACCGAGATCGGCACGGTGGACGGTCGCGGCCACCGCGAAGTTGATGCTGCCGGACTCACGGTGATGCCTGGCTGGGTCGACATCCACACCCACTACGACGGTCAGGTCACATGGGATCCACAGGTCACGCCGTCGAGCTGGCACGGCGTCACCACCGTCGTGATGGGCAACTGCGGCGTCGGATTCGCACCCGTCCGGCGCGACGGCCACGACTTCCTGATCGAGTTGATGGAGGGCGTCGAGGACATCCCCGGCACGGCACTGCACGAAGGCATGGACTGGCAGTGGGAGTCGTTTCCCGAGTATCTCGACGCTCTGGACTGCACTCATCGCGTGTTGGACATCGCCGCTCAGGTTCCCCACGCAGCATTGCGCGCGTTCGTGCTCGGAGAACGTGCCCACGACGACGCCACCGCCGACGAGATCGCCGAAATGGCGCGCCTCACGAAGCAGGCACTCGAAGCCGGAGCGGCTGGGTTCTCGACGTCGCGGACGATGTTGCACAGCTCGCGTCACGGGCTTGTTCCCGGCACACATGCACCGATCGACGAATTGATGGCTCTCGGCGACGCACTCGGTGCGGCCGGTCACGGCGTGTTCCAACTGATCGACGACGGTTCACCAGCCGGTGAGGTCGGCCGCTGGATGTCAGAGATCGCCCGCCGCAGCGGGGCCACCGTCACCTACTCGCTGGCCCAGTCGAAGCCTGATCCACTCGCCTACCGTGCAGCGCTGCACAGCGCCGCCGTCGCTGCATCGGAGGGACTGCGGATCGTGCCCCAAGTGGCCTGCCGCCCGACCGGAATGATGTTCGGACTCCAGTCATCGCTCCATCCCTTCATCACGCATCCGACCTACCGGTCGATCAAGATGCTTCCGCTGGCCGAGCGCGTGGCCCGCTTGCAGATGCCCGAGGTTCGCGCCGCGCTCCTGGGCGAGAAGCCGCAGACCGGCAGCAACGTCGCTCGCGCTCTGATGTCTCGATGGAACCGGATTTTCCCGCTCGGCGACCCACCCGACTACGAACCCGCTCCCGAAACGAGCGTCGCTGCCGTCGCCGCAGGCACCGGTCGACTGCCCGAAGAGGTGGTGCTCGACTGGATGCTGGAACGGAACGGAACCGCCTTCCTGTTCGCCCCGCTGTCCAGCTACGAGGACACCAACCTGGACGCCGTGCGCGAGATGATGCTGCACCCGCAGTCGGTCCTCGGCCTCAGCGACGGCGGCGCACACTGTGGGCTGATCTGCGATGTGAGCATGCCGACGTCGCTGCTCACCCATTGGGTCCGCGACCGCACGAGGGGCGAGCGAATTTCGCTCGAACAGGCGGTCCATCTGCAAACCGGCCGGACCGCCGCCGTCTACGGCTTCGACGATCGCGGCACGCTGCAACCCGGCAAACGTGCCGACATCAATCTGGTCGACCTCGAGGCGCTGACATTGCATGCGCCGGAGATGATCTTCGATCTGCCGGCCAACGGTCGCCGTCTTGTCCAGACGGTGGATGGTTACCGGGCCACCTTCGTTGCCGGCGAGCAGACCTACGCCAACGGCGAACACACCGGTGCAACCCCCGGACGCCTGGTCCGTTTCGGCGCTGGAGCCCGATGATGGACACGGCATCACTCCTCCATCCGGACGTCGCCGCTGCTCTGATCCGGGTTCATCGACCGCGCCGTCGCGACAATTCCAGCGGTTCTGTCGCTGCCGCGTTACCCCCTCTGGACTCCATGCACGGGGGCGGGTATGTGCTCGGTGATCGTTCAATGGACGGCGCTCGCTTCGACCGATGGTCCCGATGTTCGGCTGCATCGGGGTTTCAGTCGAGTGCCGACTTGCCCCAGGCACGCCCTGTCCCGGGTCCGCTCGAAGACTGCTAGTCGAGCCTGGGCTGGATCGTCGACAACGCCAGTGATCGGGCCAAGATCCCACTCAGTTTCCAACTCCTCGAATGCCCGATGATCGACGACCGCCAGACGACATCATCCAGTCAGCTCGATGGTCTCCCGATCTTGTCGCGAGAGTCGAACACGTTCGGCTGGCAGAGCTATCTCGGTGATCTGTACGGAAGCGACGACGTGCCATATGCCGCCACACCGGCCCGCGCGACGGACCTGTCCGGACTTCCGGCCGCGTTCATCTCGGTCGGCTCGGTCGTGCCGAATCCGCAACGATGGTTGGTGTTGGCCGTGCTGTGCATCGCTCTTCTGGTCGTCGGTATCGACGGCCCCATCGTCAATATCGCCCTGCCGTCGCTCGAGCACTGATCGTCGATGCACCGAACGACATCACTGGCCCGAACGACATCACTGGACGGTGATGAAGACCGGTTCCGACGTTCCGGTGCGCTTCGATTCGTACATCGCCTGGTCTGCGGCAGCAGTGATCACGTCTGCCGTGATTCCAACGGTCGAAGCCCAGGCCACGCCGATGCTCGAACGGATTCGCATCGGCATCCCCCCGGTGATCTCGAGTGGATCCATCAACGCGCCGACAAGGCGCATCCCGATGTGCGTGGCCTCGTCGAGGCCGTCCACTCCGGGAAGTACGACGACGAATTCGTCACCGCCGAGTCTGCCGATGACGTCCTTGTCACGCATCGCGCTACGCAAGCGATCAGCGGCCCCGGCCAGAAGTTGATCACCGGCGTGATGGCCAAAGGTGTCGTTGACCTCCTTGAGCCCATCGAGGTCGAGGAACACCACCGCTGTGCCGGGGGACCCTGCCTGGTGACAGGTCAGCGTCCGGTCCAGTTGATCGAGTACGGCTGCGCGATTGAGGCAGCCCGTGAGCTGGTCGATGGTCGCTCGTCTTTCCAGATTGGCCCGCAGTTCGGCGGCCGCGGTGATGTCATCGACGCACAGCACCGCACCGATCGGCGTGTCGTCGGCATCGGTCAGAACCCGGATTGCAATTGCACACAGCGTGAGGTCGCTGTGACCGATCATCCTCAGATGAACTTCGATGTCATCATCGACGCCATTGAGCAGGACCCCGTCGATGGCGGCCTCGAGGGCAATTCTGTCATCGGGGATCACTGAAGCGAACTGTTGCTCCAGTGAGCTGCATCGGCCGGTTCCGAGCAGATGGCCGAGGCGGACATTGGCGTAGACGACGTTGCGGTCGCGATCCACGTGCAACACGCCAGACGGCAGCGCTTCAGCCAATCGGCTGAGCAGTTGTTCTCGTTGACGCAACGTTTCGACGACGCGCATCTCGTCGGAGATGTTCAACATCTCGCTGACGACGCTGTGTTCGCGCTGCTTGAGCAGGTTGGTGTTGGTGAACTCCATCCACAGCCAGGTGTCGTCGGCACGGCGGTGGCGAAGTCGGATTCGGGTCGACTCACCCGGTGCGGTCAACATTTCCATCCACGCGTCGACGGCTTCGACCTGATCGTCCGGGTGGATGAACTCCAACGAATTGCGACCGAGCAGTTCATCAGCACGAAACCCGAGTATCTCGCAGATCCGGTGGTCGACGTGTCGGATGACCGCCAGCTCGTCCTTGTCGACGCGGCCGGTTCGTGGCAAGACCGGCGGCCGTCGGGCCAGATCGGCGACGAGATCTTCGGCCGATTCGGACACGATCAGTCCGATGTACACGCCATGGCTGTGACGCACGTCGGCAAAGTAGAACGAAGCCTCGGCACCGTTGACCAGTACCACGGACCCCACGGCAGCGCCGAGCCGCTTGACGGCTTCCCACTTCTCGATGACGACGGCTCGCGACCCGGGCGCGACGAGATCGAGACCGGATCGGGCATCGACGACCCGCTGTCCGTGGAGTTCGATCGACGCAGGCAGATCGGTGAAAAGTCCATCACCATCGATGGCCGTGATGAGGGCGCTGGGACGTTGCTGCAGGAGCGACGCGAGAGTGGCATCGCGCGCGGTTTCGTCCATCGACGAGACCGATTCGAACCGCTCCACTGCACTCCTCCGTCCATCGCCCCCAGCAGGCTCTGACATGTCATCGGCCGGTCGAGGCCCCGGCGTGAGCAAAGAAGCGTAACTCGGCTCGCATCACTGTGTCATCAGCCATAACAGTCCAGGCGTCCAGGCGTCCAGGCGTCGGGAACGGTCGCGCCACGTCGCACATGCCCACACCGGGACCATTCGTGAAGGCGCGGGGACCCCTTCTCGTTTCGGCATACCATCGTGCCGTGGAGCAAGGCGGTGAAATCGAAGACGTCGCCCGGCGCCGTCTGCGCAGCCTGCGGCTGGCCAAGGGGCTGGACGCTCGACGAACCCCTACGTGTCAGACGCTCCCTGATCGGTGCCTCCACCACCACTCCCCCGCCAGCACGACCCCTCCGGCCGGGTCGTCATGAAGATGCGCAATCCCGTCGTCCACAAAGGCACTCGATCAGCGAGTTCACCCGGAACCGGCGAGATCGAGACCAAGACGTACGCGCAGCTCTCGACGCTCGATGCCGGATACAACTTCACGCTCGATGCCAAGCATCCCTTTCGCGGCAAAAGGCGACGATCCCCACCAGCGGTCGACGTGTTCCGACGGGACTGTCCTGACGCGATACCGTGACGATGAAGAGATTGATCGACGTTGGCATCGACCGGATCTCTACCCTTCGTCCCGACGTTCTGGCTGCGCTCGAGCACACAATGGTTCAGCGCTGATCAGGTCGTGAAGTAGCCCATCACGTCGGCCAACAAGTCGACCGTTCCAGCGTTGTTGTACAGGGCAACCGAGCCGTCAGGGCCGAGCCGGGCAAGCACACTGTTGGGTACGATCTGGCCGGCGACAGCGTTGAGGTTGGACGCCAGAGGCACGGTCGATCCGGATGGGAACACCGTGACATAAGTGTCGTTGCTGGGCGCGACGACCGTCACATTCAACAGCACTGCGCTGACCCCCGAGTTGGGCACACCGCTCTGACCACTGAGTTTGAGGATGAGCGGGGTCTGACCGATCGGTGCCGATGGTGCGCCGGTTCCGTTGCGGGTGTCGAGCACACGCCCGGGCTGCAGGGCAACGTAGCGGCCTGGCGAATTGCCCGAGAACGAACCGAGCACGTCGACGATCACATGGCTATGGCCGTTATTGTTGAAAA
>JAYTOM010000107.1:0-3988 GCA_043747765.1 Actinomycetota bacterium
GCCTGAACGCACCACGGGAGTCGTCGCCAACGCCTAGAGCGTGTTGGTGATGGCTCCCGTTTCAGCACCCTGGACGAGCTTTGCGTATTTGCCGAGAACACCGGATGTGTAGCTGCTGCGCAGAGGTTGCCAGCCGACCTTGCGTTGGGCCAAGACCTCGTCGGAGACGAGCAGATCGAGGCTGAAGTTGTGCACGTCCACCCGGATCCGGTCGCCGTCCTCGACGAACGCAATCGGACCACCGTCGAGGGCCTCAGGGGCGACGTGACCGATGCAGAATCCCCACGTTCCACCGCTGAAGCGGCCGTCCGTGACGAGCGCACAGTCCGCCCCCCGCCCGGCGCCTTTGAGAGCCCCGGTGATTGCCAACATCTCGCGCATGCCCGGTCCGCCCTTGGGGCCTTCGTAGCGGATCACGAGCACGGTCCCCGGCCGGATCGAGCCATCGAGAATGGCGGCCATCGCACTGTCCTCGCGTTCGAACACCCGAGCTGGACCCTCGAACAGCTTCTGTTCGGCACTGAGGCCGGCAACCTTGACGACCGAGCCCTTCGGTGCCAGCGATCCGGTGAGGATGTTGATGCCGCCCTCGGCATGGATCGGCTGATCGAGCGGGTAGACGACGACGCCGTCGGGTGCCGGCGGGTCGATCTCGGCGAGGTTCTCCGCCATTGTCTTACCGGTGACGGTCATACAGTCGCCGTGCAGGAGTCCGGCGTCGAGGAGATGCTTCATCACGACCGGGACTCCACCGACGCGATCCAGGTCGCTCATGTGGAACTTTCCGCCCGGCTTCATGTCGGCGATGTGCGGCACCTTGGCGGCGATCCGGTTGAAATCCTCGAGTTCCAACGCAACGCCGGCCTCGTTGGCAATCGCCAGCAGATGCAGGACGGCGTTGGTGCTGCCCCCCAATGCACTGGTCACCGCAATTGCGTTCTCGAACGCCTTCTTCGTCATGATCTGACGCGGCGTGATGCCGAGTCGCAGCATGTTGACGACCGCTTCACCGGCGCGCACTGCATCGTCCTCGCGACGACGGTCGACGGCTGGCGGGCTGGCGGAGCCTGGCAGGCTCATTCCGATTGCCTCGGCGATGGAGCTCATCGTGTTGGCAGTGAACATGCCGCCGCAGGCCCCTTCGCCCGGGCATGCCTTGCGCTCGATCTCGGTCAGTTCGTCCTCGCTGATCTTGCCCAGAGCACATGCGCCGATGGCTTCGAACACGCTGGTGATGTCGAGCGCGACACCGTTGTGGTTGCCTGGCATGATGCTGCCGTTGTACACGAACACGCTGGCCAGATCGAGGCGGGCAGCCGCCATCAGCATCGCCGGAATGCTCTTGTCGCAGCCGGCCAGCCCGACGAAACCGTCGAGGCGCTCGGCATGCATGACGCACTCGACCGAGTCGGTGATGACCTCGCGGCTGACGAGCGAGGCCTTCATCCCCTCGTGGCCCATGCTGATGCCGTCGCTGACCGTGATCGTGCCGAACTCCATCGGGAATCCGCCGGCGGCACGCACGCCCTCCTTGACCTTCTCGGCCAACTTGCGCAGCGTCATGTTGCACGGAGTCACTTCGTTCCAGGCGTTGGCGATCGCAACCTGCGGCTTACCCCAATCGTTCTCCGTCATCCCCACGGCGCGCAACATGGCGCGGGCCGCGGCCTTCTGGATGCCATCGGTGACATCACGGCTACGCGGCTTGATGTCGACAGGCGTGGCACCAACAGCGGGGGAAGGCGTTTCGGGCATGTTGGCCACGGTACCAAGATCATCGTCAGCCGCCGCCAGCCGCCGCAGACCACCGCCAGTAGGGTCGCGGCTCGTGACCCGACTCGCCTCCACCGTGCCCGCCGTCTCGCCGGACGACATCGCGGCGGCGATGGACCGCATTCGGCCACACGTCCGGCTCACACCCGTGCTCGATGTCGCTTCCGGGGAACTCGGCCTCGACCATCCCGTGACGCTCAAGCTGGAACTGCTGCAACATGCTGGCTCGTTCAAGCCCCGTGGCGCGTTCAACCGGGTGTTGATCGCCGAAGCAGCCGGCGAGATCGGCCCAGCCGGTCTGATTGCTGCGTCCGGCGGCAACCACGGCGCGGCCGTCGCGTACGTCGCTCGGCAACTCGGCCTGCAGGCAGAGATCTTCATGCCGGCGACCAGTCCTTCGATCAAGCGTGAGCGGATCGAGAGCTTGGGCGCGACGGTCAATGTCATCGAAGGCTTCTTCGACAATGCCCACCGGGCCAGCGTCGAACGTCAGCAGGTCACCGGTGCGTTGGTGATCCATCCCTTCGAACACCCGGCCATCATCGCCGGCCAGGGAACGATGAGTATCGAACTCGACGACCAGGTCGGCGACTACGACACGTTGTTGATCGCCACTGGCGGGGGCGGTTTCATCGCCGGACAGGCGGCCTGGGTGCAGGATCGCCGTCGCGTGATCAGCGTGGAACCGAGTGCAAGTGACTGCCTCTTTGCGGCTCGCGTGGCAGGAGAGCCGACACCTGTGACCGTCGGGGGCGTGGCTGCGGACTCACTCGGATCGAACACCCTCGGTGCGTACGCGTGGACCATCGTCGAGCACTACGTCGACGATGCTGTGGTTGTCAGCGACGATGCGATCCGCACCGCACAACGGTCGCTGTGGGACGAGTTCCGTCTCGTCGTCGAACCCGGAGGCGCCACTGCGCTCGCAGCCCTGCAATCGGGCGCCTATCGACCCGAACACGGCGAGCGCATCGTCGTGGCGGTGTGCGGCAGCAACTGCGACCCGAACACGGTTCTCTGAACGGCCCGGACCATCCGCAGGTAGGTCTAGAGCTTGAAGACGTCGGTCGCGTTGTCGCGCAAGAATCGGGGCCACACCTCGTCGCGGAACGCGACGAGGTGCAACTCGGCCACGATCCGATCGAGCGACAGTCCCATTGGGTAGTAGCCGGCGTACATCACCTTGTCGATGCCGCGAGTGTTCGCATAGTCGATGATCTCTTTCGGATAGTGCTTCGGGGCGAACGCACTCGTCATGTAATACAGGCCCGGCCACTTCAGCATCAACTTGATCGCCAGCGCCTGCCATGGCTCGGCGCCGTGGCGCATCACGATCCGTAGTTCCGGGAAGTCGTAACAAACGTCGTCGAACAACTCGACGTGCTGGCACATCATCGGCACCCGCGGCCCTGGAACACCGGCGTTGACAATGATGGGTACATCGAGGTCGATGCACTCCGCGTAGATCGGGTAGTAGGCACGGTCGTTGACCGGAACCTGAGGCACGAAGCCGGACGGGAAGGTGGTGACCGCCTTGATGTCCCACTCGCGGTGGGCCGTGCGGATCCGGCGGATCGTGCCGGTGATGTCGGTCGGATCGGCGTCGACACACGGGATGATCCGGTCGGGGTGTTGTGCCAAGGCCCGAATCGACTCGTCGGAGCCCATGTGCACCATGCCGCGTGCGACGCCGCAACGGTCCATGTCGCTCAGCAGCATCTGGATCGTGTCGGCATCCTCACCGACATCGGTCGGGACGCCTTTGAACATGTACTGCGCCGGCATCGCCATTGTCTTGGACTCGGCGTCCTTGACGGCGCCGTCGCGGAACTTGTAGTGATCGGCGGCGTTCTTCTTGGGAAAGCCGATCATCAGATCGATGATGCCGATCCCGTCCATCGGGTGTGGGGCCGTTGCCGTCGTGAAATGCGCAGTTGCCGATTCAGCGGTCATCAGCGCACCATAGAGGCGTGACCAAGGATCGTTCGAAGGCAGCCACGCCGGCAACGGCGTCACTGCAAGCCGCCGGCGTGGAATTCCGGGTGCACGAGTTCGATCACGTACCAGGCGCACGGAACTACGGACTGGTCGCCGCCGAGGCGCTGAGCATCGACCCCGATCAGGTCTTCAAGACACTGCTGGCCCAGCTCGGCGGCCAACGCGATGGCGAATCGATCGCCGTGGGGATCGTGCCGGTCAGCGGCCAACTGTCGCT
>JAYTOM010000108.1:0-30443 GCA_043747765.1 Actinomycetota bacterium
CGGAACGGCACAGGTCGGCGCTTCCTCGCGGTGCGCGCCAATGAACGCGCGGCCGCCGCGGCAGGGATCAACGTCGCCCGCACGAAGCTGCTCGCGTTCGGCATCGGTGCCGGCATCGCCGGCATCGGTGGGGTGATGCTCGCGTTCAAGCAGAACGATGTCTCGTCGGCCAACTTCGTCTACCAGGCCAGTCTGGCGTACCTCGCATTCGCGTACCTCGGCGGAATCACCTCGGTGAACGGGGCGATCGTCGGTGGTCTGCTGGCTCCCGCCGGCCTGATCACGGTGACCAGCAACTACTTCCTCAAGGGCACGAACATCGACCGGTACGTCACGGTGATCGGCGGCGCGGCATTGGTGTTCACCGCGATTGCCAACCCGAATGGGATCGCCCCGGCGTTCCAGGAGCTGTTCCGCCACCTCGGCAACTGGCTGCGCCGAGCACGTGGCCCGGAGTGGGCGCGCGTCGCGCGTCGCCATGGTCCGGCGTTCGTGATCGGCGTCGTCGTCGGCGCCGTCGTCTGGCCGCTGCGCGTCGATTCGTACAGCGTGTTCTGGATGCCGCTCCTCGGCGGCATGCTCGGTTTGCTGATCCAGTCGTTCGTGACGCAGGGTCGGACTGCGATCGGAGCGAAGCGCGAGAAGCGGCGGCACCGATCGAGGGGAGCGGCGCCTCAACGCGCCGAGCTGGTCGCGCATGAGCCGGTTGCGAAGATGGAGCCGGTCTGATGCCGTTGCTCGACATCCGCGGCCTCACCGTTCGCTACGGCGGTCTCGCCGCGAACGCCGACATCGACATCCGTGTCGAGGCGGGCACGGTGGTCGGCCTGATCGGCCCGAACGGCGCCGGCAAGACGACCTTCATCGATGCGATCACGGGGTTCACCACTGTCTCGTCCGGCGCGGTCGAGTTCGACGGACACGACCTGATCGGGCTCGCGCCCGATCGACGGGCCCACCTCGGACTTGCGCGAACGTTCCAGTCGCTCGAACTGTTCGAGGACCTGAACGTGCGTGACAACCTGCTCGTCGTCGCCGAGACACCGCGCTGGTACGCGTTCGCGCTCGATCTGCTGCGCGTGTCCAAGGGCCGCTCGGCGCAGGAGCAGCAAGTCGACACGGCACTCAGCTCGCTCGGCCTCACCGACATCGCCGATCGCCTTCCGAGCGACCTGTCCCACGGCCAGCGCAAGCTTGTCAGCGTCGCCCGAGCACTGGCGGCCAAACCGAAGTTGCTCCTCCTCGACGAGCCCGCCGCTGGTTTGGACACCACTGAGAGCCAACTGCTCGGCGGACACCTGCGCTCGTTCGTCAACGGCGGGACGACGATCTTCCTCATCGACCACGACATGGGTCTGGTACTCAACTTCTGTGACTACATCTACGTCCTCGACTTCGGACGGATCATCGCCCAGGGCACGTCGAGCGAGGTCCGCCGCGATCCAGCGGTGATCGCGGCGTACCTCGGCCAAACGGCGGGCGAGGCCCAGGCTCGCGAAGGCTCCGGGCTCGCCGCGTCGGGCACCGCAACCGACTCTGGAGACCCGTCATGAGCGCACCGTCTATGAGCGCACCATCCATGAGCGCACCATCCATGAGCGCGCCAGTCGTCGAGATGGTCGGCGTGCACGCAGGGTACGACGGCATCGCGGTGGTGCGTGATCTCGATCTCGTCGTCAACCCGGGCGAAGTTGTCGCCCTTCTCGGTCCGAACGGTGCGGGCAAGACGACGTCACTGCTGACGATTTCCGGGCTGTTGCGTCCGATCAGCGGCTGGGTCGCGGTGATGGGTCAGAACACCGACGGCATGGCCCCGCACAAGATCGCCCAGCTCGGATTGGCGCACGTTGCCGAGGACCGTTCACTGTTCTTCGACCTCACCGTGCAGGAGAACATCCGTCTGGGCATCGCAGGGAATCGTGCCGCAAGGGCAAGCTCGTACGACCGGGCGATGGAGTTGTTTCCGGCTCTGCGCCCATTGGGGGGGCGCCCGGCCGGTCTGTTGTCCGGCGGCGAGCAGCAGATGCTGGCCATGGCCCGCGCGCTCGTGTCCAATCCGAAGTGCCTGCTCGTCGACGAGATGAGCCTGGGTCTCGCCCCGATCATCGTCGAGCGGCTGTTGCCCATCGTGCGCCGAATCGCCGACGAGACGGACTGCGGCGTGCTCTTGGTCGAGCAACACGTACACATGGCGCTGGAGGTCGCCGATCGGGCCTACGTGCTCAACCACGGCGAGCTGGTCATGCAGGGCAGCGCCGACGAGCTGCGCAAGAACCGCCATCTGCTCGAGTCGAGCTACCTCGGCGAGGCCGCTCTCGACTGAGCAGCGAGTCGGGCAGGCCGGGCTCAGCGCGGGTTGGCCGGCTCCCGACTCCAGTTGACGTCGAAGTCCCTGGCGATGTCGAGCACGTTGAATGCGCGTCCGAGACCGACGCAGAACCCGATCGTCACAGTCAGTTCGAGCAGTTCGACGTCGGTGAACTGCTCGCGCAACCGCCCCCACAGCTCGTCGCCGATCGCCGTGTGGTCGATCGCGAACTGCTCGGCGAACTCCGCTGCGAGTCGTTCGCGCGGCGTGAACTCTGCGACGTCTTGATAGCAGTCGACCTGTTGGTAGAGCTCGTCGGTGAGGCCCTTGGCCATCGCCGACGCGGCGCGGGTGTTGAGGCACACGTTGCACTCGTTGAGTTGGGCGATGCGCATGCGCGCGACCTCGCGCTCGCGGACCGGGAGGCTGGAGTCCTCGTAGACCGCTTTGCTCATCGCGCGCAGACCGACACCCATGTGTGGTGCCACTGCCCAGATGCGCGAGTGTTCGGTGCCGTCTCCTGCGGGTACTTCGATGCGGGCCATCATCGTCCTTTCATGTGTTCGCGGTTGTGGTTGTGTTCGCGGTTGTGGTTGTGTCGCGCGGTTGTGGTTGTGGTGGCGGGTGTGTTGCTGTCCTGGTGGGCCGTGACAGCGACCGGGATCGCGCTCTGCACGACCATTCCCGTGACGACGTCGTAGTCGCGGTCAGTGGAGACGAGTCGGTTGGTCGGCGCGCCGATGTCTCGCACCTTGTCGTCGGTGAGCGATGACCCGCCCCAGGAGTGAGCCATCGAGATGACCCCGGTGCGCACGTCAGGGGCGGACCGCACGACTGCGGTCAGGGTCGCCCGCGGCGACTGGATGTCGATCAGTTCGCCGGACACGATCTCGAGCGCAGCCATGTCGTTCGGGTTCATGTAGGCCGGGTTCGTCGTGCCCTTCTTGGCCAATCCGGGAAGTTCGGTGCCGAGCGAGTTGAGCACGTGCTTGAGTCGCCGGCTGACGAGCCGGAAAGGGTAGCTGCGGCCGTCGACGGTCGACGCTGTGTCATCGGGTTCTGCGTCCACGTCGGCGAGCTCGTCCATTAGGTCGTGCGGTGCGAGCCGGAACCGAGCGGTGCAGCCCTCGTCGGCCGGCTCGACGACGAACGCCCGCTGTGGATGCGTCTTCATCCGCTTGGCGCGGATCTCGTCGAGCGGCAAGCGTGAGTTGGCATAGGCGAGATCGATGATCTCGTCGTCAGTCGGGCGGACGTCCATCGGCGCAGGGCCGCCGGGGAAGGGGAGCGGGGAGCCGAGACGACGGGCGAGCTCCCAGAACACCTCCCATTCGTTGAGCACGTCACCGGATCGTTCAAGGACGGCCTCGGTGTAGTTGGTGTACGGCGCACGGAACCAGCGATCCATGATGTGAGGCACATCGGCACGCTCCAGCGACAGCGTGGGCGCGATCACGTAGTCGGCGAACTCGGCGGTCGCCGACATGCGGTGATCAACGACGACGGGCAGCTCGAGGTCGTCGAGGGCGCGCAGTGTCAGTTCCTGGTCGGGCCACGCGACGGCCGGGTTGCCCCCGCTGACGATGAGGGCGCGGATGCGTCCGGGCCCTGGTTCGAGGATCTCCTCGGCCAGCGTTGCCGTCGGCATCTCGCCGCGGTACCCGCGAAGGTTGCGGATGCGTGCCGAGGGCCCGGTTGCCGGGTCGCGCGGTGCGATCACCTGAGCCCTCCGCGGAGTCTGCGGATAGAGGAACCAGCCGCTGTCGAGGCGATCGCCCTCGCGATTGACCCGTCCACAGATCGTGTCGAGCACGATCGCGAGGTGCTCGGTGAGGCTCGACCGGGGTGCCATGTTGGGACCAGTGCCGGTGCCGCAGGTGCCCCGGGGCCCGGCCGCGAACAAGTGCGCTGCGGCGACGATGTCATCGGCGGCGACGTCACACCGTTGCGCGGCGCGCCCGACGGTGAACGGCGCCACGGATGCCGCAAGGTGATCGAGATCGCTCACCCACCGGTCGCAGAACTCGGCATCGATGAGATCCTCGGTGATCATGAGGTTGAGCCACGCCGCGAGCAGCGTGGGATCCTCGCCGGGCCGGATGGCGAGGTGGATGTCAGCGTTGGCGGCCAGCTCTGTACGGCGCGGGTCGACCACGATCAGCTTCATCCCCCGCTCTCGCGCCTCACCCAAGACGACGAACGGGTTCGTGCCCTGCAGGTGCCCGATCGGCGCGTAGCTCGACACCATGGGGTTGTAGCCGATGCCGAGGAGGACATCGGCAGTGCTGAAGTCGTGGTAGCCGGCCTCCCAGATGCCCGTGCGGAACGGGGCCGTCGTCTTCGCCGGTTGATCGATGGTGACCGAGGTGTAGAACGATGGTGATCCGAGGCCCTGATGGACGCCCGAGCCGCTGGCACCGCCACGGAGTTCTGATACCCCCCGGTGCCGGTGTAGCTGGCCACTGCGCGAGGACCGTGGGCATCCACAATCGCGTGCAGTCGCATCGCGATCTCGTCCAGCGCGACCGCGCTGCTGACGGTCTCGAACGTGCCGTCGGGGCGTCGTCGCAGCGGTTCTCGTAGTCGGCCGGGGTGGCTCAGCTGATCGGGGAGCTGGCGACCCTTGATGCACGTGTACCCGCCGAAGAGCGGATCGTCGGCGACGCCGCGCACCGCCACCGCACGATTGCCGACGACATCGACCTCGATCGGACAGCTGGCGTGGCAGACGCGACAGAACGTCGTGGCCGTGTGCCGAGGCGTTGTTCCAACGGTCATCTCCGACTCGTTTCTCTCGCGTGCCCGGCGCACGTTCGCCGCAGCAAGATCCCCCTGGACAGAAACTAATCTACTGGTTAGTTTGCTGTGGTGTTGGACGAGACAGGGGGCCTCGATGACCGATGAGACGACTGGTGCACGGGTACGGACGCGGGCCACGGGTGGGCGCGACGCCGACCGCTGGATGACGGACTGGGAGCCGAGCGCGCGGTGGCCGCACTACACGCGCTCGAACGCCGGCGAGGTGCTGCCCACGCCGGCGAGCCCGCTGGGGCAGACGTTCTCGTGGGAAGGTGGGATCTGTCTCGGCTGGGCCGACGGGTACGTGCGTGTCGGCAGCTACAGCGCAGACGAGTTCCATCCGGTCTACCCAGAGGCGTGCGGCTTCTTCGGAGGGTACTTCTACATCAACCTCGCCAACGTGCGGATGCAGGGTGTGCGCAGCCCGGCGGTCACCGTCGAACAGCTCGATCTTGCCTTCTTCGGCGACCATCCCGACGTTCCCCCGTACATGCCACATCCCGAGGACGAGCGGCCCGACCTGGTGCCCAAGATCGTCGAACACATGGGTTGGGTGATGACTACCACGTCGTGGCCGGAGATCGACGAGGAGAAAGACGCGACACGGAAGTTGCGTGCCAACCGCCCTGACCTCGCAGCGATGACCGATGACGAGCTGATCGCCCACGCGCGCACGACCCAGCCGATGCTGCGCAAGCTCTTCGACAGCCACACCGTGTCGTCGAGCAGTTCGGGCATCGCCCCCGGCATCCTGTTCGCGATCGGCGAGGCGATCGGTGACGCAACCGTTCCGATGAAGCTCATCGCAGGCATCGGCGAGGTCGATTCCGCCGAGCCGAGCTATGCGATTTGGGGGCTGTCACGCAGTGTCAACGCATCCGCCGAGCTGACCGCTGCGTTCGACGCAGGTGTCGTGGGCCTGCTCGACCGGCTCCGAGCCGCCGGCACGCAAGACTCGGCTGCGTTCTTGCATGCGTTCGACGAGTTCGTGTTCGAGTTCGGCTCGCGCGGGCCGAACGAGTGGGAGATCATCGCCGATACGTGGGAGACGAGGCCGGAGATCGTGCTCGCCGCGATTGATCGAGTCCGGTTGCAGAGCGACGAAGAATCGCCGCACAAACGCAACCGTGCCCGTGCCGCTGAGCGCGAGCGAGTCACGACCGAGGTGCGCCGTCAAATCGCGCCACTCGGTGAGGAGCTGGCCGGGATGTTCGAGTCGGCACTCGCCGCGTCGAACCAGCTCGCGTTCCGCGAGCGGACGAAGACGAACATCATCCGCGCCGTTCACGAAGGCCGAATGGCCTTCCGCGAGCTCGGCCGACGGCACACCGACGCAGGCAACATCGCCCATCACCTGCACGTGTTCATGCTCCTCGACGACGAGCTGACCGAGTTCGTCGAATCACCCGCTGACTTCCGTGACACGCTGGCACTGCGCCACGAGCGCTGGCGCGAACTCCACGATCTCGTGCCGCCGTATTTCATCAAGAACGGTGACGTGCCACCACTCTCGCGCTATCAGCGCAAGGGCCAGAGCTCGATTGTGCATGCAGGTCCGGGCGACGTCATCCAGGGTGTGCCTGGATGCTCGGGTACGTACATCGGTACGGCACGAGTGATCACCGATCCCAGCGAGCCCGGCGATCTCGAACCCGGTGACGTTCTCGTCGCGCCCCTCACGGATCCGGCATGGACACCGCTGTTCATGGCGGCGGGCGCGGTGGTCGTCAATGTCGGCGGACAGATCAGCCACTCGATCATCGTCTGCCGCGAGTTGGGCCTGCCGTGCGTCGTGTCGGCCACCGATGCAACGGAGCGCATCCCCGACGGAGCCACGATCGAGGTCAACGGTGACACCGGCGCAGTCACCGTGCTCAGCGTGCTCAGCGTGCCGACGGAAGCGAGCGCGTAGGTGGCTCGCGCGTTTCGTTTCGGGCTGCAGAGCTACGCGCCTGCGACTGCGGCCGCTTGGCGCGAGCAGGTTCGTCGCGCCGAAGCACTCGGGTTCGATGTGTTCACGGTCGCCGACCACGTCATCGGCCCCGGTCCGGCGTTGCAGCCGACAGGTCATCCGGTGCAGACGGTCGCGGCGATCCCCGCGATGGTCGTCGCTGCCGAAGCCACGGACACGATCCGCATCGGATCCCGGGTCCTGTGCACCGACTACCGCAACCCGGTGATGCTCGTCAAGGAGTTGGCCACGCTCGACTTCTTCTCCGACGGCCGGCTCGAGATCGGTCTCGGCGCAGGCTGGCTGGAGAACGAATACGACGCGATGGGCGTGCCGTTCGAGCGCGCTGGTGTGCGCCTCGATCGCCTCGAGGAGACGATCTCGCTGATGCGCGCCGCGTTCGCCGGTGGTGAGCTCGACCAACGGGGGGCGCACGTGCATGCGGTTGGTTTCGAGGCGGTGCCGAAACCGGTGCAGTCCGCGCCGCCACTGATGATCGGCGGGGGCTCGCCGCGCGTGCTCGGCATCGCCGGGCGGGAGGCGGACATCGTCAGCATCAACTTCGACAACTCGTCCGGGCGCCTCGGGGCACAGGGTGTTGGTTCGTCCACCGCCGCCTTGACGGCGCAGAAGATCGACTGGATCAAGGCTGCTGCGGGCGAGCGGTGGCCCGTCATCGAGCTGGAGATCGCCGCATACTTCACGGTCATCACAGACGACACGACAGCCACGTTGGAGAAGATGGCGCCGATGTTCGCGCTGCAGCCCGCCGAACTCGCCGAACACCCGCATGCGTTGATCGGTTCCGTCGACGCTGTGGTCGACCAACTCGTCGAGCGACGAGACCGGTACGGCATCAGCTACATCACATTCGGCGGATCGGTGATGGAAGCCGTCGCTCCCGTCGTGGAGCGGCTGGCTGGAACGTGATGAGCATCAATCAACAAAGGATGGACCCATGAAGGTCGGCATGAACCTCCCAGCGCAGTTCCCGTTCGGGAGCACCGAACAGCTGCTGCCGATGTACGAGCAGGTCGGGTTCGATTCGTACTGGGCGCCCGATCACATCCTCGGCGTGTTCCATCCCGGGCTCTGGCTGGACACGCCACTGTCGGCGCTGGCCGCGGACCCCGATGCCTTCTACGACCCGTTCTGCTACGGCGCTCGGGTCGGAACGATGACGAACCTCCCGTTCGGCATCTCCGTCACGGACGCGACGCGTCGCGGCGCGGCCGACCTGGCCCGCGCTGCGCTGACTCTCAACGACTTGATCCCGGGGGGCTTCATCCTCGGGATCGGCTCCGGCGAGGCGGAGAGCCTGGTGCCGTTCGGGTATCCGTTCGAGCGTCCTGTCGGTGTATTGGAGGAGGTGCTCGGCGAGTTGCGCTGCCTGCTCGACACGGGGCGGATGCCGCACGGCATCGGGCGGATGGGTCTGCCGCTGGAGGCCCAAGGACGCGGTGCGCCGAAGGTGTGGATCGCCGGCCACGGCCCACGGATGTTGCGTCTCACCGGCCAGTACGGCGACGGATGGATCCCGGCGTGGTGGATGTCCCCCGACGATTACGGCACCAACCTCGGCATCATCGCGAACCACGCCGCGGCGGCAGGCCGACCAACACCCGAAGCGTCGCTGCTGCCCTTCATCATCTTCGCCGAGAGCGCCGACCGGGCGGCGGAGATGTTCGAGAAGGAGCCCCTCGGCAAGCTGTTCGGACTGTTCGCGATGGGTTCGATGTGGCAGGCGAACGGCCTCACCCATCCGCTCGGCAACGACTCCAAGGGCTTCATCGATGTGATCATCCACGACCTCGATCCGGACGAGCTGCGCGATCTGGCTCCCACCATTCCATTCGAGATGGTGCAGCAGGTGCTGTTCATCGGCAACGCCGATGAACTCGCCGCGCAGTTCGAGGCGTATGCGCGCAACGGTCTCGAGCACGTCGTCATGGCCAACCTCACTGGCGTGGTCGGCGGGATGGACGAGATCGTCGCCCGGGCGATGGACTTGCCCAAGCTCAAAGCAGCGTTGGCGGACCTGTGAGCACCGACACGACCGGAACGACCGGCAACATCCCTGACAGCCTGGCGACGTTCAATCCGTTCGACCCGACGACGTTGCAATGTCCGTTTCCGTACTACGCGACGATGCGCGCTGACGCTCCCGTGCTGTTCGTGGACAAGGTCGGGGTGTACCTCGTCACCCGCCACGATTTGGTGATGGAGGTGCTCCGCGATCCGCAGACCTATTCGTCGCTGTTCGGTGGTGCGGGCATGCCGCTGCCCGCGGAGGACCGCCGCAAGCTCGCGGACGTGATCGCCGAGGGCATGCCCCGCGTACCGACGATGTTGACGGCCGATCAGCCCGAGCACACCCGCTATCGGCGAATGGTGGCCAAGGCGTTCCATCCCGCCGCGATCGCCGAACTCGAACCCGTCATTCGGCGCGTCGCTGTTGCGTCGATCGATTCGTGGATCGACCGTGGCTCGATCGAGTTCGTGCGCGACTTCGGCGTACCGCTGCCCGTGGAGGTCATCGCCCACGCCCTCAATGTCCCCGACGAACGCATGGTCGACTTCAAACGGTGGTCCGATGATTCGATTGCAGGAATTGGCACGAACATCGCGATCGAGCGGCGAATCGAAGCCGAGCGCGGTGTCAACGAGTTCCAGTACTACTTCGCCGAACAGATCGAACTGCGGCGCCGCGAGCCGCGCAATGATCTGCTGACCCACCTGCTCGATGCGCGCATCGATCACGATGATCCGGACGTCACCGACACCCGGCCACTGGACATGCCGGAGATGCTCAGCATCGTCCAACAATTGCTCGTTGCCGGCAACGAGACGACGACCAAGATGCTCACGGAGATGATGCGTCTGCTGGGCGAGAACCCTGAACAGTGGGCGATGGTCAAAGCCGATCCCACGCGCATCGACCGCATCGTCGAAGAGACGTTGCGTCTGTCGACCCCGACCCAAGGCATGTGGCGAATCGTCACGCGCGATGTCGAACTCGGCGGTACGACGATCCCCGCCGGAGCGCGGCTGGTCATCGTGTTCTCGTCGGCGAACCGTGATGAGCAGTTGTACACCGACCCGGACGCGTTCGATCCTGATCGGGACAACCTGCGCCACAACCTCGCCTTCGGCAAGGGCATCCACTTCTGCCTCGGGGCGAACCTGTCCCGCCTCGAGGGCCAGATCGCGCTGCAGGAACTCAGCCGACGGATCGACACGTTCCGTCTCGCTGATTCCAACGAGTTCGAGTACTTCCCCAGTTTCATGCTTCGCGGCCTGACCCGCCTCGACATCGAGTTCACGCCGACTGCGGTGGGCTCATGAGGACGACTCAGCGAGTTGCGGTCGTCACCGGCGCCAGTCGCGGCATCGGACGCGGCACCGCGATCGCGCTTGGCGAGCAGGGAGCGACGGTGTACGTCACTGGTCGTACCACCGGCGACGGAGAGCTCACCATCGACACGACGGCGAAGCTGGTCGACGCCGCAGGAGGCCACGGCATCCCCGTGCGCACCGATCACGGCGTGGACAGCGACATCGCCGCGCTGTTCGAGCGCGTCCGCTCCGAGTCGGGCGTGCTGAATCTGCTCGTCAACAACGTCTACAAGATCCCGGACCCGCCAGCATGGGGCGGCGGGTTCTGGGAGCATCCGCTCTCGATCTGGGACGATCAGGTCGGCATTGGTCTGCGTTCCCACTACGTCGCGTCGTGGCATGCGGCACCGCTCTTGCTCGCGGCCGGCCCGGGCGCCGCGATCATCAACGTCTCCTCGCCCGGCGGGCAGAGCTATCACTTCAGTGCGTCCTACGGCGCGGGCAAGGCCGGCCTCGATCGGCTGAGTGCGGACATGGCCGTCGAGCTGCACCCGCACGGCATCGCCTGCTGCTCCGTGTACCCCGGGTCGGTGGCCACCGAGTTCATCGCCGAGTGGTCAGCCAAACGGGGGACGGATCTCAGTGAGGCGCAGACCACGCTCGGCGTCGGTCGAACGATCGCCGCGCTGTCGATCGCCCCCGACCTGATGGATCGATCGGGGACGATCCAGTGGATCGAGGACGTCGCCGAGCAACTCGACGTCGTCGACGAGCACGGCCGCCGACCGGCGAAGTACGCCAAGCGGATCTGAACACGTTGTCCAACAGAACGGGAGAAACGATGGGACTGCTCGATGGCAAGGTGGCGCTGGTCACCGGCGGCACACGAGGAATCGGACGGGGCATCGCCGAGGGGTTCCTCGAGGCCGGCGCGAGTGTGGTCGTCAATGGACGATCGTCCGCCAAGGGCAAGCAGGCGATCGCCGAGATGGGCGCAGGTGACCGAGCCCACTTCGTCTCGGCTGACGTCAGCTCACGAGCCGATTGCGAAGCGCTCGTCGATGCAACGATCGCCCAGTACGGCGGTATCGACATCCTCGTCAACAACGCCGGTGGTGCGGACAACTTCGCGCCGGTGCACCTGTTGACGGACGAGTCGATGGAGTTCGGATGGACGATGAACGTGATGTCGACGTTCTGGTGCTGCAGGCGCGCGCTGCCGCACATGATCGACAAGCGGTGGGGCCGGATCATCAACGTCTCCTCGATCGAGGGCAAGATCGCCAAGCCGGCGATTGCCCCGTACGTCGTCGCCAAACACGCGCTCAACGGTCTGACCAAGACCATCGCCGTCGAGAACGCGACCATCGGCATCACCGCAAACGCGCTGTGTCCTGGCGCGATCGAGACCGACATGATGAAAGAGGGCGGCCCCGGCGCCGCAGCCGCAGCCGGGCTCACGTATGAGCAGTTCCTCGAATCGTTCGCCAACGAATCGCTGATCAAGCGGCTCAACACGGTCGAAGAGGTCGCGGCGATGGCTGTCCTCCTCGCCTCCAACGCAGGCGGTGGCATCACCGGCCAGTGCATCAACATCGACGGAGGCTCGGTCATCTCCGGCTAGCAACCGGCAGGCAGCGCAGGACTCGTGCTGGATGCGCCGCCCGAACTGCACGGCGATCATCCGCGTACGAGAGTGACGCGCGACCCCTCGCACGCTGTGAGTTGGCGTGCTAGATCACGTTGATTGCATCGAGCGTGCGCGCAGCCGCTGAGTTGCTCGCCGTGACGCCGCACCTGCGCCAGTCGGCACGCTTGGTGCCCCAATTGACGAAGTCGTGCGCGGTGGTGCTCACCGTCTCGAACGCGGCGTCGGACGCGACGTCGGAACCGGGCGTGACGGTCCATCCATCGGGGCCGGGACGCAGGGCAAAGACGGCGCCGTCGAGGTCGGTGAAGCGCAGGTTGACGGCCGTGTCGCAGGTCGCCAACGTCTCCGCGCACATCTGTGGCAGTCCAGCGAGCATCCACTCGACGGTTGCTTCGAGAGCGGCGGTGTCGTGGGGGAGCGCTGCAGCGCGCTCGACGATTGCGCCGAGGTCGTGACGGAGATGGCAGTAGTGATCGAAAACAATCGCATTGGCGAGGATGTGCATCGGATGGTTGCCGAGGTTGCCCAATGGGATGACCGTGTCGCCGAGCGGTGGCCCCTGCATCGCGGCGAGGGCGTCGATGCCTCGTTGCGACCATTCTGCGTATTCGGTCATCACGTCGGCGGCGGCCCACTCGCGGCGGGCCCGCACCGGCACCTCTGCGTTCTCCTCGGCGTCGGCGGAGGTGCCCCCCTCGATGCTCGCCGGATCGGCAATCGTGTGGAACGTCGACGCCATGTGCTGGACGACATCCTGAACCCGCCAGCCAGTGCACCCACTGGCGGCCCGCCACTCCTCAGGCGTCAGAGAGTCGAACAGAGTCAGTGCTCGCGACTGTTCGTTGCGTAGCGCGTCGATTGCTGCGGCCGTCATCAGCCACGTCCGACAGTCGACGGCGAGGGCACCGGGACGTCGAAGACGTACTCGTCCAGAATCGTGTGGAAGCGCTGTCCCCCACCCTCGTTACGACCGAACATCACGTGCTCCTTCGCGCCGTTGGCGAGTGCACGCTGGAGCCGCAGACCCGTGTAGTAGTCCTCGTCGCGAACCACCATTTCCAGGAACTGTGCCTTTGCTTCCGCGTCGGCTCGACGCGCCTCATCCGGCTCGGCCGCGGTGAAGTAATGCTGCAACGTGATCGATGTCCCGGGCGTCTGGCCGGGGAACAGCTGACTGATGAGGCCGCCACCGTTGCCTCCAGCGAAGGAGATGTGCGGGAAGATCGTCCACACGCCGCCGCAGATGAGATCCATGTTCCACTCGTCCTCGGGGACGTCGCGCAAGCGCAGCAGTGCTGGATCGGGCGAGGTCATCCGTTGATGTGGTCCCCAGGAGTCGTAGATCGCGCGATTGCTGATGTCCGAGCCGAACGTGTTCCGGTGCAGGAACGGGAGGTGATAGAAATCGAGGTAGCCGTCGTAGGCGATCTTCCAGTTCGGTCCAGCGACGGCGGTCTGCTTGATCAGGTGCCAATCGCCGAAGCCGAAGAAGTCGAGCACCTTGTCGTAGCCGCACAGGTGTGCGTCGATGTCCATCGGCGCACCCGGCGTGAGCACGACGAAGATCATGCCGGCGCGCTCGGCAACGGGGAGCGGCGTGAGGCCGAGCGTCGTTGGGTCGATCGATCCGAAGAACTCGCGGTCTGTCACGCCCACGAGGTCGCCATTCGTGTCATAGGTCCACGCGTGGTACGGGCAGGCGAAGCGGCGCGAGGTGTCATGACCATCGGCCACGACGACCGCACCGCGGTGGCTGCACTGGTTGACGAACGCACGCACGACGCCGTCGCTGTTGCGGGTGAGCAGCACGGGCACGTCCATCACCGTCGTTGCCTTGTAGGAGAACGGCCCACGCAGCTCGCCGCCCAGCGCGAGCATCAACGGAATGCGCCTGAACAGTGCGACCTCGCGCTCCCATCGATCGTGGTCGAGGTAGTTCATCGCCGGGACGCGCATCACTTCATCTTCCTGTGACGGCGTGTTGCCGGCCTCGACGTGCGTCATGTTGACCTTGGCCATGGCGACCATCTGGCGACGGTTCTCGGGCGTCTCGACCGCCAGCAAGGATCGTTCGATCTTGCCGGGTGGGGCAACGGGTGACTTCTTGGACGGTGCTTGCATCGTCGTCTCCTTCGTTCGTGGGGCTGGTGGCGAGTGGGTCGGGTGCTGCCGATCTATGAACGTGTTCGGGTCCGCGCTGCGGGACTGCGGGTCGTCGTGCGGGAGCGTCGGGGCGGGTCGGATTCGCCGCGGAGTCCGGACCACATCAGCTCGATCACGTGCTCGACGATCTGTTCGAGACTCAACACCGGCTCTCGTATCCACCACAACGTGACGTGGTGAAGCAGACCGACGGTGCCGTATGCCCACGTGGTGGCCACCGCTGGGTCGGCGCCGGCTGCGACGCGCTGTCGGGCGAGCACGATCGCCAACGGCCGTGCGGCCTGATCGGCGAAGCTCGTGTTGTGCTTCGGTTGGTTATCGCTCCCGCCACCGGCGGCGAGGAACAGGTACAGGTTCGGATCCGATCGGACGACGTCGAAGAACGCGGCCACGAAGTTGCGAACTCGATCACGGCTGTCGGGTGTGAGGCCGGTTGCACGTGCCACCGCAGCATTGATGCGCAGCATGTGCCGTTCCGCAAGCGCTTCGACGAGCGCGTCCTTGTTGCCCACGTACTGGTACAGCACCGGCTTGGTCACGCCGGCTTCGAGCGCAATGGTCTCGAGGGACACCGTTGGACCGTGCACGGCGATCGCTCGTTCAGCGGCTTCCAGTAGGCGGCTGCGATCGGTGACCGGTACGGTGCCCGCAGGCCGCCCGACCCTGCGGCGCGTTGCTGGCGCACTGCCACTCATCGCAACGCTCTGAGCTGGGCGTCGGATAAACGTACCTTGAGTAGGTTTCTCATTGTGATCATGCTACAACTGTTGACCGTGAGCGAATCAACATCGAGCCAATCAGGCGTCGCAGCAGCAGATGATTATGAAGATCTGACCGACTGCGGATTGACGCCGGAACTGGAAAAGCAGCTACTGACGACGGTTCGCGAGTGCGTGTTCATGTGGACGAACTCGGCCGGCGAAGCGTTCGGCGTCGTCATGGCCTACATGCCGAAGGACGGCAAGATCTGGATGACTGCTGCGCAGCGGCGCAAGCGGATCGTCGCGATCAAGCGCTTCCCGCGCGCCGCCGTGTGCATCAACAGCACCGGTTCGACGATGGGTGGCGGCAAGACCGTGACGTACAAGGGCATCTGTTCGGTGCACGACGAACGAGAGGTGAAAAACTGGTTCTACGCCGAGTTCGCTGATCACCTCAGGCCGGGCGACGACAATGCAGCGCGCACGTTCCAACGCTTCCTCGATTCCCCGCATCGCGTCGTGATCGAGTTCACCCCCGACTACGCGCTCAGCTTCGACGCGTCGTTGATGTGGGCGCGGTCGCCCGAAGTCGGCCGCTGAGATCGACGAACGCGTCGTTTGCTCCGACGATGCCTGCCGCCACCGTCAACCATTCGGCGGTCCTGCGCGTGAGGCCGCTCGGTGCGCCGAGGCCGAGCGATTTTGCAGTCGTCGAGTCACCGCTGGGCGATCAGGAGGCAGGCAAGGTTTTGGTGCAGAACCTGTTCGTGTCCGATCAGCTGGCATTTGGGCATCGTCGGCGACGCGTTCTTCGATCTCTTCGCCAGCCGTAACTTCGCCAAGACGGTCGTCGAACCCGGCGCAACCTCGGTTCCGAGTTCATTGATCATGCGGTGAGTAGTCCTCGTAATTGATCGCGCCGAGTACGCGTGGCACGCCGTTGATGCGATGGCCCGCCCCAGCATCGCCAGGATCTCTCCGGGAGTGAACCCGATCCTGGTCACCGCGTTCTGGGATGAGGAGAACCTGCCCAAGGGCGCCGAGTACGCCCGTGCTGTCGGCTACGAGGGACTGTTCAAGAACTTGTGGGTGCTGTCAGGGCTCGCCCGCGGACGCGACCATCCATGAGTCGCACCGACGTTCGCCGTGCTCGATGGCCTCAGCCCAGTGACGTGCGCGACCTGACTACGGTGATCGAGTGCTGATCGTGCTGGTGTTCGCGTGCGTCCTGCTGGTGGCGGTTCTGGTGTCGGGGTTCGCGAATCGGACGATCTTGTCGACGTCGGTGTTGTTCTTGGTTGCCGGGTTCGTGCTCGGTGACGGCGTTCTGGGTGCAGTGCCGGTCACTGCCAACGATGATCTGGTCAGCCGCCTCGCCGAGTTGGCCCTCTTCAGCGTGTTGTTCACCGATGGGATGCGCGTCGCGCTGGACCAGCTGAGGTGCCGTATCGAGGCGACCTTGCCCGGCGGATGCTGCTCCCCGCGCTGGTCGCGAGCGCCGCCGGCTACCTCGTTTTCGTGGCGGTGAACGGTACCGACCCACTGTTTCCGGTCGAAGGCGCGCCCGGCCTCATGTTTCGCGACCTTGCAGGCGCTGCCGTGGTCGGGGTTGTCGCTGGAATCGGTGCACGCGGGTTCGGGTGGATGGTGCAGTCGGCGAAGCGGCCCTCCGTATCGCGCCATTCGTTGATCGTGACCGTCATCTCGGGGGCGGTCATCGCCGGACTGTTCGCGGCCGGTATGGCGCTCACCAATGATTCGCTCGTTCTCGGGTCCGGTTACAGAATGCTTGCATGGGCATCCGATCCCACTCGCTCGGCCTGGGTGCTCTTGGCGATGCTCGTCCTGCGCAGCTTGGCGACGTCAGCGACCGTCGCTGCCGGTGGTGTTGGCGGGTTGTTCATCCCGCTCGTTGTTGGCGGCGCGATCACGGGTGCATTGGTCGGTGGCGTCTTCAATCGCGCCGATCTCGGCCTGTTCGTCGTCATCGGTGTCGCCGCCTTTCTCGGCGCTGGATATCGGGTTCCGCTGGCGGCAGTGATGTTCGTCGCCGAGACCACTGGACGACCGTCGTTCGTGATCCCGGGAGTCATCGCCGCAATCGTCGCAGAGCTCAT
This sequence comes from Actinomycetota bacterium, assembly GCA_043747765.1. Taxonomy (GTDB): domain Bacteria; phylum Actinomycetota; class Acidimicrobiia; order Acidimicrobiales; family Ilumatobacteraceae; genus WLMZ01. The sequence goes on from JAYTOM010000108.1 coordinate 17,027, forward strand.
CATGGGCCACTCATCAGTGACGGCCTACCAGGCTGACCCTGCATCCACGATTTCGTTCAGCGAAGGCTGACGACAACCACGTTGGCGGCGGGCGGCCGTGACTCGACCGGCGAGGATGCTCGGCGCTCGATGGAAGAGTTCTGAGATCGTGACGCCTGCGAGGAGGTCATCATCTGTGAGCGACTCGATGGTGGCAGAGGGCGCCTGGGGGGTCCGCGTCCTCCCGCACGACGATCGTCGCGAAATGATTGGTCACTGGTGTGCTGTGGTGGACTCGTCCCGGGATTGGGATTTCGGGACGATGAGTGCGTCCAGTGCGACGCGTCCGTTCGGACTCACCGCCAGCGGGTTGATGTCACGTTCGTCGATGAGATCGTCGAGATCGCCGGCGAGGGTGGAGAGTCCGATTGCTGCGGTCGCAGTGGCGATGTCGATGGGAACGAGCGCGAGGGTTCGGTGCTTGTGGACTTCGATCAACAATCCACAATGGTTCGTCGCAGATGCAAATGCACGCATCTTCTGCAGCGTTCTCAGCTGGCATTGCGTTGGCGACGATGAGCCTTGAAGATTCGTGATGAAATTCACGACATCGCTGGCCTGGTCGCCGAGTTGGCGAAGTTGCCTGCACCCAGACGCGAAGTGGTGATGATGTCGCGTTCGCAACGCGAATCGCGCGAGAACGTCATGTCCTCATCGGTTTGCCGAGTGCTCGATTCGGGGAGTCTGTCGATGTCGTTGACATCCTTCTCGGACGGCCCAATCCCTGCAGCCGACGTGACATTGCCTCTGTGGTCCAGTCGGTGTCGACGATCAGTGACACGTCGAATCGAGCCCTTCGTGTCAGCTGTTCGGCACGGTTTGGTCGGTGAGTGAACTGTGTTCCACCAGGTTCTTGAATGAAGGTACGCATGAGTGTGCTGTTGTGGTTGATTCTGGTCGTTGTCGTGGTCGCCGTGACCGCGGTGGCGATGTATTTGGTCCGCAAGTCACGTCGAGCCGGTTCGGTTTTGGCCGCTCGCGTCTCGGATCGGGGAAACCAATGAATCTGGTCCGAGCGCGCGATGTGATGGGCCTGCCGGTTGTTTCGATCCTGTCGGGAGAAGATGTCGCCGAAGTACGCGACGTCGTTTACGACGGGGAAGCCCATCGGTTGATCGGGTTCACATTGAACAAGCGGGGCCGGTTCGCTGGTCGTTTGAAGACGGTGCTCGCAGCCGGGGCCGTAGCTGCTATCGGGCCGGACGCTGTCATGGTTGCTACCGAATCGGCCATTGACGACGAGGGCCCTGAGGATGGGGATCTTCGCAATCTCGGATCCGCCCGGTCGGTTCTCGGCAACCGGGTGTTGTCGGCCGACGGTAGCGATCTCGGTGAAGTGATTGCGGTCATCTTGTCGACCGGTGACGAACCGTGCGCTGTCGGGTACGAGTTACAGACCAAAGGTCGTTCGGACACGACGTTTGTGCCGATTTCGGCGCAGATGGCGCTGTCGGGCGACAACCTGGTGCTGCCCGTCGAGGCAACCGACTTCGTCCGCAACGACCTCGCCGGTTTCGGTGCCGCGATCGCGTCGTACCGTTCGCCCGTTCTGGAGGCCGGCCAATGAGCATCGAATTGTTCTCGCATGTCAATGGCCGGCGCGTTGTCGCGACCGACACCGCCGAGACGATCGGCTCCGTGAAGGGCTTCGTCCTCGACTGGGCCGGTCGCAACATCGAAGCGATCCACATCGACGGACACGGTAAACGAGCGATCGTGCTCCCATGGTCGGCTGTGAGTTCGTTCGGCGCCGACGCTGTGATGGCATCATCTGGCGACGACCCGGCCGCAATCGCCAACGACCATGAGAAGTCAGCCGTCAAAGGCGACGTGACGATGATCGGCACAAGAGTGCTCACGACCGGCGGATTGGACATCGGCAATGTCGACGACGTCGAGTTCGAAACGAACTCCGGTGCAGTGGTCCGCGTCGTCACCGGCCAAGGCCCGCTCGAACCAGATCGATTCCGGTCGCTGGGTTCGTACGCCTTGGTCGTGGAGCCGGTCGCGCAGACAACGGTCTGACGCCCTGGTGCTGTTCGACGATCGCGCCGTCGAGGGAGGTTGTCGCCGACGGCAACTTCGACACCGCGACCATGGCCAAGGTCAGACTGATAGAGGGCGAGATCTGCGAGGCGACCCGATCGAGCGGTGCGGCGACCTCGAACAGATTCGTCGCCGTCGTGCTCGAGACCGACGGCAGCCTCAGCGAGATCGCGACCGAACGACTCGCACCGATACAGCCCTTCCTGCACGCGTGACGGCGCCGTCGGGGCCGTCAAGAATGATTCCGACAGGCTGAGCGGATGTCAGCCCCCCAGCGAACGGTGACCGAAATGACCAACAACGACGACCTTCGAGCATTTTCCACCGAATCCGACTGGTTTGTGACCATGACGATTCCCGCACCCAGCAACGTCGACCACGCCCAGGACAGGTTCGCACTCGAGTGGCGAAACGCTTGACGCCAACTGTCCGACAGATGGGGAGAAGAAGATATCGCACGACTCGACGACGCAATCGCCGCACTCCACCACCACGATGCGGCAGCCGTGGTCGTCGTGCATGCCCGACACGGAGCGACATTCGTCGAACTGCTCGACGAACCGGTCTCGGCAACAACCGTTCACGAAGGCCCGGTGCCACGATGGGCAACCGTGGTCGAATCACGACAGCGGGTGATCGCACATGTCGTCGTCGAAGCTGACTGGGCGGGCGCCGATCTGATCGCGTTCGCCGGAACCGTCGTGGTCGCCACAGGGACAGTAGACGGTTCGACCCTCCACATCCATCGAGGACACCCTGGCGGATGGTCGCAACGCCGCTTTCAGCAACGGGCGGAGAACACCTGGGAGAACAACGCACGCGACGTAGCAGATGCTGTGGCCGCGATGGCTCGACACGTCCAAGCGGAACTGACGGGAGACGTGCGTATACCGAGCAGAAGCTCACGCTGCTACCGCTGGTCAGGGCCTGGCGCCGCAACGATGCGAACAAACCCCGCCTCGCGAATGCCGCGGCGCACAGCTCGGGTCGTGAGGCGGACGGAACGAACGCCCTGGTCGACTCGACCGAGACCAACGTCGCGCTGTACCGCTCGGACATGACGGCGGCCGCCTCCGACAGCTCCCATGAGAGCGTGCGGGTGCCGAGGGGACGGGGACGCGCGGATGGTCCGGAGTTGGGTTCATCGGCTGCGAGGCCGTCACATTCGATGTCAACCCATAACCCGATGGGTCCGAGTCGATACTGCACCTCCGCACAACACGTTTTGCGCAGTCGTCCGTACTCACGACACGGTCAACCCCGAGGCGCATCTCTCTCCCCCTTCGGATCGCATCTTTGAGGCGCGCTGGTCCTGTTCACCCCACTCTCGGCCGGAATAGCCATTTCACGGAGCCTGCGCACGAATGGTCGCGCTGGAACCGTGATCACGGTCGTCTCGATCGAAGTTCAGGTGGACGATGCGATGGTGGCCGCCGGTCATGGTTGGGTGACGTCTGTTGTGGTTGCAGCAATGGCGGCCAGCGCAGTGAGCAGGTTGGTGGACTGCTGTACGGACAGGCGCTCTGCAATGAAGTGTTCGGCGACGCCCTCCAAGATCCGATGCCCGACCGGGATCAGCTCGAGCCCGGTGGGTGTGATCTTGGCCAGCACGAGGCGGCGATCGTTGGTGCTCGTCATCCGTGTGACGTGTCCTAACGTCTCCAACCGGTCGACAGACTGGGTCACCCCGCTGCGGCTGATGCAATTGGTCGCGGCGATGTCAGCCATCCGAAGTTGGCCGTCCGATGCAACAGCGAGTGCCACCAGCACCTGGAACTGGCCACTGTTGATCCCGCAACGCCCTCTCATCTCCGCCTCGAGCGCATCGCTGACGGCGTGCTCGGCGGAGAACAAGGCCGCAAGCGTTCGGGCCGCGTTGACATTCTGCTCGACGGTCGCGCCGCGTTGGTTCACGAATCCAAAACTAGCAGCGCGGCGGGCAGGTGGTTCATCTATGTATAGTCCGCCTATGAATGATTCACAACCGAATGTACATTCGGCATCACCCGCCCCGGCACAGGCAAGCCGCCCATCGTCATCGCTGCCGTCTTGCGACAAATCTGAGACGCGATAGCGACCGAACCTACTGTTGCTCGATGCGTCGGCGTCTCCGTGGCGAACGTCTTGACGTACTCCGCGCTCATCCCCGTGAAGTCGGCCGGACTCGCGAGTAAGACCGTGAACTGGACGACATCGTCCAGCGTGGCTCCGCCCGCCTGGAGGATCGCCGTGCAGTTGCGCAACGCGTGCCGAGTCTGTTCCTGGATCGACGAAGCCGCCATCTGTCCGGTCGACACATCGATCCCCACCGTCCCTGACAGCCGGCTCGCACACCTTGGCTGTACAACGGCGATCTCGGCACCTCGTCGGTGGTGACGATGTGGCACGTCATCCGCCGACAATATCTCCCTCCGTCGGCTCGTCCTGTCTCGTTCGACTTGCGACAGCGCATGCCGATCCGATGCATCGCTCCGTGTCGCGATTGCGGCCACCGGCGTCGCGTACGCGTGAGCGGTTTTGAAGCCGTCAAGAGACTGACAAGATGTTGTTGCGATCGACCGAACGAACGAGGACATCGAACATCGACATCGACAGCATTTCCCCCGGACACATCGTCAGCGCTGGCGTTACTTCAGGGCGCGGCTTCAGGCACCCATGAGCGCCGAGCGGCCATTCCGCGCGGCCTGGGCACAGCGTCGATGGCGACGCCTGTTGATCGCATTCGCCGTGTCCACCACGGGCGACTTCATCGCCACCATCGCGATTGTCATCTACCTCGTCGAACGGACGGGATCTGCAAGTTGGGTCGCTGCGGTCGCCATCGCCCGACTCGTCGTGATGACCGTGGGCGGCCCGATTGGTGGCGCACTCGCAGACCACTACGACCGCCGACGGCTGATGGTCACTCTCGACGTCATTCGGGCATTCGTGATGATGGGGTTGAGCGTCGTCGCTGTGGCCGATGGGCCGCCGCTCGTCATGGTGCTGCTCTCTGCGCTGTCGATGGCGGCAACCACTCCGTTTCGTCCTGCCGCGGTGGCGGCCACGCCGCGCCTCGTGGACCAGGACAGCCTCACAGCAGCCAACGCCGCAGAGGCATCTGTCGCGCAACTCGCCTGGTTCGTCGGTCCTGCTGCTGGGTCGGCCGTCGTTGCGATCAGCAGTACATCCGTTGCGCTTGTCGTCAACGCAATGACCTTCTTGGTGTCGGCCGCTCTGCTGTCCGGCATCGGTGACCTTGGTGGTGGCCGACACGCGGCAGCCGGTATTTCCGACCCAGCCGCGTCGGTGGAGGCCGATGCACGAGTCGACGTTGCCGCCTCGGCCGAGACAAGCGTCGAGAGTGAGATCGGAATTCTGGCTGGCATCGTTGCTGGCGCGTCCGCAATCCGGCGTATCCCCGGATTGCTGGCGTTGAGCATGTTCTTGATGGCGACACTCTTCGCGTTCGGGATCGAACAGGTCGTTCACGTGCTCGTCGCGCAACATCGATTGGGTATGGGGGCCAAGGGTGTTGGTGTGCTCGCTGCGTGCATCGGTGCCGGAGGCCTCATCGTGGCCCCGTTCAGTTCGCGTCTCGGGCGCGGAACGAAGTCTGGCGCACTGATCGTCCTCACCGGAATCGGGATGGGCGCACCGCTCGCTTCGCTGGCCATCATCACCCGACCGACGATCGCATTCGGGGTGCTGCTCATCGAGGGAGCCGCGACGCTCGGATTCGAGGTGCTCTACATCACACTGCTGCAACGTGCATGCCCCGATGAACTTCTCGGCCGGGTGTACGCGTTGCAGGATTCTGCGGGCGCGTTCGCGCGACTGCTCGGCAGCCTCGCGATTCCAGTGTTGATTGCAGTGGCCAGTCTGGAGACATCACTGTGGGTCGGCGGCGGCGTGCTCGTCGGGGCTGCGGTACTGCTGTTCCCTGCGCTTCAGCGGCTCAGTAACCGACTCGAGACCGACCGATTGAATGTCGCCCCGATCGTGGAACACCTCCGAGCCAGCGGCCTGTTCGCAGATGCTGGCGAAGCGAGCCTGGAACGGTTGGCGCGCGCAAGTACACGCTTCGCGTCTGCGGCGGGGGAGTGCTTGATCCGTCAGGGCAATGCATCCGACGCCATGTACCTCGTCACGTCAGGCGAGGTGGTGGTCACGTCCACCGATGAATCGGGCACGTTGACGAGCGAAGTCGATCGCCTCAGCAGCGGGGCGTGGTTCGGTGAGGTTGGGCTCATCCGCAGTGTCCCTTGTACGGCGACGGTCACGACGGCGACGAGTTGCGAGCTGCTTCGCGTTGACGGGCCGACGTTTGTCTCGGTACTCACGCAACCGGACGCGTTCCCGGATCCGTTGCAGCGCAGCATCACCGTCGGCCTCGCGCGTACCCACCCGAGCCTTCTCGACGACGAGACCCCCTCTGCCGCGCTCTAGGCAAGCACGGCCGGCGCGAGGTGTCGACGGCTCGGCCTCCACCCGAGCCGTCGCGGATGCAGCAGAATGGACGTCGCCGGCGAGGTGCTGGTGAGGACAAGGCGCAAGGAGATGTCATGGCCGAGGAGTTCGAGGGACAGGATCTCAGCGAGTCGGTCTTCTGGGGCGTCGATCTGACGAAGGTGACGATGCGCGACGTCAACCTGACCGGTGCACGGTTGAAGAACGTCTGGCTCTCCGACGTCGACATCGACGGGCTGATCGACGGGCTCGTCGTCAATGGCGTCGATGTCACCGCCTACGTCAACGAGCGTGACCCATGGTATCCGCTGCGCGGCGTGCTGCGCCCGAGCGACGTCGCCGCGCTGCGCGCCGCCCTGGCCGCCCTCGACGACGCCTGGGCAGTGACGATCAATCGCGCTCGCGCGTTCACCGAAGCGCAGCTGCACGAGTCGATCAGTGGCGAGTGGTCGTTCGTCCAGACCCAGCAGCATCTCGTTTTCTGCCTCGACAAGTGGTTCCGCGCGCCGCTGCTCGGCCAGGCCACGTTCCACGCGATCGGGCTGCCGAACACGGGGTCGCGTGACTTCGGCTGGTCCGGCCTCGATCTCGACGCCCGACCGAGCCTCGACGAGGTGCTTGCCGTGCGCGCAGAACAGGCTGCGCAGCTGCGTGCCTACGTCGAAGGGGTCTCGGCGGACGAGTTCGTCCGGGATGTCGAGGTCCTCGAGAACGGCACCGTGCCACTGATCGAGTGTCTGCACACTGTGTTCGAGGAGTCGTTCGAGCATCACCGCTACGCCGTGCGAGACCTCGACCAGTTGGAGACGTAGCCGGTGAAAGCATCGTGTTCTCGTGCGCCTTCTGCTCGGTTGGCGCGCCCGGCTCCTGCGATCACGTCGTTGCGCTGACCGCACTTACCAGCCGGCACCGGTGGCTTCGAACTCGGCGAGCCGTGCTGTGATGAGCTGCTCGAGGAGGTCGACGGGAAGGTCGCGATTGTACGGGAGCTTGATGAAGCCCTCACCGCTCTCGTAGCCGGCGGCCTCGACCGATTCGCGCTGCTCGGCGAACTGTCGGGTCGGGAACCGCAGTGAGCAGTGCTGTTTGAACGACTGCAGCATGACGAGGCGGGTTCCGTCTTGCACGAACGCAGGATTGTTCCAATGCAGGACCTCCTGGCTCTTCGTCAGTCCGGCGCGACACAACGAGCGCAGCTGTGTCAGGTGCGGAATCGCGACGGCGGGGAGCTGGGCGTAGTAGTCGTCGAGGTCATCACGTTTCGGGGACGGCATGCTCAGAGTTTACGTTCGCGTCAGCACCACCGGTGAGCCGAAACGCATGCTGCTCGCCACCCATGTCCCGCAACACATCGCAGGGTCCGTCCACCAGGTCGACGCGAACTCTGGCAGCGCACCATTCCGGTCTGGGTCTGTCCCGTACGTCGCGCGCACACGGCTCGCTCATCGTGGGCCGCCACGCGAGATGTCGATTGCTGGGCCGTGTCGGTCAGGTGGGGAACTGGTGCCAGCTCGGGTCGGCTCGAGCGCATTGTGGATGGAGCCCTCGGAGGGACGATGGGTGCTTCTGGTGGCGGTTCGCTGCCGTGATTTCCTGTGGTGCGACACTCGGATCTCGCGCCATTGGCACCGGAACGAGCGGTGGACTCGAGTTCGCCGGATCAACGGTGAATTACGTCGTCACGTTCGTCCTGCCGAGCGGGGGCAACCACATTCCCGGCGACACCCGCTCTGTTCGTGTCGATTGTCAACATCGGACATGGTCCCCGACCCTTTCTGGCGGGTCGATTCACTACGGTGGGTTCGAGGTCGGCGAGACATATCCATCGGATGCGCTGGATGGACGGGGAGCGATCAACGGCACCGACGTGCGCTGCGAAGCTGCCGCCTGGTCGCTTCTGTGGCACACCGGCTACCCGGCGCGCCCGGTCGACTTTCACGACGTACGCCGGCTGTGCGCGAGATTCGATCTCGAACTCCCCGAGATGTTCCGGTCCCATCACGTTCCTCGGCCGCCGGCATCATCCACGCTGTCATCAGACGCGACGACGGGATCGGGCGTGACCTGGTGGTTTCCGTGACGGGTGATGACAGCGTCGCCGAAGCCGGCGAGTGCTAGTCGGCGGCGGATGGGGTCGATGCTGTGATGATGTGTTCGATCCACCACTTGGGCGCATTGTCGGTGATGTTCGAGATGTTCGAATAGTCGTGCCAGCGGAAGATCTTGCCGTCTCGAAGCTGCGTCACCGAGACGAAGGAATGATCGATCACCTCGCCGGTGTGGAACGTCCATCGTTCGGTGTGCTCGGTCATCACGAGATCGCCCTCGCCGATCATGTTCGTCCCGGGGAGGTGGTCATAGCCGTCGAGTGGTTCGAGACCGATCTTCAATCGGGCGATCACGCCATCGGGTCCGAATCCACCCTCGCCCGGCGTACCGATGTCGGTGTAGTGCGCATCATCGGTCAGCAACGACTTCATCCCGTCCCAGTCGCGGCTCGCCAATGCCGTCCAGAACTGCTCGACAACCTGCTTGTTACTCACTTCAGCGCTCATCGCCGATCTCCGTTCCATCATTGTTGCGCGCACTGTAGGAGTCGGCGGCTCGGCGCGACGATCCCGGCCGTGGAGCGTTGTCGGACTCGTTGCGGCCGTCGTTCACCTCGCCACCGACGTGCCGATCAGGCGAGCCCGGAGAAGTCGACCTGACCCGTCGTCATCGCGGCGCCGAAACCACCGTCTGCGATGAGGTCGGTGCCGTTCACGTAGGACGCAGCCTCGCTGCCGAGGAAGGCGAGCGGCATCGCAACTTCGCGCGCCGTCATGATCTTGCCGGTCGTCTGCGAGACGTTCCAATCGATCACCTTCGCGCCCATGGTCTGCTTGAAGTCCTCGAGGAGCGGGGTGTCGATCGGCGCTGGGCAGACCGAGTTGGTGCGCACCCCTTTGGCCATCGTCGTACGGCTGTTGCGCATGCCCCAGACGCGAACGACTTCTTTCGAGAACGAGTACGAGTCGGAGCCGATGGCCGGCAGGTTGGCATCGATCCACTCGAGCGACTCGTCCCAGTCGCCGATGTCGAGCAGCTGATTGATCTCGGTCAGGTGTGATGCCCATTGGCCTCCAGCGATCGAAGCGGTGTTGACGATTGCACCCCCGGACGGAATCCGATCGAGCAATTTCTCGGAAAGTCGGCGCAGGGCCAGGTAGTTCACGGCGAGCACGATCTGTGGGGCCTGGGTCGAGGCGACGCCGGCGTTGTTGAACAGAACGTCCACCGGTCCTTCGATCTCGGCGATGGCTGCATCGACGGCACCGCGTTCGGAGAGGTTGCATGCGATGAACGTGGTGTGCGGCCCGGTCGGTTGCTTGATGTCGAGCACGGTGACCTCGGGGCCACCGAGTTCGACCAGTAGATCGAGTAGTGCAGCACCGACGCCAGTTGCCGCACCTGTGATGACGACGCGCCGACCGGCATAGCTGAAGGGGTTGCTCATCGGGATTCTCCTCGCTGGTGTCCAGCCCGTGTTTCGCTGGTTCTTGCTCGCAAGGGTGGCATGGGCCGGGGTTCCAGGCCGAACTCGGGGCGAGCGGGTCGGTCAGGAATCGCCTCGACGATTCGTGGTGTGATGCCGGCAGCGTCGAGGATCCGACGGTGCAGAGCCGTCGCGGCGAGACACCGCGACGATCGCCGCAGCGAATGTGATCGTGACCCAGAGAGCCAGAACGAGGACCGCGTGGGCCGGCGTCAGCAGCTCGCCCCGACGGTCGAGTGTTGAACAGAGACTCGCCGGCAGTCGCCGGAAGCAGCTTCGCGACGTTGTTGTCCCACGGGCTGGGCAGCGCATTCGACAGGATGGGAACGACGAGCACAACGGCGAACAACGCTGCGAGGGCTCCGGGGGTGCGCCGCAGGACAGTCGCGATCGAGAAGCCGATGATGGCGACGGACGTGAGGTACAACGCACCGCCGACAACAGCACGCAGCACTCGTGGATCGCCGAGGGAGACGCCGACATGTTTGCCTTGCAGGATGACCTGGCCCAAGCCGAAAGCAATGAAGCAGCCGACCAGGCTGACGACGAGCGCCACCGCTGCGAGCACCGTTGCTTTGGCCATGACAACGGTGCGCCGACGCGGCGTGACCGAGAACGTGGTGCGAATCGAGCGGGTGGTGTATTCGGAGTCGATGACAAGCACGCCGAGCACACCGATCGCAAGAGACGGTCGATCGGCTCGAGTCTGTCCCGCCAGACGATGGTCGCAGCGCAGAGAAGGGCGCCGAGCCCAACTGTGATGGCGACCGTGACGACCAGCGACCAGACCGTTGATTTGACGTGCGCAGTTTCGTCCACTCCGCTCCGACGGCAGCCCAATAGGTGCCACGGGCCGACCCCGGATGCGCAACAGTGCCGCGATCGAATTGGGCAACGGCGGTCATCGAACATCTCCGGCCAGAACAGAGTCGGCGCCGTGGAAGTCCACGCTCGACTCGGTGAGGCGGAAGTACGCTTCCTCGATTGATTCGCGCTGACGGACGAGTTCATGCCTCACGATGCGATGTTCGAGCGCAAGCTCACCGACCCGTCGTGAGTCGAGTCCGCTGACCTCAAGTACTCCGTCGTCATCGTTGACCACGGCTCCGTGGCGTCGAGCACGGTCGCCAGTTCGCGAAACTGGGGTGTCTCCATCCGAACCCTGGCCAGGCCTCCACCGAGCACATTGGCGACGCTGTCGGCGATGATCAGTCGACCCCGGCCGACGACGATCGACTGATCGGCAGTCTGCGCCATCTCCGACATCGGGTGGCTCGACAGGAAAATGGTTCTGCCCTCCATCGCCAGCGAGCAGAGCAGGTTGCGGATCCACAGGATCCCTTCCGGGTCGAGTCCGTTGCCGGCTCGTCGAACATCAGGATCGGTGGGTCGCCGAGCAGTGCAGCGGCAATTCCCAGCCACTGTCCCATACCGAGGGCGAACGTGCCGGCTGGTCGTGAAGCCACATCGGTGAGACCGTCCATGTCGAGTACGACGTCCACACGCGACGGACTGATCCGGCTGCTCTTGGCCAAATGCCAGCAGGTGGTTGCGTGCGCTCCTGCTCGGGTGCAGGGCCTTGGCGTCCGGCATGGAGAGTCGTTTCGGCAATGATGCCAGGCGGTACCGATGCTGAGGCGATGGTCAAGCGCATCGGATATGCGATCAGCGCTGTGATCTATACGACGCTTGCGTTGACCGCTTTTGCGCTCGCAAGGAGCGCTACGGGGAGCTCCAACGGCAACACCAAGGTGGAGTCGATCTCCGGTCCTGTGATGAGCCATACGGGTGGTCGACTCCTGATCGGTGCGGTCGGAGTGATCGTGCTCGCGGCAGGTCTCTACCGCATCGGCAAGGGCGTCAAGCAGGATGTGAACGACGAACTCGATCTCGGCGGCCTGTCCCGGCAACGGCTGGCGTGGACAGAGAGGCTCGGTGTCATCGGTGAGGTCGGGCGCGGCATCGGAATCGGCCTGATCGGCTTCTTCCTCCTGCGCGCAGCCATCACGTATGACCCCCAGCAGGCGACCGGACTCGACGGGGCTCTACGACTTCTGGCGGTTGCCAGCTGGGGTCGCGTCGTGGTCGTCGTCGTCGGAGCCGGTTTCGTCGCCTACGGCCTGTTCTGCTCGACGACGTTCACCCATCGACGACCCCAGGCGCCCTGAACCGAGGGATGGCCATTTCTTGTCGACAGCGGTTGCGACCGCAACGGTGGCGACAGCAATCGATGCGCCGAGCAGCCAGCTGACGGTCACGTCCGTCGGCCAATGCACACCCAGTTCGAGTCGACTCAGGCCGATTGCCACGCTGAGGACCACTGCGCCTGCCGCGAGAACACGCCCGCCGGTCGCCCGGCTGCGGAGGACGATGACCAGGACGATGGCCAGTGCGATGTAGAACGTCGTCCCCTCCGTCGTGTGGCCAGAGGGCATCGACGGCTCGGTCTCGGTGACGAGACGCCAGGCGAGCGGTGGGCGGCTGCGGCCGATCACCGACTTGCCGACAGCAGCAACGAAACCCGCGGCGAGGAATGCGAACAACGGAGCGAACGCCATCACGAGGCCGGCACGGCGGCGCCAGAGCACGACGCCGGCCAGCAGGGCAAGGGGCGCGAGAACTGTCACATCGCCGACCATCGTGACGCCCTTGGCTGTGTCGACCAACCAGGTGGGTCGATGCGACGTGAAGAACGACAGCACGTGCGCATCGCCGTTCACGGCGACCGCCAATCCCATTGACGCTGCCGCAACGCCAATCCCCACGGCCATCGGTATGACAACGTTGGGCATCCCCGTTTCGCCGCGTCGGACGATGTTCGCGTCGGATTTCACGGCGCAACGCTAGGGGACGCAATGTTGTGCGCTGGACGCGCGCAGCGTCAATTCTGGGTAAAACATCGATGCGCGCCACCGCCGGTGCATCAGCGGCAGCAATCTTTCGTACGTTGTCTGTCATGCGTCAGTGAAACATCTCGCTCGTCGAGGACGATGCTGCAATCGGCACTGCGATGCACGACGCCCTCGAGGCACACGGGTTCGGCGTGACATTGCACAGCCGTGGCGCCGACGTGGCGGGATTCGCTGCGGAGTTCAGCCCCGATCTCGTGTTGTTCGATGCAGGTCTGCCTGACATCGACGGCTTCACGCTGTGTCGGTTGTTGCGCTCGCAGCACGCCGAATTGCCGATCGTGTTGGTGACCGCTCGCGATGCCGACATCGACATCGTCGTCAGACCCTTCTGCGTACACTGTCTCGTTGGCGGGTCAGCTGGTGGAACTCCGCCCGCGCGAGTTCCAGTTGTTGCTCCACCTGGCCTGAGAGGTCGGACGGGTCGTCACAAGGGATC
>JAYTOM010000109.1:0-10638 GCA_043747765.1 Actinomycetota bacterium
GTACCACGTCACGTCGACGTTCAGTGCGCCGACTCCGATCCGGATGATCTGTTCACTTCCGGCCGACGTGAAGGCGAAGTACGACACGTCATCGATGAAGCGGATGATCGCCAATGCGGCGCCGTGGAGCTTCGCCCTGAAGCAGATGTATCTCGCCGACTTCCCCCACGACTCGCTGTTCGAGGTGTACGGCAGCACCGAACTGAGTGTCAACTGCGTGCTTCGTCCCGAGGATCAACTCCGCAAGCCTGGCTCGTGCGGCAAGCCCGCCCCACTCGTTGACATCAAGTTGTTCGACGACGACGGCAATGAGATCACGGGCACCGGCCCGGATCATCCGGGCGAGCTGTTCGTGAAGAGTCCGGCGGTGTTCGCCGATTACTACAAGCAGCACGACAAGTTCGAGGCCGATCAGAAGCACGGCTATCAGACAGTCGGTGACATCGCCTACTGGGACGACGAAGGTTTTCTCTACATCTGCGATCGCAAGAAGGACATGATCATCTCGGGTGGCATGAACATCTACCCGGCCGAGATCGAGGCAGCACTCGAAGCTCACCCGGACATCTACGAGAGCGCCGTCTTCGGCATCCCGAGCGACGAGTGGGGCGAGACGGTCCATGCCGTCGTGGTCCAGCGCGAGGGCGCCGGCCTGACCGATGCCGATGTCACAGCGCACGCCAAGGAGAAGCTGGCCGGCTACAAGATCCCGCGTTCCATCGCATGGACCGACGAGCTCCCGAAGACAGGCAGTGGCAAGATCCTCAAGCGCGAACTGCGTGCCCCGTTCTGGGCCGGCCGGGATAGCAAGGTCTAGCAAGGTCTAGCGGGCGTTGCAGCCGCGGTCTGGCCGACGTTCCAGCCGGGTCCAGCGGCCCCGTTCGATTCCGGGGCGCCCGTAGGCTGGTCGGAATGCGTTCCGGATTCATCACCTTCGTCGGCCGACCCAATGTCGGTAAGAGCACGCTGCTCAACGCCGTGTGCGGTCAGAAGGTGAGCATCGTCAGCGACAAGCCCCAGACCACGCGCAAGCGCGTCCGCGGCATTGTCAACCTTCCGGACACGCAACTCGTCTTCGTCGACACGCCAGGTCTGCACAAACCGGTGACGGCACTCGGCAAGCGCGTCAACGCGACAGCGCTCGAGTCCGCCGAAGACGTCGATGTCGTGTGTCTCGTGATCGACGCGACGATGCCATTCGGCTCCGGCGATCAATGGGTCGCGACCCGGATCGACATCACCAAGGCCGTCGTCGTCGTCAACAAGGTCGACGCCGCATCGAAGCAGAACGTGCTCAAGCAGCTGATCCGCGCCGGACATCTGGAAGCTGCCGCCTACTTTCCAGTCTCGGCCAAGACGGGCGATGGCGTGCCGGAACTGCTCGCGCACCTCGCCTCGCTGATGCCGGAAGGTCCCGCCTACTTCGACATCGACACGATCAGCGACATCCCCGAAGAGGAGTGGGTCGCAGAACTCGTGCGCGAGCAGTTGCTGGCCATCTTCGAGGACGAACTGCCGTATTCCATCGCGACCCGGATCACCGAGTGGGAGTGGCCGCGAGTGCGCTGCGAGATCATCGTCGAACGAGAGAGTCAGAAGGGGATGGTCATCGGCAAGCACGGCGCTGTCCTCAAAGAGGTCGGCCAACGCGCTCGGGCACAGATGCCGAAAGGCGCCTTCCTCGAGCTGTTCGTCAAGGTCGACAAGGACTGGCAGCGCAAACCAGACCGGATCGAGCGGCTCGGTTACTGACACCCTCTGCGAGCTTCGGTCGGGCGGTGCTTCAGCCACGCGGTGCTTCAGCGGCGAGTTGCTTGGACCGCGAGTTGATTCAGCCGCGAGGCAACGTGGTCTGGGTCGGTGAGATGCTCGGGTCCGCTGTCAGAGTTGTCGCTGCCGATGTCGCGGAAGGACCCGTGGTCGGCGCTGGCGCGATACTGACCGAGGTCGTGCTGACCGAAGTGGTCGTGGTCGGCGCTGTCGAGAGCAGCAGCTGTGAGTAGTCGGCAGCGTAGAGGACGGCACCGTCGTCGCTCAGCTGACCGTGCGCCAACTGCACCTTGACCTTGGCGCCGTTCTGGGTGAAGGTCACCTGGGAGACGCCGCTGAGCTGCGTCATCGTCAACACGATCTGGCCGATCGCCAAGCGTTGATCCCCTCCGGTGTCCGTGAGGAAATTTGGGCTCAGGTCGATCGTCACGAGTCCGTGCCCGAGGTCCTCGGTGACCACAGGAACAGGCCCTCGAGGGATGGCCGAATGAAGGCCTTGGGCGCCTGCGCCGGTCGGCCCTGCCTCCAGCGCTGCCATCACCTGCGAAGCGGATGGCTTACGCGCTAGACGTGTCTCGATCCCGAACAGTTGATCCTTGCCGGCAATGAAGTACAGCGTTGTCAATGCAGAATCGATGGTCGTCGGAACGGGGACGAAGGTGGTGGTACTGGCCGGCTCGAAAATCGTTGTGGTGGTGCTCGGCATCGTGGTGGATGTCGTCGTTGTCGTCGTGGTCGTTGCCGACAGCGGCGCCGGAATCTTCGATCGGTCGATCTCGGTGAAGCCGCCGGACTTCGGCGCACCGCACGCAACGACAAACCCGATCAGACCAACGAGCAGCGCGCACATCGCAAGCACCCGCTCCCGCATCATCTCGATGCTCGGGTCCGCTGGCTGCGCGGCGGTGCGGCGACGGCGCGCTCGGTCGGAGCTCGCTCGTGAACCGGACCCTCGTTGACCAGGCGGACCACGAATCGCGCACCCCCACCACTCTTGTCCTCGACCCACGCGTCGCCGCCGAGGGCCTGAGCATGTTCGGCGACGAGGGCCAGTCCGAGTCCCGTGCCGACGCGATGTCGAGCTGCCGTGCCGCGTGCGAACCGCTCGAAGATTCGCTGACGTTCCCCGCGAGCGACACCCGGACCGCTGTCCTCGACGCTCATCAGCAATCCGCCGCCCTTGTCGGGCGCGATGTTGATCCGTGTCGGGCCCCCGCCGTGGTGACGGGCATTGTCCAGCAGGTTGGCCAGGATTCGTTCGAGTCGGAGCTTGTCGATCCAGATGTTGGTGTTGGTGCTGGGATCGACGTCGACCGGTACGTCGGCAAAACCGTATCGCTGGGCGATGCGGCGGACGATCTCGTCGAGGTGCAACTCCTCCCGATTGATGTCTGTCACGCCAGCGTCGATCCGAGACAACTCGAGCAGATCGAGCACCATCTGGTCGAACCGTCGGACCTGGTCGACGACCACGTCCAGAGCCTGCTGGGTCCTGTCCGGCAGGTCTGCTCGTCGTGCATCCAAGACCTCGACAGCTGCACTGAGCGCAGTGATGGGCGATCGCAACTCGTGGCTGACGTCGGATGCGAACTGTGCCTCGCGCTCGATCCGGCTCTGCATCGTGTCGGCCATGTCGTTGAATGATTGCGCCAACCGATTGAGTTCCGGGTCACTTTCCGGCGTCAAGCGTGTGTGCAGACCTCCCGAGGCGATGCCGCCAGCTGCTGCCGCCACCCGACTGACCGGCTTGAGCAGGCGTCGACTGGCCCACCAGCCGAGGGCGGCCGCGAGCAGGGTGATCACGATCGAGCCGATCACGAGCGCAGTACCGATGACCCGGATCACGTAGTCGGTGTTCGACAGCGAATAGGCCTCGAAATACTGAGCGTTGATCGAGCGGATGCTGACACCGACCGCAAGATACGGCTTGCCGTTCAGGGAGAAACGCTGTTGACCGGTTTGTCCGTCCAACACCTGGGCGATCAGCTGCGCGGGAAAGGACTCCGGTGTGGCCTGGTTCTTGGGATACACGTGGCCGTCCACGTAGATCAGGGCGAAGCCGTCGTCATCGGTCCGCACGCTGTTGATGAAGGCCCGAATATCGTCACTGGTCACGCCGAAGCGGAATCCGTTGAGGGCCGCCGACGCGTTGGCGAATGTCTGGCCCTGGGCCACCGATGACCGCTGGTCGAGCAGGTAGCTGCGTGCCGTTGTGAATGTCAGCACTGTCAACGCCGTCGAGGTGACGAAGGCCGTGAGTCCGAGAAACAGCGTGAACCGGGTTCGCAGGCTGAGCGCGCGAGGGAGCAACTTCCGGCGGATCACCCCGCCAGTGTTACCGCTCGGACGTCGCGTTGTCGGCTCACGTGCCGGAGTTGCGAGTTCGGTTGTCGGTTCACTCGTGGGCCGACGTGTCGATTCAGCCAAGTCCGCCCGCTCGAAATCGGAGATCGAAGGATGAGATGGACGCAGCAGCTACGTGGCGTTCGCCTACGCAGCTGCCGCGACGATTTGGTCGGCCTGGGCCAAGTTGTGCAGCACCGGGGCAAGCGAGTCGAGATCGGCCAGGATCAGGTTGGCGCGGACATCGAGCGACTCGCTGACGAGGATCATCCGTATTCCCTCGCGCGTGGCGGCAAGGGCGAGATCGCGCAAACAGGCCAAACTCCTCGAGGTGAGCGTCGTCATCGCATCGAGCTCGATGATCAGACTGAAGCCACGCGGCACATCGTCGAGCGTGTGTCGGAGCTCATCGATCTGATCGTAGGTGGTCAGCGCTCCGGACATGGTTGCCACGACAGTTCCGAGAACTCGGTCGAGTCGGACGGTGATCACGGGTTCGGACATCTCGACCTCGACCTTCAGCGGCATTCGGGCTAGCGAACTTCGGTACTCGGAGAATCGTCAAATCAGACCAGGGACAGCAGATCATCGACCTGATCGGAGTGATGGGTTCCCCGCTGCCGGTGGAGCACCAGGGGGAGGAAGGTACCCCACCGAAGCAGCGTGAACACGGGTAATGATGGTCGGGCTATGTGACGAGCCATCGTCCGACGTGCGCGATTCGTGTAACAGAATCTCGAGACCGAATGGGGAAACCGTGCAATCACTGTTGTTCATCGAAGACGACGATTCGATCCGCCTGGCCCTGCGTCTCGCGCTCGAGGACGAAGGCTACGACGTGCGCGAGGCACCGGACGGCAAGAGCGGACTCGAGGCGTTCAACGAGCGCGAACCCGACCTCGTCCTTCTCGACCTGCGCCTCCCCGACATCTCCGGATTCGACGTGTGCCGGGCAATGCGGGCGCGCAGCATCGTGCCGATCATCATCGTGACTGCGCAGACCGACACCCACGATCTGGTGGTCGGCCTCGAGGCCGGGGCCGACGACTACGTCACCAAGCCCGTGGTTCCGAAAGAGCTCGCTGCTCGTATTCGCGCCCAACTCCGCCGGGTGCAATTGCAGGAGATTCCGCCGGCCGGCGCGAAGCCTGTGATCTTCGGTGATGTCGACGTCCGTCATGCCCAAGGCATCGTCCTCAAGGGTGGCGTCGAGCTCAGCCTGACCAAGACCGAGTTCCGGCTGATGTGCGAGTTCGCCGAACATGCCGGTGCGGTGCTCTCTCGAGATCAGCTCCTCGAGCGCGTCTGGGGCTACGAATACCTCGGCGACAGTCGCCTGGTCGATGCTCACGTTCGCCGCCTGCGTCTGAAGATCGAGGATCACCCGGACGAGCCCAAGCTTCTCGTTACGGTCCGCGGCCTCGGTTACCGCCTGCTCAGCTGACGCTTTAGCGCGTGCCAGCCCGCCGGTCGCCCGTCACGCGCCGGTTCGTCCCGCTGGCGGTCCGGTTTGTGCGGGTCAGGCAGTGATCTCGCGGAGGAACGCTTCGACCTCAGCGCGTGCGCGGGTTCGCTTCATCGGTGGCAGGGCCTTGACGATGTCCCATCGGTAGTTCGCCTTGCCGAGGCGCGGGTCGAACACAGCGACGACCCCGCGGTCGGTCGCCGTTCGGATCAATCGACCGGTCGCCTGGGCCAGCAGGGTGGACGCACGCGGAATGTCGATCTGGCTGAACGCCTTCGCGCCGAGCAGCTCCCGACGAGCAGACAGCAGCGGATCGTCGGGTCGAGGAAACGGCAGTCGGTCGATGGTCACGAGCGACAGCGTTCGGCCCGGAATGTCCACACCTTGGAAGAAGCCGGCGGTGGCGAACAGGCACGACGACTCGTCGTTACTGAACGCCTTGACCAACGCGTTCTTCGGCATGTCGCGCTGGGTGATGATGGTGTTCGCGACCCGGTCGCGCACCGCCGCTGCGGCGGCGTCCATCGCCTTCCAGCTGGTGAACAACGCAAGGGTTCGCCCTCCTGCGGCTGCGATCAGCGCCACCAATTCATCAGCCACGGCCGCTGCGAACTGCGGCGAGCGCGGATCCGGCATGTGCAGCGCGCAGTACAGGATCGCATTGTTCGCATAGTCGAAGGGGCTGCCGACATCGATCACGTCGACCGCATCGGCGGGCAGACCGACACGGTCGGTCAGCGACGCGGGGATCGTCGCGCTCGTCAGAACCGCGGTGTGCGCATCCCAGATCCCATTTTTCAGGGTGGGGCCGACGTCGAGTGGAGCAATCTCGAGACGGGGCATCTCGCGCGACCCTGACACGAATGCGACGTACCCGTCGTTCTTGCCGATTGCCCGGTCGATGTCGTCGATCAATCGGGTCGATTGCGTCTGGGCGCGGAGTCGGCGCTGTTTGGCTTCCTCCACGGTCGTGTCGATCGCGCGGAGCGACGACTGCGCGTTGTCGATGCACTGCCGTCCCGTGAGCAGTGCATCGGCGATGATATTCGGTAGGGGAAACGGCAAACGCTGTCCGGTGAACGGCGCGATCGATTCGCGGAGAGCGACGCCGCTCTCGATCACGGAGGCGATCATGCCAGGGTCGTCGATGATGCGGCGCAACGTGACGCTGAGGGCTGCAAACCTGCCGCTGGCGATCGCGATGCCGACCGTGTCGCTCATGATGTCTTCCAGCGAATGCGCTTCGTCCACGATCAGGACGTCGTGCTCGGGGAGGAGAACGCCACCGCTGGCGACATGCAGTCCATACAGGTACGTGTTGACGACGACGACATCGGCGACGGCGGCCTTCCGACGCGCCGCTTCGGCGAAGCACGGATCGCCCATCGGACAACGGGCTGCTCCCGGACACTCCTCGCTGCCGACCGAAACCGATTGCCACGCCTTGTCAGTCGGCAACCAGTCGAGTTCGGCCTGATCACCCGTGGTCGTCGTCTTGGCCCACTCACCGAGTCGCTTGATCTCGACCTTGACGACCGGCGCGATGTCGTCCAGCTCCAGCTGTGCACCCGTGGTGGGCTGTAGCTCGCGCAGGCGTTGCAGGCAGATGTAGTTGCTGCGTCCCTTGAGGATCGCCCAGTCGAAGGGCACGCCGAGATGCTGAGCGAGAAAGGGGAGGTCCTTGTTCGCCAACTGATCCTGCAACGCCTTCGTTGCTGTCGCGACCATCACGTGCTTGCGAGCCAGCACGGACGGAACGAGGTAGCCCATCGTCTTGCCCGTTCCCGTCCCAGCGGCAACGACCAGGTGACGTTTGTTGTGGATCGCGCCAGCAACTGCCTCGGCCATCTGCAGCTGACCGGGCCGTTCCTCAGCGGCGGGCAGCGCACCCGTGACGGCCGCCAGCGCGGTGCGGATGTCGTTGGCGGGCATGACGCCCGACGCTACCCCCGCGTTAATCAGGAACCGGGGAGGACGCGGTTGGTCAGGCCGGATGTTGTCGGGGCGACGGTGTTGGACTGCGCAATCCTTCTCTGTCCGTCGGCCGTACAGTTCAGTCGTGGTAGCCGAATCATGATGTGGACGTCCCACGCCCAACGTCTCGACGACGGGGCGCTCCTCGGCGCGATGGCGCTCGGCGATCAGAGCGCCGGTGAGGTGTTCGTTCGTCGTCACCAGCGAACGGTCTACGGGCTGGCGTTCACGATGTGTCGCGACAACCGGCTGGCCGAGGACCTGTCCCAACAGACGTTCGAACGGGTATGGAAACATGCAGAGAGCTACGACCCGCGCCGCGCGTCGGTCCGCGTCTGGATGCTCACGATCACGCGTCGGCTGTGCATCGACGTGTTCCGGGCCAACCGCAGCCAACCGACCGATCCGTTCGAACTGATGTCGTTGCTCCCTCACGATCGACAGTCCGTCGAGGACTTGGGTATCGCCCGCACCGAAGTTGCCAAGCTGCGCGAGGTCCTCGCCGCCTTGCCGGAAGAGCAACGACGAGCCCTGATCTTGGCATCGCTGGCCGGACACACCACTGCCGAGATCGCCCATATGGAGAACATCCCGATCGGCACGGCAAAGACGCGACTCCGCACCGCGCTGATGCGAGTGCGACGTGAATTGATCGAGACCGGAGCGGACGATGTCTGAACATTCAGCGCGACCCGTTGATCGACCGGTCACCTGCGACGACTTCGATGCAAGCGTCGCCGAGCTCGCGCTCGAGATCTTGGAGGCACGGGAACGCGATGTCCTGATCGCTCATGCAGCCATGTGCGAGCGCTGCACCACCGAGCTGCAGCAGATGTCGGCAGCCGCTGATCGGCTGACCCTGCTCGCTCCCGAAGGCGAGCCGCCGGTCGGCTTCGAACAACGCGTCACGGAGTCGCTCGCCGTACGCCAGCAGGTTCGCGTACGAAGGATCCGTCCATGGATGTCCATCGCAGCTGCGCTCGTGCTGCTCGCAGTCGGGTTGTCGATCGGCACCTTCGTCCGCCGTGATCCGACCGGCTCGACACACGCCACGCAGTCAGTGAGCGGCCGACAGGCGTCGTTGCGGTACGCCGACCTGGTCGATTCGGCCGGTGCCCAACATGGTTCGGTGTCATTGGTCGCCGGACGTGAGCTCGTGTTGACGATGTCGGTCGCTCACCTCGACCAGGGCAGATACCACTGCGTCGTGCACCTCACCGACGGAACCGCACACGACGTTGCTTCATGGCCGGTCGGAGCGGAAGGGTCGGGGATCTGGGCGGTGCCGATCGCGAACACCATCGACGATGTCCGCGCCGTGTCAGTCGTCAACGATCACGGCCTGACACTCGCCACCGCCGAACTTCCCTGAGCTCGGCCTCAGGGCACGGCGAGCAGAGCCAGCGCAGCGTCGAGTTCAAGCTCATCGAAGTCCGGCCACGCCTTCTCCGTGAAGTACACCGTCGTGCCGGCGATCTGCCAGAGCAAGAAGTTGGAGATTCGCATTTCGCCGGATGTTCGCACGAGCACGTCGACGTCCGGCAGACCAGGCAGATACAGGCGGTCCTGGAGGTTCTCGGTCGTCGCCGGAACACCGTCGGCGACGATGCGACGGGCTGCCCCGGCCAGCTCTGTGCGGCTGCCGTAGTCGAAGGCGATCGTCAGGGTCATTCCCGTGTTCGTCGCCGTATCGGCGATCGCCTTGTGAATTGCGCGCTGCACGAACCGAGGAGTTCTGGCCTCGGGCGAGTCGAACGGGCGACCGATCCACTGGATCCGAACATTCAGCTCGTTCAACTCGGCGACCCGTCCGAAGAGTTTCTCGTGCAGAGCGAGGATGTGCCGTACCTCGGTGCGCGGCCGGCGCCAGTTCTCGGTACTGAACCCAAAAGCCGTCAGCCAACCCACATTGCGTTTCACGGCCGCCCTGACAACCGTGGCCAGGTTCTCCTCGCCTTCGGTATGGCCGTCGGTCCGCGGGAGGTCACGGGCCTTTGCCCACCTGCCGTTGCCGTCCATGATGCATGCGACGTGGGGTCCCGAACGCGACGACAAGGAAGGGATCGGGGCAACAATCACAGCACACTGACGTTACCCGTCGATCCCGTTGCTCTCCGTCCGGTGAAGCGCCGAACCTCTGCGCGTCAGTTCCCTCGCCGACGTGTGAGAATCGAGGCATGGCGAAGAAGCGTTCCAGCGCGGGGGAGGGGGTCGGCGAGGGTTCGGGCCTGCGCCACGTGCTGGTCGTCGGTGGCACCACGCAGGAGTGGGATGATCTCGGCGTCGACCTGTGGGCCGCCCGGCGCAACGATCTGGCCAAGGTCGTCGCCCACGCCGGAGCGATGTGGTTGACCCTGCGCCCGTTCTCGTCCGGTGGGGTTGCTCACGGACAATCGCAGACGAAGCGGACGATCGATGTCCGCGAGGGCTGCACCGTGATCGTCGATCCGTCGGCGGACGGCAGGCGCCGCATCCTCGAAGCGGTCGATCAGCTGCGTGACCTGCCGCTCGACGCGATCGACGAGACAGCGCTCGCGGCTGTCTTGATGGCCCCGGCGCCGGTTGAGCCCGACCTGACGATCATTCTCGGACCGCCCGAGCACCTGCCCCCTTCGCTCGTCTGGGAACTGGCGTACTCCGAGATCGTGTCCGTCGAGACCCACTGGAATGTTCTCGCCGCGGCCCACGTCGAGCACGCGATCGACGAGTTCTCCCGTCGCCATCGCCGTTTCGGCGGCATCCGATGAACGGCATCCGATGAGCCGTCTGTACCGGGACTCCGGAGTTGTCCTGCGCACCTACAAACTCGGCGAATCGGACCGGATCATCGTGCTGCTCACCGAGGGCCACGGCAAGGTGCGAGCTGTCGCCAAGGGTGTGCGGAAGACACATTCGAAGTTCGGCGGACGTCTGGAGCCGATGAGCCACGTTCGTCTGCTCCTCCACGAAGGCCGCGAGCTGGACATCGTCAATCAGGTCGAATCGGTCGATTCACTGGCGCCACTCGTGGCTGACCTGGACCACATGACCAAAGGCCTCGCCGTGCTCGAAGCCGTCGACCAGATGGCCCTCGAACGCGAACCGAA
>JAYTOM010000110.1:0-2627 GCA_043747765.1 Actinomycetota bacterium
CGGTCAGCCACGCCCTCGAACCGTCGCTTCAGCTGACCGGCGACCTCCGTCGGTGTGCCACAGACCGCAATCGTCTGCAGCATCTCGTCGTCGATCAATCCGATCATCTCCACCCACCGACCCTGCTTGGAGAGCGTGTTCAGTTCGGTGTGCAGGTCGCCCCATCCGTGCGCGTCGAGCACCGGCCGATATGCCGGCGTCGAACCGTAGAACGACAGCAGTCCCTTGACACCGCCGACCGCTGCGGCGTACTCCGATGCGTCGCGTCCGACACAGACGATTGCTTGACTGGTGACCGAGATGTCGTTGCGCGATCGTCCGGCTCGCTCGAGTCCGATGGTGAGGTTGGGCAGCGTGTTCTCGTTGAAGAACCTCTCGGAGCTGAACGGCATGACCAACAGGCCGTCGGCGACCTCCGCGGTCATCTGCGTCATACGCGGGCCGAGCGCGCCGAGCCAGATCGGCGGCGGACCCGCCGGATTCGGGCCAGGATCGAACATCGGCGTCAGCAGCGTGTGCCGGTAGAACTCTCCTTCGAAGCGGAGCCGCTCGCCGGTGCCCCACGCCGCGAAGATCGCCCGCATTGCCAGCACCAATTCGCGCATGCGCGCGACGGGTGGGTCGAAGGGCACGCCGAACCGCTTCTCGATCTGCGGTTTGATCTGCGAGCCGAGGCCGAGCATGAATCGACCGCCGCTGAGCAGTTGTAGATCGTTGGCGAGATAGGCGAGTTGCATCGGATTGCGTGGCAGCGCGATCGCGACGTTGGTGTACAGGTCGAGTCTCCTCGCCGCATCAGCACCGAACGCACCTGCGGCCACGATCAACGGCACGAAGCCGTCGTGTGGGCCCTCGAACGTGAACAACCCATCGACGCCCGCCTCTGCCAACTCTGCCGCCTCGGCAGCTGCGCCGGCGAATGATCGAAGTTGTGTGTCGAGCTTGAAGGTGACCATCGCTCCCCGAAGGTAGCCGCCGACGATGAGAGGCCAGAAGGTGACTGTCCGAAGCACGTCGCGAATTTCCGGTTGCGGGACTCGGAGTTGCTGGGTAGTGTCGAGAGCGATGAGTCTCCTGATCGGCCTCCTTCTTCCATAGGGCGAGCGCCACATATCGCGTCCGCCGACCCCTTGCGCTGAGCGCAGGGGGTTTTTTGCTTTTCAGAACTCACCGCACAAACCAGCACCGCACAAACCAGCACCGCACAGGGAGCACGAAATGCCACCGCAGAATGTCACGCCGAAGAAGATGCCGTTCGAGAAATATCAGGCGTGGCTCCCACTGTCGCTCACGGACCGCACGTGGCCGGACAACCGGGTCACGAAGGCTCCGTTGTGGTGCAGCGTCGATCTGCGTGATGGCAACCAGGCTTTGATCGACCCGATGGATCCCGAGCGGAAACGACGGATGTTCGATGCCCTGGTGCAGATGGGTTTCAAGGAGATCGAGGTCGGTTTCCCTGCCGCCAGTCAGCCCGATTTCGATTTCGTCCGGCAGCTGATCGAACAAGACCTGATTCCCGACGACGTGACCATCCAGGTTCTCACGCAGTGTCGTCAGGAACTGATCGAGCGCACCTACGAGAGCCTGAAAGGCGTGCGCAAGGCAATCGTGCACTTCTACAACTCGACCAATCCGCTGCAACGCGAGGTCGTTTTCAATCTCGACCAGAACGGCATCACAGCCATCGCCGTCAACGCCGCGAAGATGGCCCGCAAGCTGGAAGAGACCCTGCCAGGCAGCGCGATCCGGTACGAGTACTCGCCGGAGAGCTTCACCCTGACCGAGCCGCAATACGCCCTGGACATCTGCCACGCGGTGATGGACGTGATCGAACCGACACCCGACCGCCCGATCATCTTCAACCTGCCGGCAACCGTCGAGTGCTACACCGCGAACACGTACGGCGACGTGATCGAGTGGTTCTGCCGTAACGTACGCAACCGGTCGAGTGTCGTTGTCAGTCTGCACCCTCACAACGATCGCGGTACCGGAGTTGCCGCTGCCGAGTTCGGCGTGATGGCCGGCGCCGACCGCGTCGAGGGAACGCTGTTCGGCAACGGCGAGCGAACCGGCAA
Source organism: Actinomycetota bacterium (assembly GCA_043747765.1). GTDB lineage: Bacteria > Actinomycetota > Acidimicrobiia > Acidimicrobiales > Ilumatobacteraceae > WLMZ01. The sequence goes on from JAYTOM010000110.1 coordinate 2,079, forward strand.
CGTCGACGTCGTCAATCTGGCGATGAACCTGTTCGCCACGGGCATCGACCCCGAGTTGGACATCAGCGACATCGACGCGCTGCGTCGGGTCGCCGAATACTGCAACCGTCTGCCCGTTGACGCCCGCCACGCATACGTCGGTGACCTCGTCTACACATCATTCAGCGGCAGCCACCAGGATGCGATCAAGAAGGGCTTCGACGCCCTGTACGCCGAGGCGGCAGCGAAGGGCCACAAGCCGGACGACTACGAAACGTGGGGCGTTCCGTACCTGCCGATCGATCCGAAGCACGTCGGCCGGAGCTACGAGGCCGTGATCCGCGTCAACAGCCAGAGCGGCAAGGGCGGCGTTGCCTACGTGATGAAGGCCGAGCACGGTTTCGACCTTCCCCGACGGCTGCAGATCGAGTTCTCCAAGACCATCCAGCACATCACCGAGGACAGCGGCACAGAGATCAGCACCGGAATCATGTGGGACACGTTCCAGAGCGAATACCTGCCGCCCGATCCGGCGATTCGACTGCTGAGCCACGAATTGACGTCGTCGAG
>JAYTOM010000111.1:0-16522 GCA_043747765.1 Actinomycetota bacterium
ACACCACCGAAGACCGGATCGCTGAAGATTTTCCGTCATCGAGACTTCGCCCTGTTCTTCAGCGCAGCGGCGATCAGCAATGGCGGCAGTTGGATGCAGCTGATTGCTGTTCAAGCGCTGTTGTACGACCTGACGAACAGCGGCTCATGGCTCGGCCTGTCGACGGTGGTCACGCTGGTACCTGCGCTGTTGCTGACTCCCTACGCAGGCGTATTGGCCGACAGGGTTTCCCGCCAGACCGTTCTGCAGATCACGCAGAGCCTGCAGATGGCCACCGCCTTCGTCCTGTGGGGCATGTACCTCGGACACATGGTGACTCCCGGATGGATCGTTCTGATGGGCTTCGTCAACGGGGTCGCGGCCGGGTTCCAGACGGCTGCGTGGCAGTCGTTCGTCCCGCTGCTGGTTCCGAACGAGGACATGCTGCAGGCGGTTCGACTGAACAGCGTCCAGTTCACCATGGCGCGTGCCATTGGTCCGGCATTCGGCGGCTTGATCGTCAAATTCGGTGGGATCGGTGCTGCCATCCTCTGCAACGCGCTCACATACCTGTTGGTCATCGGTGCGCTCGTGGTCGTCCATCCCCGAACGAATGACACTCATGCACGCGCCCAGAAGGTGCTCGCCGGCTTGAAGGAAGGTGCTGCCTACATCTGGAACAGACGACCGTTGCGAATCGCTGTGTTCCTCGCCCTCGCGGCTTCGACGTTCGGACAGTCCCTGCAGTACGTGGCCTCAGCGGTCTCGGAGCGCCTGTTCGCCCACTCGAGTGAGGGCAATGCCGGCCTGTTGACGGCCCTCGGCGTCGGGGCGCTCGTCAGCTCCGTCGTCGCAATCCATTGGAACGACCGGTTGCGGCGCTCGGTCCAGGCGGTCGGCGCGCTCGCACTCTTCGTGATCGGCGTCGGCCTGCTCCCACTCACACACTCGTACGCAATCGGACAACTCGCGTACTTCATCTGTGGGGTCGGACATCTGCAGATCGCCATCGCGTTGAACACCTTGATCCAAGGTGCGGTTCCTGACGAGTACCGGGGACGGGCGGTCAGCTTCTACCTGCTCGGCGTCCTGGCCGGAATCCCGATCGGCACTCAGGCCCTCGGTTCGCTCGGCGATGCCATTGGATTCCGCACCACGATGATGCTGGACGCCGCAGCGTTCGTGGTGATGATCGCAGTCTTGCTATTCACCGGCTGGTGGCGTGATCTCGACGCCAATCCCGAGCAGGTTGCTGAGGCCGGCTCGGCCGGACGCGCGCGATCGGGCCGAGCCTCGTTCCCGAGGACTCCACAGACCATCTGATGTGATCGAAGCAACCGGCGCGTTGAACACGCCGGTCCGGTGAGACATGCTCATGCGTGGCGAAGCGCCGTCAGTCCAGGTAGGAAACGCCCGTCATTTCTTCGGAGACCACCCACAGTTGCGCGGCGACATCGGTGCGGTGGCTGTACGCGCTCGAGTGAACCGTGACCGGCCAACCGCGCATGCCGGTCAATCCATCGGGGCCGTAGAACTCGCCGCCCTCGGCGGCTGGATCGGTGGCCGCACGGAGCGTCGGCAGGGCGCCCATCGCCGCAGATTGCATCATCAGGTCGGCCGCTGGCTGGAACAACTTCATCAGCAACCCGGCGTCTCGGGAGAGCTCGGTCGTCGCTCCACCGGGATGGCACGCGAGCGCGATCGTGGTCGACTTCACCAGCTCGAGACGACGTTGCAACTCGTAGGTGAAAAAAAGGTTCGCAACCTTGCTCTGGCCGTACCGCAACCAGCGGTGGTAGCCCGCACTCGCGTCGAGATCATCGAAGGCAATGCGGCCCATCTTGTGTCCGGTGCTACTGACGGTGACGACGCGTGCTCCAGGCGTTGCGTCGAGCCTGTCCAGAAGCAGACCTGTGAGAGCAAAATGACCGAGGTGATTGGTGCCGAACTGCATCTCGAAACCGTCTGCCGTGTGTTGCAACGGAATGGCCATGACGCCTGCGTTGTTGACCAACAGGTCGAGGTTCGGCGCGATCGCCGTCACCTCATCAGCCGCAGCACCGACCGACGACAGGTCAGCGAGATCGATCGCGACCACCGTGACGTCTGCCTCCGGAGCGGAGGTGCGGATCTGCGCCAACGCCTTCGCAGCCTTGTCCGGATTGCGACAGCCGAGCAGGACCCGGGCACCCCGCACGGCCAGCGCGCGTGCTGTCTCCAGACCGATTCCGCTACTCGCTCCGGTGACCAGAGCTGTTCGGCCGGTCTGATCGGGGATGTCGGTCTCGGACCACTTTCCCTCTCTGTGGTTCTGGTCGCTCATCGGAGCATCTTGACACGTACAGTCGCTGGCCATGAGTGCATGCACCCCGCCATCCGAACCAGGCAAGCCGCCCCGCCGTGGTGGCCGGAGCACGTCATCGCCGGCGACAACGCGATGACTGATCTGGACGTGAACCCGAACGATGTGCCGGCAGCAGCGCTGACTCGCTTTCCTGCGGATCTGACCCGGCGCATGGTTGACCGGATCCGCAGCGATTCGCTCGACACGGCGCCACACGCGATGAGCGAACCGGCATCGGCGTTCACCGATCCCGTGCGGTTCGAACGTGAACGCGACATACTGTTTCGGCGTGGCAGTCATGTCGTCGGGTGGGCAGGTGAACTGCCTGCACCGAACACCTATGTGACGAAGGAAGTGGCCGGCGTCCCGGTGCTCATCACGCGAGACGCCGACGGCGAACTACGCGCCTTCCTGAATGCATGTACGCATCGCGGCGCACAGGTCGCCGATGGCTGTGGCACTGCTCGCCGATTCACGTGTCCGTACCACGCCTGGGTCTATGACGGAACTGGTGGACTCGTCGGCCAACCCGAAGCATGGGCATTCGCAGAGATCGATCGGGCGACACTGGGCCTGATATCACTGCCGCTGACAAGTATCCACGGTCTGCTCGTCGTCGGTCTGTCCGACGATGCCGATACGGCCGCCGACTTCGCCGACATCGCCGACGAGTTGGGTGGCTATTCGTACGACACCCACGAGGTGATCTGCACCCAGAGGTTCGTGTTGCGGGCCAACTGGAAGATCACCGTCGATGTCAACCTCGAGGCGTATCACGTCGCATTTCTGCACCGCGAGTCACTGGCCACCTTCGTGATGAACCATGCCGTGCACGACACGTTCGGTCGCCACGCCCGGTGGGCGTTTCCCACGTTCGCGGCGAAGACGATCGTCGATCAACCCGAGAGCGAATGGCCCGAGCCGGCCCCGTTGACCCTCGTGCACATGTTCTTCCCGAGTTGTGTCATCCTCGAGACGCCGGTGAGCAGTCAGATGCTGCGCATCTATCCGGGGCAGCATGTCGGCGAGTCCACGGTCGAGTTGACCGAGGCCAGCATCCGTCCAGCGACGTCGGACGAGGAGCGCGCAGCCCGCAACGGGGGTGCCAGTGTCGCGGCGAAGATCCTCGGAGGCGAGGACTTCCCGGTCGCCGAACAGTGCCAACGCAGTGCCGAGGCCGGTCTCAGCCGCTTCGTGTTCGGCACGATCGAACCGATGCTCCAGCATTGGCACACCGCCTGGCGCGAAGCGCTGGGTGTGCAGAGCGAAGCGCTGGACGTGCAGAGCGAAGCGTTGGATGTGCAGTCATGACGCTGCTGTCGTACAGCCGAGCGATTGCCGACAATGCATCACGTCAGCCGGACAGGATCGCGATCACGTGCGGCGATCAGCGCATCACATGGACCGAGTTCGAGTCGAGGACCAACCGTCTCGCTCGTGCGTATGCCGCGATGGGGGTCACCAAGAACTCGTTCGTGACGATCGGGCTGCCCAATTCGATCGAGTTCTACGAGGCGTGCGTTGCGGCGTGGAAGCTCGGTGCGACACCGCAACCAATCAGCTATCGACTGCCCGACCGTGAACGCCAAGCCATTGTCGAACTTGCTGACTCTTCGCTCGTCGTCGGTGCCGACCCGGCCGCACATCCGGGTCGGACCGTGATCGAAGCCGGTTTCGAACCGGATCACTCGTTGGACGACTCTCAATTGCCCGACGCAACGACGGATCGCTGGAAGGCGCCGACGTCGGGCGGATCGACGGGTCGGCCCAAGCTCATCGTCGCCGCAGATCCGGGGATCACCGACACCGAGGTCCAGGGTCTCGGTCAACAGCGCGACGGAGTGGTGCTGGTGCCCGGACCGCTTTACCACAATGCTCCGTTCAGCTTCTCCAGCAACGCCCTGATGCAGGGCAACCACGTGGTCATCCTGCCCAAGTTCGAGGCGGAGGCGACGCTTGCAGCGATTGCCGAGCATCGTGCCGACTGGCTGCTGCTTGTGCCGACGATGATGCAGCGGATCACGCGACTGCCGGACGAAGTGCGCGGCGCATACGACGTCAGTTCACTGCAGACGGTGTGGCACATGGCGTCACCGTGTCCACCGTGGTTGAAAGAAGCGTGGATCGATTGGTTGGGCGGCGAGAAGATCTTCGAGCTCTACGCCGGCACCGAGGCTCAATCCGTCACCATCGTGCGCGGCGACGAGTGGATGGCCCATCGCGGCACGGTCGGCAAGCCGGTCAGCGGCGAAATGCGCATCCAGGATCCCGAGACGTACGACGTGCTACCTCCCGGCGAAGTCGGCGAGGTCTTCATGCGGTCGTCGGGGAATCGGAAGACCTACGCTTACATCGGCGCAGAGGCGCGGGTCAGTCCGGACGGGTGGGAGAGCCTCGGCGACATGGGCTACATGGATGCCGACGGGTACCTGTACCTGGCCGACCGTCGCAGTGACATGATCCTCAGCGGCGGAGCGAACATCTACCCGGCCGAGATCGAGGCAGCCATCGACGAGCACCCCTCGGTGGTCTCGTGCGCGGCGATCGGCCTGCCTGACGAAGATCTCGGCAGCCGGATCCATGCGGTCATCCAGATCAGTGAGCCGATCGACGTCGACGAACTCCGCATGTTCCTGGGCGAGCGCCTCGTCCGATACAAGATCCCGCGCACATTCGAGTTCGTCACCGACGTCGTCCGCGGTCACGACGGCAAAGTCCGCCGCAGCGCCCTCCGAGACACCCGCCTCTGAAAACTTCCGAGAGCGTTTTCGTCCCCTATAGCGCGTTTTGAACTGCTCACAATTGCAAGCACTCCCGTAGAGGCAGAAGTGCTTGCTGAAGTTTGCAGTCAAAAGGGCGGTATGGGGGACGAAAACGCTCTGAGAAGTTTCGGGCGCTCCGAGAAGTTTCAGGCGATGGTGTTCGAGTCGTGGAGGGCGGAGAGTTCGTCAGGGGTCAGGCCGAGCTCTTCGGCCAGGACGTCGTCGGTGTGCTCACCGAGCCACGGAACTCTTGTCTCGGGTCCCTCGGCGACGCCGCTCATCTTGATCGGATTGCCGGGCGAGATGACGGGCTCGCTGACCCCATCGGGGCGAGGCATCTCGACCAACATGTTGCGAGCTGCGAGGTGGGGATCGTCGATCACCTGTTGTGCGCTGAGGCACGGTCCAGCCGCCACACCTGCTCCTGCGAGTGCCTGACAGGCTTCGATGTTGGTCATCGGCGCCGCCCAGTCGCGCACGCCTGCCCGGATCGCGTCGATGTTCTCGCGCCACAGCGGGCGGGTCGCGAAACGCGGATCGGCGGTCCACTCGGGCTTGCCGATCAGCTCGACGAGGCGGGCGAACTCGTGCTCGCGTCCGACCTGGATCATGAACCAGCCGGTACCGGCTTCGAATCCATCGAGGATCAGGCTCAGGCCCTTGCCCGGCTCGGGGCGCTCGCCCATGCTCCAGTAATTGACGACCACATCGGCAAAGCTGACCATCGCGTCGAACATCGCGATGTCGACGTACTGACCGATGCCCGTGTTGTCGCGCTGGCGCAGTGCAGCGAGCACGCCGATCACCCCGAACAGTGCCGTGCCGATGTCTCCCAGCGCCCCGACCGGACTGATGGCCGGTGGCTGGCCGGGCTTGCGCTTCCAGTCGTACAGCCCACTCATCGCCTCGGCGACGCCTGCGTAGGCCGGCCAGCCGTCGTACGGGGTCGGCGTCGTATTGCCGAATCCGCTGATGGACAGGTAGATGGCCGCTGGGTGCACCGCCTTGATGTCGTCGTAGCCGAGCCCCATTCGGCTCAGCGCACCACCCTTGAAGTTCTCGGCGATGATGTCGAACTTCGGGGCCAGGCGCAAGATCAGATCGCGGCCAGCCGCGCTCTTCAGATCGACGCAGATCGACCGTTTGCTCAGGTTGTTGCGCATGAACGTTGCACCGACTTTGCGCCCTGCGGGATCGGTGATGGCCGGCAGCGAACCCCGTCCGAGATCACCGCCGGTCGGGTGTTCGACCTTGACGACGGTCGCTCCCAGTCGGCCGAGGAGTTGGGTGGCGTACGGAAGCGCTTGCATCTGCTCCAGGGCGAGGATGCGAACTCCGTCGAGGGGCTTGCCGTTGCCGAGTGCTTCGCTGTTGCCGATGTCTCCGAGATGCATCGGGCCAAGGTAACCGAAGAGGCGTCAGACCGAATCGGTCAGGTCAACGACCGCCCGAGACATCGAGGAACGTGCCGGTGGTGTAGCTCGCCGCGCCGCTGCACAGCCAGATCACGGCGGCTGCTACTTCAGCGGCCGATCCCGTGCGTTGCATCGGGATCATCGGGATCAGTCGTTCTGTGCGACCTGGCGACAACACGCTGTCGAAATCGGTCGTGATCAATCCGGGGCGGACGGCATTGACGCGAATGCCCTGCGCCGCAACTTCCTTGGCCAGGCCGGTGGTCATCGATTCCAACGCACCCTTCGACGCCGCGTAGTGCACCCATTCGCCGGCTCCACCGAGCGACGCAGCCTTGGAGGTGATGTTGACGATGTTGCCGCCGCGCCCGCCGCGACATGTCGACATGTGAGCCACGGCGGCCTGCGCATACAAGAACGGACCAGTGATGTTGACGGCCCAGAGGCGGTGCAGCATCTCGGCGGTGACGACCTCGATGCCGCCATACGCGCCACCGATGCCGGCATTGTTGACGAGGGCGTCGACCTGGCCGAAACGCTCGACCACGATGTCGAATGTCGCCGACGCAGCCGAGGAGTCGCCCGCATCGGAACGGATCGCAACGTCGGCATGGCCGTCGGCGACGAGCTGGTCGGCCGCGTCCTGGCTGTTCTGGTAGGTGATGGCAACTCGGTACCCGGCCGCAGATGCGGCTCTCGCGATTCCGGCGCCGATGCCACGTGAACCGCCGGTGACGAGCATCGTCGGCCGCTCGGTGTCGGACACGGCGACCTACGAACTGATCAGGTGGAGCTGGACCGGTGGCCGGGCCGGACCCGCAGGGGAATCCTGCGCCCAGCCGAGGTACATCACGTTGACGATCCGCACGTCGGCATCGAAGCCGCACAGTTCGAGCACGCGTGGCGAATCGATCAACGGCGCAGTGCCCCAGTACGTGGCCAGACCGAGGGCGGTCGCACCGAGCAACATGTTCTGGATGCCAGCGGCCACTGCGTCGCGGTTCTCGTCGTGGCGAGTCGGGTTCTCGTTGTCGGCCGCTGCTCCGACGACGAGGACCGATGGAGTCCGGGTGTACTTGGTCGCGGTCTTGGCGCGCTTGCCTTCGTCTCCGAAATCGCGATCGTTCATGTCGGCGACGAAGGCCTCGCCGAGCCGCTGCCGGCCATCTCCGGTGAACAGGGCGAACCTCCACGGCCAGGTCCGCTTGTGATTCGGAGCCCATTGGGCGAGCTCGCACAGTTGCTCCACGACCGCCGGCGGAACCTCGCGCGTCTGGTCGACGATCATGCTGGTACGTCGGGAGCGGATCAACGTGGCGAGATCGTCGAACGAGACTGTCATGGCTGCACTATGCCCCGGCCATGGGCGCCCTTCCAACCAGATGGCGGTCGAGAGCACTCGGTAGATTCACGCCATGACCGCCCGGACCCCTGACACTACGACCGTCAATGCCTCGACAGCGCCGAATGCCGGCTTCGGCGGCAGGATCGGGTTGACGATGGCAGGCTCCCAGAACGAATGGGCCGTAGAATCCGCTCCTCCGGCTGATGCCCCGAACATCGTCTTCGTTCTGGTCGACGACGTCGGTTTCTCGGACATCGGTTGTTTCGGCGGCGAGATCAATACTCCGAACATCGATCGGCTGGCAGAGGAAGGAATTCGTTTCACGAACTTCCATGTCAATCCGATGTGTTCGCCAACGCGTGCGTCGCTGTTGACGGGGCTGAACTGTCACGCGGCTGGGATGGGTCATATTGCCCAGGACGATCCCGGCTTCCCCGGATATCGAGCAGAGATCGCCGAGAACGTGGCGACAGCGGCCGAAGTTCTGCGTGGCGCCGGCTACGCAACGCTGATGGTCGGCAAATGGCACCTGTGTCGGGACAGCGACATGTCTGGTGGCGGGCCGACGAAGAACTGGCCGTGCCAGCGCGGGTTCGATCGCTTCTATGGAATCCTCGAGGCGTTCACCAACCTGCATCAGCCGCATCGTCTCATCGATGACAACCACGTCGTCGACGTCGACAGGTACCCGGACGACTACTTCCTCACGGACGACCTGACCGACACGGCGGTCCGGATGATCCGCGAACGGGGCGCGTCTCGTCCGGGGCAACCCTTCTTCCTCTACATGGCGCATCCGGCGGCACATGCGCCCCTGGTCGCCAAGCCAGCGGACATCGCCAGGTACAGGGACACCTACATCGGTGGATGGGACCAGATTCGCGTGTCTCGCCATGCCCGGCAACTGCAGCTGGGGATCATCCCGCCCGGGACACCGTTGCCGCCACGCAACAGTGAGCCCGGCGACGATGTCGTTGCCTGGGACGAACTGGACGCCGACGAGCAGACGTTGTACGCGCGGTACATGGCTGTCTATGCAGCGATGGTCGACGAGATCGATCAGAGTGTCGGGCGGCTGCGCGCGGCCTTGGAGGAAACGGGGGAGTGGGTCAACACGATCGTCGTGTTCCTCAGCGACAACGGTGCCAGCCGGGAGGGTGAGTCAGCGGGTACGACCAATTACTTCGGACACCTCGGCTTCGGCGATACGCAGACCCGGATCCCGCTCGATCTTGCCCGGCTCGACGACATCGGCGGTCCCCGGACGATGACGCACTACCCGCGCGGATGGGCGATGGCCAGTAACACTCCGTTCCGGCTGTACAAGAAGAACACCCACGCGGGGGGCCACCAGATTCCGTGCGTGTGGAGTTGGCCGAAGGGCTTGTCTGCTGTGGCCGGAGGTGTCCGTACCCAATACGGACACTGCATCGACGTCCTGCCGACCGTTCTGGCATTGGCCGGCATCGATGTACCGACGACGCGTCACGGGTCGCCGTTGAAGCCGATGAACGGTGCGAGTCTGGCCGGAGTGCTGCATGACGAACACCACGGCGAGGTCCGCATCGAGCAGTACTACGAACTCGAGGGTCATCGTGGCTTCTACCGAGACGGTTGGGAAGTCGTCACCAATCGCACCCCGCGTACGAAGTTCAGCGATGCCGACTGGGAGTTGTATGACCTACGCGCAGATCCGACGGAGACAACGGATATGGCGTCGGTCGAGCCCGACCGGGTCGCCGAACTGGCACAGGGCTTTCATCAGGCAGCTCTCGCCAATCAGGTGTATCCCCTCGACGAGGGTTCTGGCTGGCGATGGCTCGTTCGGCCCCCGAAAGACGAGGTGTTCCACCAGCCCGTCACGATCTGGGCCGGCACACCGACGCTCGAGCGGATTCGCAGTGGCAGCCTGGTGTGGCAGCGCACGACGGTGATCAGCATCGACGTCACCCATGCCAGCGGCGCCAGGGGTGTCCTCGTTGCCCACGGCGATCAGGGTGGGGGATACTGCGTCGAGGTGGACGACGATCAGGTCTGGTTCGTGCACAACGACGGCCACGGGACCACGCTGCGCACGTCCTGTGGACCACTTGCCGACGGTCGTCACTCGGTCGTGCTGACCCTGGCCGGGCCGGGTGGCGGACGATGGATCGTATCCGTCGCGGTCGACGGCGTCAGCCGTGTCGCGGACGTCGAACGACCGATGCTGTGGCCGATGGCGCCGTTCACAGGCATTTCGATCGGAATCGATCGCGGCTCGCCGGTCGATTGGACCCGCTATCAGTCCGATGGCCCGTTCGCGTATACGGCAACGGTTGCTTCGGTGCGGTACGAGCCGGGCGAACTGGCCCCGGATGCTGGGGCGCGTTTCGTGGACTTCGTCAGGGAGATCGGAGCTCGGTACGAGTGAGCCCGTTCACTCAGCAGTCAAGCGGAGGTCGTTCCGCTGCGGACCAGCCGACCCGGACGAGCGCCCGTGTCGACTCCGTTGCGGCGGGTGATCTCGCCGTGGACGATGGTTGCGACATATCCGGTGGCGTGTTGCATCAAGCGGCGTCCGCCTGCGGGCAGGTCGTCCACTGCGGTCGGGTAGTCGATGTTCAGCGCCTCGAAATCGAACACGTTGATGTCGGCGCGCTTGCCGACCTGCAGCGTGCCCCGGTCGTGGAATCCAACGACTGATGCGGTGTCCAGCGTCTGCACCTTGACGGCTTGTTCGAGTGTCAGTTTGGCACCCTTGCGATCCCGAGCCCAGTGGCTGATCACGTAGGTCGGGATGGACGCATCGCAGATCATCCGGCAATGCGCGCCACCATCGGACAGACCCGACACCGTTGCCGGGTGCTGGAGCATCTCGTGGATCGCGTCCTGGGTGCCGCCGACGAAATTGAAGAACGGCAGCATCAGGAACGTGTTCCCGTCGTTCTCGTTGAGCAGGTCGTACGCCATCTCGAGTGCCGGAACGCCTTTCGCAGCGGCGAGTTCGGCCACTGTCTGATCGGCGTCTGGTTCGTAATTGGGCGTGTCACCCATGTAATAGATCTTGTCGAGGCTGGCCTGCAGCAAACCGCTCAACCCGTCGAACTGGATCGTCGAGTCAGGCGCGGCGTCGGCTTCGGCAAGCACCACTGCCTTCACCTCGGGCTTGCGTAGTTCGACGCGTAGGGCCTGCGGATCGAGACGATCGGTCAGCTCGACGACAGTCGGACGCTTGGTGAACGGATTGTTGTTGGCCCAGCCGATCATCATGCCGAACGGTCGTGCGGCAATCTGTGGACGCATGTTCCCGCCAGCGGCATTGGTCTCGTCGACCTTGGCCAGCGCGTGTTTCCACGACATCGGATTGCGGTCGTTCTGCAGCATCGCGAACGTGACAGGAAGTTTGGTTCGCAACGCAATTCGACTGAGCATGTCCACCTCGTCGAGGAAGATGTCTTCTTCGAACTCGAGACCCTGCGGTGCGACCTCGAACAGGCCGCCACCGGCGTCGACGACACCGTTGGCGATGCCGTTTAATTCGTCTTCGGCGGCGAAGGTTCCGGGGACGGGCTCGCCATCGCGCGCCTTGTGCGCCAATGTCCGGCTGGAGGAGAAACCGATTGCTCCGGCCTTGATCGCCTCGGTGACGAGACGCTGCATTCCAGCGATGTCGTCGGCATCGGCCGGCTCGTTCCGGGCACCGCGATCACCCATGACGTACGCGCGCAACGGCCCATGGCCGATGTACGTGGCGATGTCCATCGAATACTGACGTGAACCCAGCACATCGAGGTACTCGGGGAAGCTCTCCCATCCCCACGAGATGCCCTCGTGCAGCGCAGTGCCGGGAATGTCCTCCACGCCTTCCATCAACTGCACCAGCCACTCCTCCTTACCGGGATGAACGGGTGCAAAGCCAACTCCGCAGTTGCCGGCGACGACCGTGGTCACACCGTGACCGCTCGAGGGCTCGAGCAGCGTGTCCCAGGTGGCCTGGCCGTCGTAGTGGGTGTGAATGTCGACGAAGCCGGGCGTCACGATCAACCCGGTGGCGTCGACCATCTCGACGGCCTCGCCAAGATCGTTGCCGATAGCGGATATCCGGCCCTCGTCGATCGCGATGTCGGCAATGAAACGTGGTGCGCCGGTGCCGTCGACGACGGTTCCTCCGCTGATGATCAGATCGTGCATGCGCAAACCCCTCGAGTGTGGACGAAGACGAATCTAACGTACCGTCAGAACCTTGTCGGCGCTGGGCCGGCGGCCGGCTCGCCGAGCATTCCCCCGTAGGCCGTCGCGGTCGCAGACCGCAGTGACCTTGCTGATCACGAGTGCGAGCCAGCAGCGCATCAGTGGCCACCTGATCAGGCCATCGCCGCCGAAGCACTCGTCGTCGTCCGGGAGCAACCAGCGCATCACGGGTCGGCAGCGAAGGCACGGATCGCCGTTCGGCAGATCCGGACCCGGTCGGCCTCGGTGGCCACGCGCACCGTACTCATCGCACCGTACTCATCGCACCGGTGTTCGTCGGGCGGTGTTCATCCGGCGGTGTTCATCCGGCGTCGTCCTCCGCGGCTCAGAGGCGTTCGATGATGGTGACGTTGGCCTGACCGCCGCCCTCGCACATCGTCTGCAGTCCGTAGCGGCCGCCCGTGCGCTCCAACTCGGCCAACAGTGTCGTCATCAGCCGTGCTCCAGTTGCGCCGAGGGGATGCCCGAGCGCGATCGCGCCACCGTTGACGTTGACCTTGGCGTGATCGAACCCGGTCTCGCGCATCCACGCCAGGACGACCGGCGCGAACGCCTCGTTGATCTCGACGAGGTCGATGTCGTCGGGTGTGAGGCCCGTCTTCTGCAGCGCACGCAGCGTGGCTGGAATGGGGGCTGACAGCATCATGATCGGATCGTCGGCGAGGACGCTGATGTGATGGATTCGGGCGCGTGGGGTGAGGTTGTGATCCTCGATCGCCCGCTCATTGGCGATCAGCAGTGCTGCCGACGCATCGCTGATCTGGCTGGCACAGGCGGCAGTCAGCTTGCCGTTGGGCATCAACGTCTTCAGCGAGCGGATCTTTTCCCAGTTCGGCTCACGAGGACCCTCGTCGAAGTCGAGACCGTTGAGGGGAGCGATCTGCCCCTCGAAGCGTCCTTCGGCTCGGGCGCGGATTGCACGCACATGGGATTCGACTGCGAACTCCTCCATCTCCTCACGCGACAGGTTCCACTTGGTGACCATCATCTCGGCACCGACGAACTGGTCGACCAGTCCGCTGCCGTAACGCGTCGTCCAGCCTGTGGAGCCGGTGAACGGATCGTCGAACCCATAGGCCTGGCCCGCCGTCATGGCCGACGAGATCGGGATCATGCTCATGTTCTGGACGCCCCCGGCGACGACGAGGTCCATCGTTCCGCTCATCACGGCCTGGGCCGCGAAATGGACAGCCTGTTGCGCCGAACCGCATTGGCGGTCGATCGTCGTACCGGGCACGTGTTCCGGCAAGCCGGCGGTCAGCCATGCCGTGCGCGCGATGCAGCCAGACTGGGGTCCGATCGAGTCCACATTGCCGAACACGACATCGTCCACGGCCCCGGGATCGATGCCCGTGCGGTCCATCAGGGCCTTGATGCTGTGCGCACCGAGGTCAGCGGGATGAACGGTGCTGAATGAACCGCCACGCCGCCCGACTGGGGAGCGGACGGCATCGACGATGAAGGCTTCGGGCATGTCGCCGATGCTAATCGTGGGGCATCCGGTTGCAGTGCTCGAACGGTTCGGCTGGAGATCGACCGTCGGACGACGCGCCCACTCAGTCGTGTCCTCGTGCTGTGAAAGAATCCGAAGGTGTCGCACCCCGCATCGAACGTCACGACGTTGCGTCTGGCGCTCGGAATGCGCGGAGGCGTCAGCCTTGCGGTGTGGATCGGCGGCGCCGTGGCCGAAGTCGATCACTTCAGGCGGGCCAGCGATGGTGCGGACTTCTATTCGAAGCTGCTCGATGTCGGCCGCTACAACGCCGTCGAAGTCGATGTTATGTCCGGGGCCAGCGCTGGTGGTCTGAACGCCGTTCTGGCAGCGTCGGCGATGCTGCATGGACGCTCGGTCAGCGAGATGCGTTCGACGTGGCTGAACGTCGCTGGTTTGAAACAACTGCTGGACGACAACGTCGTACCCGGTGCTGAGGCGGCGACCGCGCGCCGACGATCGTTGCTCGACGGCCACTACTTCAAACAGAAGATCGTGGAGAAGATCGAAGATCTGTATTGCCCGGTCCCCGCTGACCCGGAGCGTCCGACGGACGACGAAAGGCGGCTCGTCGAAGCTCGGTTCCCATTGCGGCATCGGCTGGACATCTTCCTCAGCGCAACGGTGCTCGACGGTCAAGCTGTACAGATCGTCGACGACGATTTCAGCCAGGAGCAGGCTCGTCGGTCAGGCGCCCTGTTCCGGTTCCGCCACTTCGGTGACCACGAAACCGTCAGTGAACTGAAGCTGGCGACATCGGTCGACGACTTGGCGACAGCAGCGCGGACGACAGCGTCGTTTCCGACGGCGTTCGAACCAATGGAGTTCGGCGTCGACGCGTTGCGTGGACGCCTCCAACTTCCTGGGACAGTGGAGCCGCTGTCGCTGTCGGGGGTGGAGCCGAAGATCTGGCTGCTCGACGGGGGAGTGGTCGACAACATTCCGGTCGCGAGGGCGCTGCAGGGCCTGCCCAACATCCCAGCCAGAACGGTGACCGACCGATGGCTCGTGTACATGCAGCCGAGCCCTGATGTGATCACTCCAGTGACGTCGGACAGCCGTCACCTCGACCATGTCCCGGGATTCGGCAGGACACTGAAGGGCATCCTCGGTGGTTTCATGTCCGAATCGATACTCGACGATGTCGAGGTCATCAGACGGCACAACGGAGACGCGATCGAGTCGTGGAAGGCGTGGTCGGCGCAAGTCGGACTGCTGCCCGAACCCGACAGGATCGACATCACGGACCGCGCCTACACGGCGACCGATGCAGCCGTCGATGCGACTCGGATCATGGGTGTCCTGCTCAACCCGACGACCGAACTGCTGTGGCGCCCGGTCGATTGGGCGGTGCCACCGTCGCCGCTCGGAACGCCGAGCCTGTCGATCGCGACCAGGTTCCGCCTCGCTCTCCAAGGTCAACTCGCGCCGACTGCAGTAAAGACCACTGAGTCCGCCGTGCGTCCGTTTGCCGCGCTCGCGCGGAGCGCAGCCATGCTCACGCGATGGGCCAGACTGACGGAAGAGGCGATGCTCAGATCGACCGCGACCGCGACATCGACATCGACACTCGATCTGACCGGCATCGGGAATGCCAAGATCAGGGCATATCACAACATGCAACTTGCTCAGTTGCTGACAGCGATCGTCGACCGCGTGGCTCTCGAATCGGCAGCGGCTGCCAAGCGGGACGCCGCCGGAGTGATCGCTGCGATGTCGTTGGTCGTTCGATCACTGCGCAGCCGTTCGGACATTGCCTTTCTCACCACGAAACTTCCGTTGCCGGACCGGGACCTCGCCTCTGGAGCGGCCGGCTCCAGCGACGTCGCCCCGATCATCCGTCACCTCTACGGAAAAACGTCCGAGGATGCTCCGGACCGAACCGCCTCCGCCGTGCAGATCGATCCCACTTCAGCTGATGTCGTCGACCTGATCTGGTCCGCCCTCGGTGAGGTCGCCTCCGAATTGAGCAGCGTGGACGTCACCGACGTGCCGGGCGCAGACCCGGTACTCGTTCAACTGGCCGAGCGAATCAGAAGGGACGACGCCAGCGCAATCACGTACCTGCGACTGATCGACCGCCACACCGTTGGCGTGCATCACGGCATCGCTGCCGGACAGGCGAGCCAGGTCAACTTCGTACAGATCGGCGGGTCGAACCTCAGTCCGATGTGCATTGCGCCGAGGAGCGACGCGGAGCCCGACGGCTTCGATTACGACGGGCCGCGGTTCGAGCCTCCGATGCGGCGAACGGGCAACGATGTACTGGCTCCCCGGTTGAAGCTGGCCGGCGGCGACCTCGCCAACTTCTCGGCATTCATCTCCGAGAAATGGCGGGCCAACGACTGGATGTGGGGCCGAATGGACGCGGTCAAGAGCATGGTCGACATCGTCACTTCACGTGACCGACTGCCGACGCCGGAGGTCGCCTTCGAAGCGATTCGCGGCGCCGTGGCAGCGCCGTTCTCGGTCGGAGACCCACCGAGCGTCGAGCAGCTGGCGTGGCTGACACAGCTCGAATCCTGGCGTGACGCATTGTGGCAGCGGTACGAGTCGACGATTCGCGAGGAACTGGACGTCGCCGACGAGGCGACCGGTGAGCACCGCCTCCTCGCGACTCGCCGGGTGCTGGTTCTGCGCCGGCATTGGGAGATCATCGCCGAGGAACTTCCTGTATTTGTCGACGCATCGCTCGAACCGGTGCGCGTGAGGACCGACCGCAGCCTCGAGCACTCGCTCGTGGATCAGGTCGCTGCGTATCAGCGAAGCCCGCGATCGATCGGCGACGTGTGGGGCGAGTACTGGCTGACAGCGCTCGGTATCGACGCTGCCTATTCGTTCTGGTCGGCGACTCGGCCCCGGTCGAGGCTGAAGCAGGTCTTGCGCGCTCCCTTCAAGCCGATACCGATGTCGGTCCTCGGGACTGTGCTCGTACGCAACCGTGGACTGTTCGCG
>JAYTOM010000112.1:0-60788 GCA_043747765.1 Actinomycetota bacterium
CGACGTGTGCCGACGGCGACAGCCATGCGGTTGGTCTGCGACGTGTTGCGTCGTCGGCGGGTACCAACGCTCCGTGGTACTACGCAGCGGTCGGACTTCCAGTCCGGCTGATCGGCGAGACGGCGGTGGTCGATCGGTACCGGATCTTTGCCGCTGCGCTGTTCGCAGGGACGATCGGCGCAGCAATGATGCGTGTTCGCCGGACATCGGCTGACAACGGCGTGATCGTCATCGTCGCGGCGATCTCGCCAGTGGTCTGGTTCCTCGGTGGCGTCGTGAATCCGAGTTCCATGGAAATCGCCCTTGCTCTGCTGGCCTGGACCGGTGTCGAACGACTGCGGACGGCTGGTTGCTCGAGCGTGTCCGAGTTGGTGTGGATCAGCGTGCCGTGCGGCATTGCGGTCATCATCCGGCCGGTCTCGGCGGTCTTCGTTGCGACGGTCCTGGTGGTGACCTGGTTGATTCGACGTCCGGCGCGCAGCACGATTGCTCTGTCCCGTCGCGCGTGGGCAGTACTGATGGCGGGTCCATTCGTCGGCGTCGTCGCCTCGTTCGTGTGGAGTCGGGCGACGAGCGTCGCCGTCAGCGATTCCCGGGCTGCGACGCACCTGCCGCTGACGCACGTGTTCTGGCAATCGCTCACCGGTACCGCCGACACGCTTCACGAGATCGGTGGCTCACTCGGATGGCTCGAGTTCAGCGCTCCCTCCGTTGTGCAGTGGTTGTGGTGGCTGATGGTCGTCAGCTGCGGTTGGGCGGCGATGCGATCGGCGACCCGGCCACGTTTGGCCTGGCTGTTCGTCCTGGCCAGCGTGATCCTCTTCCCGATCGCGTTCGAGACGGCGCTCGCCGGTCGGCTCGGCTTCATCTGGCAGGGCCGCTATTCGATCCCGACTGCCGTTGGATTGGTCGTACTCGGCTCATCGAATTGGTCCTCGGCAGTGCTGCGCCGCCGAGCATTGACGATGGCCGCACTCGTCGCCGCCGGCGTGCTCGAACTGACAACGCTATGGACAGCGTTGCGCCGCTACACGGTCGGGACCAACGGGTCGTGGTTCTTCACCAATACCCGCTGGCACCCTCCCGCTTCGCCGTGGTTGTTGATCGCGGCCAACGCGATCCTGTTTGCAGGGCTGATCGCGACCGGTCTGGGACAGACCACGAGCGGATCACCGGGCGGCGTCGGCCACCTTGCGACGAACGACGTTGAGAGCTGATCCGGCGCGGAACCACTCGATCTGCTCGGGGCTGAACGTGTGTACACCCTCGAAATCGATCAGTGATCCGTCCGGCTTGACGATCTGACAGTGCACGTTCTGGCCGGGGACCGGGGGGAGGTCGACGACGTTGATCCGGTCGTCTTCACCGATCACGTCGTATGTTGCGCTGTCAGCGAAGGTGAGCGGGACGAGTCCCTGCTTCTTGAGGTTGGTCTCGTGGATCCGAGCAAAGCTGCGCGCGAAGATGACCACGCCTCCCCGAAAGCGGGGCTCCATCGCAGCGTGCTCGCGAGATGAACCCTCGCCGTAGTTGCGGTCACCGATCGCGCACCACTCGATGCCCGCCTCGCCGTACTTCTTGGCCAGGACCGGATAGCTGTCGACCGTCCCGTCGATGGCGCTCTTGCCTTGGCCGACCGCCCCGCCGAATGCGTTGACGGCGCCGAGGAACAGATTGCCGCTGATGTTCTCGAGATGGCCTCGGAATTTCAACCACTTGCCGGCGGCCGAGATGTGATCCGTCGTGCACTTGCCCTGGGCCTTCATCAACACCGGTAGGCCGAGGTAATCGTTGCCGTCCCACGCTGCGAACGGCTGCAGCAACTGCAGACGGTCGCTCGTCGGGGAGACCTCGACCACGACGTCCGAACCGTCGGCCGGGGGAGGGGTGAATGTGTTCTGGCCTTGGTCGTAACCGGCATCGGGCAGTACTTCGCCGACGGGCGCCTCGAGTTTGATCTCGACGCCACTCGGGCTGGTGATCGTGTCAGTGGTCGGGTCGAAGTCGAGTCGGCCCGCGAGAGCAAGCGCGATGACCGTGTCGGGCGACGTGACGAAGCTGAGCGTGTTCGCTGAACCGTCGTTGCGTTTCGGGAAGTTGCGGTTGAAGCTGTTGACGATGGTGTTGACCTTGCCGTTGTCCTCCGGCGGGCGGTCCCATTGGCCGATGCAGGGGCCACAGGCATTGGCCAATACGGTCGCGCCGATTGCCTCGAGGTCGGCCAACAGGCCGTCTCGCTCGATGGTCGCACGGATCTGCTCCGACCCAGGACTGATCAACAGATCGGTCTTGACCATCAGTCCGGCCGCCGACGCCTGACGGGCCACCGACGCAGCGCGCGTGATGTCCTCGTACGAGCTGTTCGTGCAGCTGCCGATGAGTGTTGCACTGATCTCGAGCGGCCAGCCGTTGATCGCGGCTTCCTTGCCGACGGCCGCACCGACCCGGTTGGCCCGGTCCGGGGAATGTGGCCCGTTGATCAACGGCTTGAGTTGATCGAGGTCGATCTCGATGGTCTGGTCATAGGTGGCGCCATCGTCCGCGCGGAGGTCGGCGGCAACATGTTCGGCTGCGTCCGCAATCGCCTCACGGCCGGTTGCCTTGAGGTAGCTGCTCATGTTCTGGTCGTATCCGAAGAGGCTGCATGTTGCACCGATTTCGGCTCCCATGTTGCAGATGGTGGCTTTGCCGGTGGCGGAAATCGTGTCGGCACCCGGTCCGTAATACTCGACGATCGCGCCGGTACCACCCTCGACAGTCAGCACGCGTGCCACTTCGAGGATGACATCCTTCGGCGACGACCAGCCGCTGAGCGTCCCGGTCAGCTTGACGCCGATGACCTTCGGCCAGCGAACGTTGAACGGGAAGCCGGTCATCACGTCCACCGCATCGGCGCCGCCGACACCGATCGCGACCATGCCCAGTCCGCCCGCATTGGGGGTGTGGCTGTCGGTGCCGATCATCATGCCGCCGGGGAACGCATAGTTCTCGAGCACCACCTGATGGATGATGCCGCTGCCGGGCCCCCAGAAGCCGATTGCGTACTTGGCCGAGACACTGCGCAGGAAGTCGTAGACCTCTCGGTTGGTGTCGATGGCGACGCCCATGTCGATCAGCGCGCCGACCTTGGCCGAGATCAGGTGGTCGCAGTGGACGGTGCTCGGGACCATTGCCTCCGGCAGTCCGGCAGTCATGAACTGCAACAGGGCCATCTGTGCGGTTGCATCCTGCATCGCGACGCGGTCCGGATTGAAGTCGTTGTACGTCACGCCACGTTCGATCGATTGTTCCGGGTCGACGAGGTGATTGATCAGGATCTTCTCTGTCAAAGTCAACGGGCGGCCGAGGCGCTGACGACCCAGTTCGCTGCGCTCCGTCAGTCGCCCGTACACGCCGTGAACGAGTTCGATGGGTGTTCCTGCGGTGACGGCCATGTGTGGCTCCCTTGTTCGTGCCTCGAAGTGCGGGGCAATTGCCCCTTGCGTCAGCGGTCTATGTAGACAACTATAATACAAGTGAGCGAGCACGCAACCAGTGATCCTGGATACCTCGAACGCTGGCGGTTCTTGGCTGTCGACCATGTACAACTGGCCATGCCAGCCGGTCAGGAAGCCGTTGCACGGGACTTTTACGTGAACGCACTCGGATTTCGCGAGTTGCCCAAACCGCCGGTTCTCGCGGCTCGGGGCGGGTGCTGGTTCGAGTCCGGTTCCGTGCAGATCCACCTCGGTGTCGAGGCAGATTTCCGGCCTGCGCAGAAGGCCCATCCCGCCGTCGTCGTCGAGGGACTCGATGCGCTGATCGCGATCGCTGGACTGACGCCTCGATGGTCCGACGAGATCCCCGGCACGCGGCGCTGTCACGTCGATGACCCGTTCGGCAATCGACTCGAACTGATCGATGCCGCCGGCCCTGTATCCCCCCCGGTCGCGCACTCAGCGGAGACCGAATGAGGACCATCAGGTATCAGGCGATCGCCGCTGCAGTGCGTGACCGTGTGCGCGAAGGTCACTACGGGCCAGGCCGATTGTTGCCGAGTGAAGCGGAACTCTCTGCCGAGTTCGAGGCCAGTCGGGTCACGATCCGCCGGGCGTTGGAGACGTTGCGTGACGACGGACTGATTGCCGCCCGGCAGGGGTTCGGCTGGTTCGTGGCCGGCGAGCCGTTACGTCAGACCCTCGGCGAATTGCACACGATCGAGGGCCAACTCGAGGAAAGTGGAATCGTCACCGAGCGGAGGATCATTGAGTTCGCCTTCGGCCGGGCACCTGCTGCTGTCCGCAAGGCACTGTCGACCGATCAGATCCTGCGTGTCAAGCGCGTCAACATGGCCGATGGCGAACCGTTCGCTGTGGTCACCGTGTGGTGCCCGGCCGAACTCGCCCAGTCGCTTTCGCGTCGCGACGTGGAACGGTCACCGTTCTATGAGTTGCTCGGCGTGTCGCTCCGTGGTGCCACACAGACGATCGGAGCCGACCTCGTTGCGTCCGACGACGCAGCGCTTCTCGGTGTACCCGAAGGCTCCCCGGTGCTCGTGTGCGAACGGTTGACCACCGATGTCGACGGTCGACCGGTGCTGTTCTCGCATCACGTCTTCCCCGCCCACCGCACCGAGTTCGTCGTGGAATTGCCACACGCCGAGCCCTCGATCGCACCGACTGGACTCCGCCTGCTCGAATCGTCGTGATTCATTTCCCGGCCGTCCGGTCAGGGTCGTCCCGGCGAGAGGGTCCTCAGCGGGCGCGGACGAACGCATCGCCGACGAGTTCGGCGACGACGGTGGTGACGTCGAGTGCAGCACTCGTGGCGACGTCGTCCTCCCAGCCTCGGGCGACCAATTCGCGCCCGGACGCCGACGCGGTCAGGGCCTCGAACAACAAGGCCCCGGTGTCGAGAAAGGCCGCGCGTGCCGCTCGAGCCTCTGGTGAACACCGCTGGCCGCCAATCGCGCCGGAGGGATCGAAGGCGGCGAGAATCGCGCCGGCACCGAGCATGTCCTCGACCGCTGGGCGCAGCAGGCCAGCGGCACCGCCCCAACGCTCGCCGGCTGCGATGACCGCAACGCTCGGTGCGGTGATCCGGGAGCGAATGTAGGTAGCGGTTGCGGTTGCGTTCCGCAGGCAGCCCGCGAACACGCGTGACGCGCCCGACTGGCGAGCGGCGTACGCCAACGTCGCACCATTCGGCGACCTCAGCACGAGCCTCGCCGGGCAGCCGGCGAGCAGATCAGTGGGTGACAGAGACGGCCCGCGTGCCCTACGTTCGCCGGCCAGCACTGCGTCGTGGGCGGCCGCGAAATCGCGTGCCGCCGTCGAATTCGGAGCCCACGGATAGGGGTACACGGTCGCTCCGCTCTCGAGCGCGGCGGACACGGCCGACGTGAATCGGAGGACGTCGACGACGATGACGACGTCAGCATGTGGAGCCAGCGCACGCAGGCCGTCGAGGCCCCAGTCGAAGCGGTATGTGGAATCGCTCTGGGACGCGTCGATCACCACTGATCCCAATGCAGCACCGTGTCGAGGGGCATCCGCTTGGCGGGCTTGAAGTCGGTCCCGATCGTGTACGCGATCGGGAACAGTCCACCCTGGGTGATCTTGTCGAACGGGATGCCGAGCACGTCAGCAGCGCGCTTCTCGCCGTCGTTCATCATGTGGATCGTGGTCCACGCCGAGCCGAGACCACGTTCACGGGCGGCAAGCATGAAGCTCCACACTGCTGGCAGCAACGAGCCCCATGCTCCGGCTCCGGCGACCGCCGGAAGGTTGTCGAACCGGCCCTGGATCGCGGGAATCAGGAGCAGCGGAGCGCGGTGGAAGTTGTCGGACAGATAGGTGGCCGACTCGGTGATACGGATTGCCTGTTCACCGCGAAGGTCGCCGTCCTCGTACTTCGGTCGAGGGCTGTTCGCATACATCTGAAAGTTCTCGCGGTAGATGTCGGCGAGAGCCTTGCGCTTGACGGAGTTCTCGACGACGATCCAGTGCCAACCCTGCGAGTTCGAGCCGGTCGGCGCCTGCAAGGCGATTTCGAGGCATTCCTCGACCACGCTCCGCTCGACGGGCTTGTCGAAGTCCAATCGTTTGCGCACGGAGCGGGTGGTGGTCAGCACTTCATCGGCGGAAAGGTTGAGTTTCATCGGGTCAGCTTGGCACGGGAGTGGCAGGCTGGTCATCGTGGACGAGTACGCATTCACGAATCGCGCGAACTGGGAGACCAGGGTCGTCGCGCATGTTGCGTCCGCCGAGTACGGCGTGAAGCTGTTCATCGACGACCCGACACACATCAGCGGCGTCGTTGCCTTCGACCGCGCCCGTCTCGGTGACATCACGGGCAAGGACGTCGTCCACCTCCAGTGTCACATCGGCACCGACACGTTGTCGCTGGGCCGCCTCGGTGCGCGGGTGACGGGTCTCGACTTCTCGCCGGCGGCGCTGGCCTCGGCGCGTCAGCTCGCTCTCGACTGCGACCAGCCCGTCCGATACGTCGAATCCGAGTTGTACAACGCGCCGGCAGCGCTCGGTGTCAACAGGTTCGACGTGGTCTACACCGGGATCGGTGCGCTGTGTTGGCTGCCGGACATCAAGCGCTGGGCGTCTGTTGTTGCCTCGCTCCTTCGTCCGGGTGGCCGACTGTTCATCCGTGAGGGCCATCCGATGCTGTGGGCGCTCGGCGAGGCTCGCGCCGATGGCCTAGTCGTCGTCGACCTCCCGTACTTCGAGGGCGCCGGTACATCGACCGTGTCCGCTGCGACCTACGTCGACACCGACCACGAACTGCCGGCGGTCGAATCGATCGACTTCAACCATGGGCTGGGTGAGATCTTCACGGCGCTGTTGCGTGCCGGAATGTCGATCACTGCGTTCGAAGAGCATGACACGGTACCGTGGCAGGCGTTGGAACTCGGACAGATGGAGTTGCTCGGCGGTGGAGAGTGGCGGCTGCGTGACCGTCCCGAACGCGTTGCGATGAGCTACACGCTGCAGGCTGTCAAGCACTGACCTGCAAAGCTGGCGCGATGTCTAGCAACGACCGCGTCTCGATCACCATCTCCGGCGGCATCGCCGACTGTCGGCTCGACCGGGCCGACAAGCGCAACGCGCTCGACAACGAAATGTTCGTCGCGATCGCCAAGGCCGGCGAACGGCTGAAGACGGAGCCCGGCGTGCGCGTCGTCGTCCTCTCCGGGAACGGACCGTCGTTCTGCGCTGGCCTCGACTTCAGTTCGTTCCGGTCGATGGCCGGCGACGATTCCCCCGCAGGCGCTGACGGCGACGCCCCCGCGAAGATCTCGAACGGTGACGGCCCCGGGTCGATGAAAGCGGGCCGGATCACGCACCTCGGGCAGCAGGTGGCCTGGGCCTGGCAGGAGATCCCGGTGCCGGTGATTGCCGCCGTGCACGGCCACGCGCTCGGCGGTGGCATCCAGATAGCGCTCGGGGCGGACATCCGCATCGTCCATCCCGACACCAAGCTGTCCGTACGCGAGGTTCACTGGGGTCTCGTTCCGGACATGACGGGCACGCAGGTCCTGTCCGGTCTCGTCCGTCCGGACATCGCCAAAGAACTGACGTTCACCGCTCGTGTGTTCAGCGGCACCGAGGCATTCCAGCTGGGTATCGCGACGCGCCTCAGCGACGCGCCGCTCGACGATGCACTGGCGATGGCAGGTGAGATCGCGGAACGGAGTCCCGATGCGATCCGGGGATCGAAGGCGCTGTTCAACCGAATCGTCAACGCCGGAGCGGCCGAGCAGTTCGCAGAAGAGCGGCGCGTGATCGGATCGCTCATTGGTCGCCCAAACCAGGTCGAGGCGGTGACGTCGAACTTCGAGAACCGCTCTGCGAGGTTCGTCGACTGAAACACCGAGGCGGGCACCAGCAGTACCAGGAAAGACTGTTGCCGGTTGCCCGCGCAATCGCGTAACATGCTGGCAACCGTTCGGGCCAGCGTCGTCCTGAGCGTCCACACAAGCCAACCTCGACTTCAGTGGATGTGACGATGCCCAACCAGTTCCCCGCGTCCGGCTACCCGACGCGTGTCCCGCCATCCCGACACGGTCTGTATGACCCTCGCTTCGAACACGATGCCTGTGGCGTTGGATTCGTGGCCAACATCAAAGGTGTCGCGAGCAGGGCGATTGTTGCGATGGGCATCGGTGCGCTCTGCAACATGGAACATCGCGGTGCCACCGGTGCCGAGGCTGACACCGGCGACGGTGCTGGCATCTTGATCCAGGTCCCGGACCGGTTCCTCCGCGAGGTCGTTCAGTTCGAATTGCCCGCAGCCGGCCACTACGCCGTTGGCCTCGCCTTCCTTCCGAGCGACGGCGAGGCCGCCCACAAGGCAATGGCATCGATCGAGGCAATCGTCGTCGATGAAGGCCTGACCGTGCTCGGCTGGCGTGACGTTCCTGTCGATCCGAGCACACTCGGCCGTAGTGCCCGAGCGGTGATGCCCAGCTTCAAGCAGTTGTTCCTCTCCGAGCCCGTTCCATCAGGGGTCGAGTCGGCGTCGGGCCTCGAGCTCGATCGCAAGGTGTTCATCGCACGCAAGCGGATCGAACACGACCTTGCGCCGGAACAGAGCACCTACTTCCCGTCGCTGTCCAGCCGGACGTTGATCTACAAGGGAATGCTGACGACGCCACAGTTGCAGTTGTTCTTCCCCGACCTCACGGATCAGCGCGTGGAGAGCGCAGTGGCCCTGATTCACAGTCGGTTCAGTACCAACACGTTTCCCTCGTGGCCGCTCGCGCATCCATATCGCTACATCGCGCACAACGGCGAGATCAATACGGTGCAGGGCAACAGAAACTGGATGCGCGCCCGCGAGGCGTTGCTGCAGAGTGATCAGTTCCGCGGTCTCGAGCGTGCCTTTCCGATCTGCACACCGGGCGGTTCCGATTCGGCGACGTTCGACGAGGTCCTCGAACTGCTGCACCTCTCCGGTCGCTCGCTGCCGCATGCGATGCTGATGATGATCCCCGAGGCGTGGGAGAACAACACCATCATGGACCCGGCCAAGCGGGCGTTCTACCGCTTTCATTCATCGATGATGGAGCCATGGGACGGCCCGGCCGGCGTTTCCTTCACCGATGGCACGGTCGTCGGATCGGTCCTGGACCGCAACGGTCTGCGGCCCGGTCGGTACTGGGTCACCGACGACGACGTGGTTGTCATGGCCAGCGAGGCCGGCGTGATCGACATCGATCCGGCGCACATCGTCGAGAAGGGCCGCCTCCGCCCGGGCAAGATGTTCTTGATCGACATGGCCCAGGGCCGGATCATCTCCGACGAGGAGGTCAAGGCAACTCTGGCTGCCGAACACCCTTACCAGCAGTGGCTGGATGCCGGACTGGTCGAACTCGTCGACCTGCCAGGGCGCGAGCACATCGTGTTCAGTCACTCCAGCGTGCTGCGCCGCCAACAGGTCTTCGGATACACGCACGAAGAGCTGAAGATCATCGTCGCACCGATGGCCAAGTCCGGTCTCGAGCCGATCGGCTCGATGGGAACCGACACGCCGATCGCCATTCTGAGCAGCCGCTCGCGTCTGCTCTTCGACTACTTCCAGCAGTTGTTCGCGCAGGTCACCAACCCGCCGCTCGACGCGATCAGGGAAGAGGTCGTGACGGCTGTCGGCTCCACCATCGGGCCCGAGCACAACCTGCTCGAACCGGGACCGGAGAGCTGTCGTCAGCTCGTGCTGCCGTTCCCGATCATCGACAACGACGAACTCGCCAAGATCATCCACATCAACGACGAAGGCGAGTACCCGCACCTCAAGGCCGTGACGATCAATGGTCTGTTCCGTGTCAACGGCGGCGGACTGGCGCTGAAGCGCGCCCTCGACGCGATCCGTTCAGAGGCCAGCAAGGCCATCGATGACGGTGCGCGTATCATCGTGCTCAGCGACCGCAACAGTGACGAGGTGCACGCGCCGATCCCGTCACTGCTGATCGCCGCCGCTGTGCACCATCACCTCGTGCGCGAGAAGAAGCGCACCCAGGTTGGTCTCGTGATCGAGTGTGGCGACGCTCGAGAGGTGCACCACATGGCGCTCCTCGTCGGCTTCGGTGCCGGCGCGATCAACCCCTACCTGGCCTTCGAATCGGTCGAGGACATGATTGCCGAGGACCTCCACGGACTCGGTGGAATGGACCCGCACAAGGCCGTCAAGAACTACATCAAAGCCAGCGGCAAGGGCGTGCTGAAGGTGATGTCGAAGATGGGCGTCAGTACTGTTGCGTCGTACACGGGCGCGCAGATCTTCGAGGCGATCGGCCTCGGCCGTGAGCTCGTCGACGAATACTTCACGGGTACGGTCAGCCGGCTCGGAGGCATTGGATTGGACGAGGTCGCGACCGAAGTCGCAACCAGGCACACGATGGCTCATCCGACGCGTCCCGCCGAGCGAGCACATCGCAAGCTCGAACTCGGTGGCGAGTACCAGTGGCGCCGCGAGGGCGAAGTCCATCTGTTCAATCCCGACACCGTCTTCAAGCTGCAGCACAGCACGCGGGCCAAGCGCTACGACATCTTCAAGCAGTACACGGCGTTGGTGAACGATCAATCGAAGAACCTGGCGACGTTGCGCGGCCTGTTCGAATTCAAGAGCGGGTTCCGCGCGGCGATCCCTATCGACGAGGTCGAGCCGGTGACGGAGATCCTCAAGCGTTTCTCCACCGGCGCGATGAGCTACGGCAGCATCAGCGCCGAGGCCCACGAGACGTTGGCCATCGCGATGAATTCGATCGGTGCGAAGAGCAACACCGGCGAGGGTGGCGAGGACAGCGATCGTCTCCACGACCCACAACGACGGAGCAGTATCAAGCAGGTTGCCAGTGGTCGGTTCGGAGTGACGAGCGAGTACCTCGTCAACGCCGATGACATCCAGATCAAGATGGCCCAAGGTGCCAAGCCCGGCGAGGGCGGTCAGTTGCCCGGTCACAAGGTGTATCCGTGGATCGCCAAGACCCGCCACAGCACGCCCGGCGTTGGTCTGATCAGCCCGCCACCGCACCACGACATCTACTCGATCGAAGACCTCAAGCAGCTGATCCACGACCTCAAGAACGCCAATCCGCTCGCCCGCGTACACGTCAAGCTCGTTGCCGAGATGGGTGTCGGAACAGTTGCCGCAGGCGTCAGCAAGGCCAAGGCCGATGTGGTTCTGATCAGCGGACACGATGGCGGCACCGGTGCATCGCCGTTGACGTCGTTGAAGCACGCCGGCGGTCCGTGGGAACTCGGCCTCGCCGAAACACAGCAGACGCTGCTTCTCAATGGTCTTCGCGATCGCATCGTGGTGCAGGCCGACGGACAGCTGAAGACCGGTCGTGACGTGGTCGTGGCGGCGCTGCTCGGTGCCGAAGAGTTCGGTTTCGCCACGGCACCGTTGGTCGTCAGCGGTTGCGTGATGATGCGCGTCTGCCACCTCGACACGTGTCCCGTCGGTGTCGCGACGCAGAATCCGGAGCTGCGCAAGAAGTTCAGCGGCAAGCCGGAGTTCGTTGTCAACTTCTTCGAGTTCATCGCGACGGAGGTACGCGAACTGATGGCCGAGTTGGGCTTTCGGACGGTGGCCGAGATGATCGGCCACGTCGAGATGCTCGATACCAGGACGGCCATCACCCATTGGAAGGCAGCTGGGCTGGACATCAGCCCGATCCTGACCCAGCCACAAAACCCCTACGGCCAGACACTGCTGCATTCCGTGGCACAGGACCACGGACTCGAGGCTGCACTCGATCAGCAATTGATCGCCAAGTCGCAGAGCACGCTCGACGGTGGTGATCCGGTCGCATTCGAGATGCAGGTGCACAACGTCAACCGCACAGTCGGGACGATGCTCGGCAACGCCGTCACAACACGTTTCGGTGGCGCAGGACTTCCGGACGGTTCGATCACGATCCACTTCCGCGGGTCGGCGGGCCAGAGCTTCGGGGCCTTCGTGCCATCCGGAATCGAACTCCGGCTCGAGGGCGACGGCAACGATTACGTCGCCAAAGGGCTCAGCGGAGGGCGGATCATCGTCCATCCCGATCGGCGCGCGATCCTGGTCGCCGAGGACAACGTGATTGCCGGCAACGTCATCGCCTATGGCGCGACGAGCGGCGAATTGTTCCTCCGTGGCATCGTCGGCGAGCGGTTCTGCGTCCGCAACTCCGGCGCCACCGCCGTCGTCGAAGGCGTCGGTGACCACGGTTGCGAATACATGACCGGTGGTCGCGTGGTCGTGCTCGGCCCGACCGGACGCAATTTTGCAGCCGGGATGAGCGGCGGCGTCGCGTACGTCTACGACCCGCACGAGACGTTCGCGGCGCTGGTCAACTACGACATGGTGCAGCTCGAGAACCTCGACGAGACCGACGTCGATGAGTTGCGAGCGATGATCATCCGACATCGTGATTTCACCGACAGCGCTGTCGCCGGTCGAATCCTCGACGACTGGAACGCCCACGTCGGTAGCTTTCGCAAGGTGATGCCACAGGACTACAAGCGAGTTCTCGGCGTGATGAAGCAGGCCGCGGTCGAAGGCCTGGACGAGGACGCGACCAGCGCCCGTGTGATGGCCAGTGTCGGAGGCGTGTGATGGGTGAAGCAACCGGGTTCTTGAAATGGCAGCGCGAGATGCCGACGCGACGCGCCGTGCCGGTGCGGTTGCGCGACTGGAAAGAGGTCTACGAGCCGTTCGAGCGCGACAAGGTGCAGACCCAGGCCGGGCGCTGCATGGACTGCGGTATCCCGTTCTGCAACAACGGTTGCCCATTGGGCAATCTGATTCCGGACTGGAACGATCTCGTCTACCGAGAGCACTGGCGCGATGCGATCGATCGGTTGCACGCCACGAACAACTTCCCAGAATTCACGGGTCGGCTGTGTCCTGCGCCGTGCGAATCGGCGTGCGTGCTCGGGATCAACTCCGATGCGGTGACGATCAAGCAGGTCGAGGTGGAGATCATCAACCGCGCCTGGGACGAGGGCTGGGTCGTGCCACAACGTCCGGCGACCAAGACCGGCAAGCGCGTCGTGGTCGTCGGATCGGGTCCCGCCGGGTTGGCGGCGGCCCAGCAACTGACCCGGGCCGGTCACGACGTCGTGGTGCTGGAGCGCGCCGACCGCATCGGCGGACTGCTCCGCTACGGCATTCCCGAGTTCAAAATGGAAAAGCGTCACCTGGATCGACGGATCGAACAGATGGAGGCTGAAGGCACCGAGTTCCGCACCAACGCAGCGGTCGGCGCCGGGATCGACATCGACATCCTGCTTGCCAGCAACGACGCAATCGTGCTCGCCTGTGGTGCGACGGCGTGGCGAGATCTGCCGATCCCCGGGCGCGAACTGCAGGGCATCCATCAGGCAATGGAATTCCTTCCGCTGGCCAATCGGGTTCAGCAGGGCGACACGGCGTCGTCCGCCATCGATGCATCGGGCAAGCACGTCATCATCATCGGCGGCGGCGACACGGGTGCTGACTGCCTCGGAACATCACACCGACAGGGCGCGGCATCGGTGACCCAACTCGAGATCATGCCGGAGCCGCCGCAGACCCGTGCCGATGGGAACCCGTGGCCACAGTGGAGTTTGGTGCTGCGTACCTCGTCGGCTCACGAAGAGGGTGGCGAGCGCGTCTACAGCGTGAACACCGAGCGTTTCATCGACGACGGCCACGGCCACGTCAAGGCGCTGCTGTTGTACGAGGTGGAAATGGTCCAGGGCACGTTCACCAAGATCGAAGGATCCGATCGTGAACTTCCGGCCGATCTCGTCTTTCTCGCAATGGGGTTCCTCGGGCCCGAGAAGGCGGCGTGGCTCGACGAGCTCGGTGTCGATCTGGATGAACGCGGCAACGTCCGCCGCAATGACGATTTCATGTCCAGCGTTCCGGGTGTGTTCGTGGCCGGCGACATGGGACGCGGCCAGAGCCTCATCGTGTGGGCGATCGCTGAGGGACGGGCCTGCGCGGCAGGGGCCGACCGCTACCTCGTCGGCGAGACGGATCTGCCGTCTCCGGTACTGCCGACGACACGACCGGTGGCGTGACGTACAACGCCGTCGTATCGGGCTGTGGGCTCCTGAGAGTGCCGGAACTCCTGGTCGGACCGGGCCTATGATCTGGCCCATGAAGTCGAGAATCGTCCTGGTCGGGTTCAGCGCGACAGCGCTGCTCGGACTGAGCGGGTGCGGGAGTTCGGCTGGTACGGGCGCCGCGCCGGCGACCACCATCCGACTCGGTACTCCGAGCTACCAGACCCTGTTACCGCAGGTCACCAGCACCCTTCCAGCTCAGACGGTCCCGGGCCAGGTGGTCGGAATCGTCCCCGGAGAGCAGACGCACACCGTCGTCAGTGGCGACTATCTGGTCAAGATTGCCAAGTCCTTCTGCACCACCGCTCAGAAGGTCGCCGACTACAACGCCTGGACCGACGGGATCACGCATCGACTGCAGCCGGGCCAGGTGATCAAGATCGCCGGCGGTTCCTGCGCACCCGGGACCGGCGCGACCACCGTTGCCAACACCAACGCTCCGACTGCTGCGACGACGGTCACTCCACAGCGGACGACAACCACGTTCAATGCCAGCACGGGGGGCACCTACACCGTCGTCGCTGGGGATTACCTCGGCAAGATCGCAACCAAGACCGGGTCGACGGTGGCCGGCATCGTCGCCGCCAACGGCTGGGCAGATTCGACGCACAACATCATCCCCGGTCAGACGATCAAGCTGCCCGCCAAGACCGGCTGAACTCTGCGCTCGGCTTCGGCAGTGAACTCATTGCCGACGAGATCGAGCCCGGGATTCGGATTGTTGGAGCGGTCAGACGGTGCAAGAAACACTCAAGTTCGACCACGACGCGCCGATCACTTCGGCGGCGGAAGAGCGAACGTGCTCGATGCGACGGACCAGCGCTGCTGGATCGTTCGAGCTGGCAGATGTCCAGCTCGTTCCAAGGAAGAGGAACACCTCGAATGAGCAAGATCCTGCACTGGTCCATGATCGGTGTCCTGTCACTCGGCGGTCTCGCCGCGTGTGGCAGTGACAAGAAGAACGACACGGTCACGACGACGGCGGCCAGCACCGCCGGCACCGCCAGCACCGGTGCTACGCCAGCCGGCACGCTCTCGGAGTTCTGCGCCAAGACCGAGGCCCTCGGCGTCGACTATGCCGCAGCCCAGACCGGGACCGTGGCCGACGATGTCAAGGCTGCCCTGATCGCCCGTGCGACCGCACTCGGCGAGGACCTCAAGGCGGCAATCATCGCCAGCCCCGCCGACAAGGATGCGCTCATCGCCTGCCTCGCCGCAGTCAAGACCGCAGGCGGCTGACCCCAGCCCCTTCGGGACATCCACGAATCGACAGCCGCCGCTGGTCGGACCTCACGAGCCTGTGGCTCACCCGAGGTCGGGCCAGCGGCGTTTCTGACGGCGACGGATGCCCATGTCGCCGAGCTGACGCTGCTCGGTCAATGACCACTCGCGACGCCAGCCGTTGTACTCCGGGCCGGTCAGCTTCGGGTTCTTGCCTTCGGCTCGGTTGCGGCGAGCCGTCCAGTAGTCGGTCAGGCTCTCGTCGCCGAGCAGAGCAACGGCGGCCTCGATGCGCGCATTGAAACGGCGTGTGTTCTCGTCGGCACCGGCCAGCAGCGGATGACCGAAGATCACCGTGGTGCGTCCGGGCTTGGGCCGCTTCATCCCCTTGCCGAAGATCGGCCCCGTTCCGTCGATGAACATCGGCACCACTGGTGCGCCGGTTCGTGACGACAGATATGCCGCGCCACCTTTGAAGTCCTGGCCCCAGCCGTCGGGTGAGCGCCCACCCTCTGGGTAGATCAGCAGGCTCCAACCGTCGGCCATCAGATCGCGGATCTGGTCGGCCGACTTGCGGCCGGTGGAGTCGCGATCGATCGGCAGGGCGTTCATCGTCAGCGCGGCCGCATTGCCCTTGGCCTTGGTGGTGAAGAAGTAGTCGGCGGCCGCAGCGACCATCAGCTTGTGCCGCCACGGCTCGGGAATTGCATAGACGGACAGCGGCGTGTCGAGGTGGCTGTGATGATTCGGGGTGAAGATCAGCGGCGGGGGATTCTTGCGCGTGCGCAGATCCTCCAACCGATCAGCGCCCTTCACCGTCGGCGAGGCGATCCCCTTGATGAACAGCCTCATCGGCCCTTCGGTCCACAGCACGCGACCGAGGCGGGCAGGGTATTTGCGTGCCCATCCGGTCTCGAAATCGCCGAGCAACTTCGACGGTTCTTGCGATACGACGACGCCCTGCGGGACATTCGGCTTGCGGTACGGGAAACCCTTCGTCGACAAGGGTTTGGCGACCTTTGCGAGAGCCGATTCGACCGAGCCCGCCGCCCTCGCGGCGCGCTTGAGGTTGGCGACGTCGCGGATCTTGTCGTCGCGCTTGCCGATCAGGGATGCCATCGTCAGCGACCCGTCACTTGACGTCGGCCACCAGGACCGGCGGAGTGTGGATGTGGGTGATCGTCGGCGTGGTGCCGACGACGTCGGAGGCGATCTCGAATGCGTCGTCCATCGTCGATGCCGGCGTGAACCCGAGCCGACGGACGGCCTTGACGTTGCCGCCGACGATGATCACGCGACTGCAGTGCTGCATGCCGTGTGCGCCCCAGTACCACATGTAGAACGGGTGCACACCGTGGTAGGCGTAACTGGTGCGGTACAGGTGCTTGTACCACTCGTCCTCGGCGAAGCGCTTCTCGTACTTCTCGTGCATCACGTGCGGGTCGGTCGTCTCCGACAGCACCTGTTCGAAGAAGTCGATGTAGCTCGGGTGATGCACGGGGTGGAAGTCCCACGGGGTCGGGTGGGTCATGATCACGACGCCTCCCTCTTTGACGAGCGGCTTGCCCTTGTACATGTTGAATAGGTAGCCGAGTCCCATGCACATCACAAGGATCGGATTCATGATCGAGTTGACGTTGTACGGGCAGATGAACGGGATGCCCATCGTCAGGATGTCGGTCTGGCCTTGCACCTCGACGAGTTGCTGCTTCCACACGTTCTCGGTGGTCTGCTTGTGCACGGCCTCGACCTCGCCGGCGTGCACGCTGGTCATCTGATGCGGTGCTTCGATGCTGTGGAAGATGTTGCGGGCGATCCTGGAGGGCGTGCGCTTCAGGGCTTGCGACGAGGCCACGAAGCTGGCTCGGTCGCGGGCGTTCCACTCCCACTCGCGCTTCGACAGGAATCCGAACGGCTTCGGGAAGGTGTCGGTGTTCATCGTGGTCTCGATCTGAAAGACCTTGACGCCGCTGTCCACCATCACCTTGCCCATTCGCCAGTTGCTCTTGTGCAACTCGCTCTTGTGCTGATCCATGAAGCTGCGGGTCTGCTCCATCGTCTTCGGGTTGTGGTGGTGCCGCAGGCTCTTGTAGCTGCTGAGGCCGGTCGCGGTACTCTTCCAGCCACCGTCCATCGCGACGAGGTTGATGTTCACATAGACGAGCAGATCGCTCTCGGCCGCTCGCTTGTTGATCTCGACGTCTTCGCCGTGGGGGGTCTGACCGAGGTACTCGAGTTTGTCCGGATCCTCGGCATCGTGCTGATAGAGGAATCCCCGTGGTGCGAATGCGTCGAAGACGCGGTCGCCGACAGCGTGACGCAGTTCGGCCTCGGTCATCCGCCGATGCAACGCCAACGCGGCGATGATGTGCACATCGTCCACGCCGGCGTCGGCGGCCATGTCCAGCACGGCTTCGATCACGCGCTGGCGGATGTCCGGCTTCGTCATCGGCGGCAGCGGCAGGCTGATGTCGTCGAACGCGATGGTCAACTTCATCCCTGGGAACAGCAACTCCGGCAACGGGTCGTGGTCGATCGGGTTGAGCAGGGCGTGCACGATCGAGCCGTCGATGTCCTTCAGCGCGTCCAATGGCTCGGGGGCATAGATGACGCGGCTGCGGCCGGCGGGCAGTTTCTCGAGGCTGTAGCCCTCGCCGCGCCAGAACAGGATCGGTGGAGTGTTTCGATCCACCTCGAGGACGAATCCGGGACGAGGCATCAGTGCTTCTCCATCTTCTTCAGATCTGAGTGTGTCTCGCGAGGGTCGAAGGCGACCTTCACGGCGCCACGACGCCCGGCGGCGGCGGCGTGGGCAATGGCATCTTCGTAGTCGTCGAGTGGGTATGTGGCCGACACCAGCCGACCCATGTCGAGCGCGGTGACGGTCTCGATCGCGAGGTCGAACGTGCGCGCCGTGGTGCCGTCGGGCATCGTCTCGGTGCCGTAGGTGTACGAGCCGGAGATCGTCGTCTCGCGATGCCAGAGTCCGGTCAGATCGACCGTGACCTCGGCCGGCATGCCCATCAGGATCACGGTGCCGCGCGGCTTGGTGATCTGCAGGCACGATTCGATCGACCCACTGTTGCCGACGGCATCGATCGTCACGTGCGCGCCACCACTGAGGTAGTCGCCGATGACATGGCAGCCGACCGTGCGACGCACGGCGCGGGCCAGTTCTTTGGGCGCCACCACCTCGTCGGCGCCGAACGCTCGGGCGTACGACTGCTGATGCGGGTATCTGGCTCCGACGATGATGTGCGCGTGCGGGATGTACCGACGCAGGCCGGCGATCGCGCACAGGCCCATCGTCCCGGCTCCGAGCACGGCGATCACGGGGACGGCGACGTCGGCGATCGCGGGCCAGCACATCAGAGCGGTGTGGATGCCACCGGCCGCAGGCTCGATCATCACGGCAGCCTCGTCGCTCAGGTCGTCCGGAACCGTGTGGATCTGCGAGGAGTGTGCCTGGAAGTACGTGCTCCAGCCGCCACCTGTCGAGTGGCAGAAGCCGGTCTGGATACCCGGGTCGAGCGGGGGGAGAGCGAGGTGGGCGTAGTCGTCGCCGTCGCCGGGCGCTGCACCCGGAAAGGGCAGCGGGAAGCCCCGTGCCGCGTGGCCGAGGACCGGCTCGATGACCACGCGGGTGCCGTCCTGCAGCTCGCCGACCACCTCGTGGCCGGGCGTGAACGGGAACGAGACGAGGTCGTCGAAGTAGGTCGACGCATGACCCTCGATTGTCGACAGATCACTCCCGCAGATACCGCTGAGCCGCGTCTTGACGACATGCCAACCATCGCCGAGCAGCTCTGGTGGATCGAGTGAGACGAGCTTGATCGGACCGACCCTGGCAGCGGCGGACGGGCTGACAGCCGAGGCCATCCGGGCCAATCCGAGCCTGGCGATGTTGCGGGAAACTTGCAGTGCTTTCATCAGCCGCGGCCTCGCGTCAGCGACGTGCCGTTGAACATCCGTTTGCGCTCGCGTTCGCCGAGCATCGTCCCGATCGGCAGCAGTGGGCGCGGTCCGCCTGGCGCCTTGGACCAATCCTCGACAAGCCAGCCGCGTTTGCGGGCGATCGCCGCCAGACGAGTCTCGGGGTTGACCGCGACTGGAAAGCCGACGCATTCGAGCATCGGCAGGTCGCTGGTGCTGTCGGCGTAGGCGATGCTCTCCTCGAGCAGCAGCCCCTCGGCCTTGCAGTAGTCGCTGAGGACTTGGGCGCGGGTTTCGCCTGTCGGTGGGACCTTGGCCAGTTCACCGCTGTAGGTGCCGTTGGGTCGTACGGTCATCTCGGCGGCGACGATCTCGTCGAACAATGGCTTCAAGCCGGCGACCGCGAAATCCATCGCCCCGGTGATCAGGATCGTGCGGTGGCCGAGCGCTCGGTGCTCGCGGACACGACGGATGCCGGCGGGGAAGCTCTTCGTGACGATCAACTGGGTCAGCAGTTCCTTGCTGTCCTCGGCGATCTGATCGACGGGTGCGTCCTCGTAGCGTCGGTAGAAAAAGCGCAGGAAGTCGCCGCGGTCCTTGCGGTCCATCGCCGAAAGGCTGGGGGCTTGAGCGAGCGTGCGGAGCACGTACCGGATCCGTTCTGGGGCATTCAGTCGTCGCGTCGCCAACCACGAGAAACTCTCCACGACATTGCTGCTGATCAGGGTGTTCTCTAGATCGAAGGCGGCGAGTTGTCGCTCTGGGGAGAGGATGCTGCGGCGCAGACGATCGGTGCGATCGTTGCGGTTCTTGCCCGGCTTGGTCTTCGCTCTGGCGTGGGTGACGATCGACGGGAGGTGGATCTCGGTGACGTAGAACGACCAGTCGACCGAACGCGGATCGAAGTTGAACCGAGCCTGATCGACGGCATCGAGGGTATCCCACATGCCGAGCAGGTTGTTCACCTGGTACAGCGCTTCGCACTCGGTGTACAGGCCGTACAGTTGAACGTATTCATAGGCGCGGTCGATGTCGTGTTTGCGTTCTTCCAGCTTCGCCGCCCACTCGGCCTGGGTGCCGCGCAACGGCAGCATCTGCAGTGCCTGCTCAGCGCGCGTGACCAGCATCTGGGCCCGCTTCAATTGCTGCTGCACTTTGCCGCGCGCCGGGAACTTCCATTCCGGGACTTCGATTGGTTGACCCTCGGCGTCGTACAGCGGATGCTGGGTGAACCAGTCGCGGATGTAGTCGACCATTGCCTGGTACTTCAGCGGGTTGACGCCACCACTGGCCACCTGCGTGATGCGCGGCGCGCTGGGGCCAACGGCGGCGACGGCGATGATCGAGGCAACGACGATGTCGACCGGGATCACGTCGACCGTTCCCTCCGGCACGCCGGGGAACTGGGTCAGCAGACCGCGGGCATAGCTGAGGATGACCGGCTCGGCCATCCGGAATCCGCGGATCCAACCCGGACGTGGCTCTGACAGCGCCGATTCGATGATCGACGGGCGGACGATGTTGACGGCGATGTTGCCCTTCGACTCCATCAGCGCCTGTTCGCCGAGTGCCTTCGTGAACGCATACGCGTCCGGCCAGCCGACGCTGGCGGCGCGCGCCCGCCCGGCTTCGACCAACTCGTCGGTGACCCAGCGCTCACGCAGTTGTTCGGTCTTTGCAGCCAGAGCCGGCGCACCGGCAGCGCCGAGTTCTTTGATCGCGCTGGAGCGGAACTCGCGTAGCTTGTCCGGAAGACGGCTGGCTGCCTCGGCGTCGCTGCGTAGCCGGCGTGCCGACAGCACCTCCTTGCGCCAGTTCAGCCCGAGGTCGAACGGACCCTCGCTGACCAGTTCCTCCGGCGCGTTGCCGCGTCGATTGCCTGCCACGTAGCAGGTGCTGACGGTGACGAGATGCGGCGCGACGCCCAGCTTCTGTAGTGCCTCGGCGACACGCGTCGGGCCGAGCAGGTTGATCTCGACGGCTGTGTCGAGCGGTGAGTCGAACGCAACGGCGGCGGCGGAATGGATGATGGTATGGCACGAGGCGAGAATCACCTGATCGGTGTCGTTCAACCCCAGCCCGTCGTTGCTGACGTCGCCGTTGATGGTCTGAACACGCCGGGCGACCATCTCGTCGAAGGTCTCGGCGGTGCCTGTCAGTTCTTCGCGCAGGCGGTCGAAGCAGTCGTTCTTGAAGATTTCGCGACGGGCTCGTTCCGGCGCGCCGCGCTTGCCGCCGCGGATCAGCAGGACGAGGTCGCACCCGGGAACACTGCGCAGCAACCGCTCGACGAGCGCTGTGCCGACGAAGCCGGTTGCGCCGGTGATGGCGATCCGCTTCCCGGCGAGTTGTTCGGCGATCATTCCTCTTGTCTACCAGATGGTAGACAGTGATCGTGACACGGCGGGCCAACACGAGGGCATCGATCCTGGAAGCCAGTGTCGATCTGTTCGGATCGCGAGGCTTCGGAGCAACGTCGCTCGACGACATCGCCGGCAAAGTGGGCGTGGCCAAACAGACGCTCCTGTACTGGTTCCCGTCGAAGGACGAGTTGCTCGACGCAGTCCTGGCCCAGACAGCCCTCGAGCTCGCGGCGGTGATCGAGGCCGCGGTGCGCGCCGCGCCGGACGATCCGTTGGCACGGGTCGAGGCTGTGGTCAAGGCCGTGTTCCGCCCTGCCGTGCGGCGCCCGGCGCTGCTCGGCCTGGTGCGCGAGGTCAGTCGTTTGTCGCCGGCTCACGCCGAGCGTTTGACGCTGCAGGTTCAGCCGTTCGTTCGCCGAGCGATCGACTACCTCGACGAACAGATGGCGGCCGGTCGGCTCCGGCGCGCCGACCCGGGACTGGTCATCGCCCTCGCCTACGCCACGGTCACCGGCATCGCCACCGAGCCCGAGGCGCTACGCGCTGTCGAGTGGCCGGCGACGGCAACTGGCTTGCGCCGCCTGCGCAACGAGTTGATCGCCTTCGTGCTCGCCGCCCTCCGCCCCTGACACGAGCTCACGAACCACACCCCCACGAAAGTTCGGCGAGCGGAAAAACCCCTACAGCGCGCTTTGCACACGTCGAAACTTTGGGGCAAGGGGGTGTCCGTCAGCGTTTGGTGTTGCGACGACGGCGCTGATGACGTTCGAGGGCGAGGTCGATCAGCTGATCGACCAATCCGGAGTACGTCATGCCTGTCTGTCGCCACATCTTCGGATACATCGAGATCGGTGTGAAGCCAGGCATCGTGTTGACCTCGTTGATCAGAAACCCACGACCGCGTTCTTCGAAGAAGAAGTCGACCCGAGCCAGCCCCTCACACCGCAGGGCCTGATACACCTGCACCGCCAGAGCACGCACCTCGGCAGTCTGTGCGTTCGTCAGTGGCGCCGGAATGAGCAGTTGCGCACTGTCGGCGAGGTACTTGTCCTCGTAGTCGTAGAAGTCCTTGCCCGGCACGATCTCGCCGGGCATGCTGGCGACCGGATGGAGGTTGCCGAGCACTGCGACTTCGATCTCGCGCCCGACGACCATCTCCTCGATGACCACCCACTCGTCGTACGTCAACGCGTGTTCGACCGATCGCTGAAGTTCCTCGCGCGACGAGGCCTTGGTGACCCCGACCGACGAACCCATGTTGGCCGGCTTGACGAACAGCGGAAGGCCGAGCGACTCGACGATGGCCGCCAGTCGGGTGGGTCCGACTTCGTGTTCGCGCAGGCTGACCCATCGCGCCTGAGGGATGGCGTGGAAGCCAACCAGCTCCTTGGCGACCGCCTTGTCCATCGCGACGGCGGATGCCAACACGCCGCTGCCGACGTACGGCACGTCGAGCAGTTCCAACATGCCTTGCACCGTTCCGTCCTCGCCGAGCGGGCCGTGCAGCAACGGCATCACCACCACTGGTCCAGCGGACGACGCGCTGCTGATCATCGATGTCGGTGACAGCGCGTCTCCAACCGCCTCCAGTCGCTCCGGGAGGGCGTCGGGGCCGGCGGCCAACGCGCGTTGGGCCGCTGTGGCCAGTTGCCAGTGTCCGTCGCGGTCGATGCCGATCGGGGTGATCCGGTAGCGGGTCTGGTCAACGGCGCGCAGGACGTGTGTTGCGGTGACGCAGCTGACATCGTGCTCGGCCGATTGACCTCCGAAGATGACGATCAGGTTGATTCGCTCGTCGGGGGAGGCGACCGGATCGACCATGGGCCAACGGTAGTCCGGGCTACCGTGCGGGAATGCGATTTCGGGCCAGCGACGTGGCGCACGCGACGGGCGGCACCCTGTTCGGGCCAGACGTCGCGTTGGACGGGGCGTCGTTCGACAGTCGCTCGGTCGAAGCGGGCCAACTGTTCGTCGCGATCGTGGCAGAGCGTGACGGTCACCAGTTCGTCGGCAGCGCCTTGCAGGCCGGCGCCGGTGCATGCTTGATTCAGCGCGAACCGGGATCAGGGACCTCGATCGTGGTCGCGAGTACGTCTGAATCGCTGCTCCGACTCGGTCGGTGGGGCCGCGAGCGGCTCCCCGGAGACGTCGTCGGCATCACCGGTTCGGTCGGCAAGACGAGTACGAAGGACCTGGCTCGAGCAGCGCTGTCGGCGGGTCGTCGGACTGCCGCCAACGAGCGCAGCTTCAACAACGAGCAGGGCCTGCCCGTGACGATCCTCGGTGCTCCGGACGACACCGAGGTACTCGTGCTGGAGATGGGGATGCGTGGCTTCGGCGAGATCGCCCGACTGTGTGAGGTCGCCCGGCCCAACGTCGGCGTGGTCACACGAGTTGCCGCGGCACACACCGAGCGCCTCGGAGGAATCGAAGGCGTCGCCCGCGCCAAATCCGAATTGATCGAAGCGCTCCCGGACAACGGAACAGCGATCCTCAACGCCGACGATCCCTACGTGGTTCCTATGGCGGCCCTGTGCGCTGGGTCTGTCGTCATGTTCGGCACCGGTCAATCGGCGAACTTCCGGATTCAGAGTCTGACCCTCGATGCCCTCGCGCGGCCGCATTTCACGCTGGCGACCCCATGGGGAACGACGCCGGTGACGCTCGGAGTGAGTGGCGCGCACATGGCGACGAACGCTGCAGCCGCACTCGCGACAGCGGTTGTCTGCGGTGTCGACCTGCAC
Organism: Actinomycetota bacterium; assembly: GCA_043747765.1. GTDB lineage: Bacteria > Actinomycetota > Acidimicrobiia > Acidimicrobiales > Ilumatobacteraceae > WLMZ01. The sequence goes on from JAYTOM010000112.1 coordinate 24,355, forward strand.
GCCGCCGCCGATGCCCTGCGGGTCGCGACGATGTCGCCGTGGCGGATGGAGATAGCTCGAACACCAGCGGGTGCGCTCCTGATCAACGATGCCTACAACGCCAACCCGGCATCGATGCGTGCTGCGATCGAGACGTTGTCGACGATGCATGTCGACGGCCGACGTGTCGCCCTTCTGGGGGTGATGGCCGAACTCGCCGACCCTGTTGCCGACCACCTCGAAATTGCACGGCTGCTCGATCTCCACGGCATCGAGTTGATCGCCATCGGAACAGATCTGTACGGAGTGGAGCCTGTGTCCGATCCGTTGGCGGCGCTCGGCTTAATCGCCAGCGACGACGCCCTGCTCGTCAAAGGAAGCCGAGTTGCGGGATTGGAGCGGTTGGCTGCGCTCCTCCTCGGGCAATAGGTCGGCCGGCCGCCTGATCAGGTCGCAGTACCAACTCATCCCGATCGCGCCAACGACGCCGACCAAGAGCACCGGCTTGGGGCCGATCCAGTCGACGAACGGCCCGAACGCCAGAGCTCCGATACTGACCATCCCGCCGAACGACATGAACCACAGCGACATCAACCGGGCCCGCTCGTGGTCGCGCATGTTCGTCTGGAAGATGGTGATCATCGGTGTGACGGCGGCAAAGTAGAAGAAGCCGAGGAGGAACCCGACCGGGAGGGCCAGTTCTGGCCCCTCGGCGAGAGCGAAAACGAGCAGCGACACGGCAAATCCGCGAAAGGAGTTGACGATCAGCTTTCGCCGATCGAAGCGGAGGAACACCGTGCCGCACCCAAGTCCTCCGAGGGCGGCGCCCAAACCCCAGGTCGCGTACAGCCACTTGTAGGTCGGTCCTTCGGCATCGATCCCGAAGTTGAGTCTGGCAATCGAGGGGAACAGGCCGATGTAGGGCAGGCAGATGAACGAAAAGAGGGTCATCGCAATCAACATCCTGCTCAAAACGGATCGCTCGCGCGCGATGCGGATGCCACTCAGCAGCTTCTGGAAACCCTTCTCCACCGACTTCACGGACACATGTGGAATGACGATCATCAGGATGCCGGCCACGGCAAAAAGGTAGGTACCGGCGTTGATCAGGAAGATCTGCGGGACCGTCACACCAGCGCCGATGAGGATTGCGGCAAGTGCCGGGCCGATGACGCGCGACCCGTTCAGCGTCACCGAGTTGAGAGCAAGTGCACCCGGCAGATCCTCACGACTGACGAGCAACGGAATCGAAGCTTGGATGGCGGGTGCGCCAAGGGCGTTGAACGTGCCGATCGCGAGATTGACGAAGAAGAGTGCGATCAGTGGTGAGTCGCGCGCAATCAGGATCGCAATGCCGACCGAAAAAACGAGCTGCATCGACTGGTTCATCACGAGCCACGGCCGACGTGGGAACCTGTCGGCCAGCACGCCGCCCGGAATCGACAGCAGCAGTAGCGGTCCGAGTTGGGCGAAGCCGATCAGCGCGACCCACGTTGCCTTGTGCGTGCGTGCGTCGATGTAGGCGGGCAGGGCCAGGTTCTGCATCCAGGTACCGACATTGCTGGCGAAGAGCGCGATCCAGATGATGCGGAAGTCGCGATAGCCGAGGGCTGCCCGTGCAGTGCCGGGGCCCGCAGTGCCCCGTTCTTTCCTGCTCACCTCGAGCCGTGTGGATTGGCGAGGTGATGCGCTGGGGACAACCGGCTCACGCAGGTCGTCGGGCCACAACGACCGCCGACAGGCCGAATGGTAGGTCGAAGCGTCGGAGTAGCCGACGCTCGGCCCGCGCCGCGAGCGCCAGCGAGCCACCGAGGCCACCCTGGTTGCGTCCGACGTCGCTCTTGCTTGCTCCCCGTTCGAAGAGGTGCATTGCGTAGGCCGGGGGGACGAGGAAGCTGTAGGCGCCGGTAGCGCGAAGTACATCCAGACCCGCCGACTCGGCAATCTCGCGGAGGCCGCGGATGCTGAATCGACGAGCGGCTTGGGTCACATCGTCGTGGCTGCGCCACAGTCGCTGCCCTCCGGGTTCGATGAGGCAGATCGTCGCACCCGGCTTGGCCACGCGAGCGAACTCGCGAACGACGACAGCGGGGTCCGGATTCATCCGGTGGTACAGCGCTGTGACACACATCACTGCGTCGAAAGCCCGGTCGGCGAACGGTAGGTGATTGAGGTCACCGCGAGTCACCCTGTAGCCGGGGTGGTCGGTGCGGGCCGTCTGCAACGCGAAAGGTTCGTAGTCGATCAGGACAGTCGGTGCCCGGTCGGCCAACCACCCTCCTGTGGCCCCCGTTCCGCCGGCGGCATCCAGGTAGAGGGCGGTTTCGGCCGGCCCGAGATGGGGCTCGATCAACTGCTTGAGCAGGGCTCGGGTGCTTTCGTACCACCAGTGTTGATCACCGTTCTCGGCCATCAGTCGGTATTCCTGTTCGTCCACGGAACCAAGTGTGGCAGCAGGAGTCGCCGTGCGATGCAGTAGCTTCGGCGAATGATGCAGCACGACCGGGGGGAAACGACGGCTGATTTGCGTGGAACTGTCTGTGTCGTGACGGGTGGTCTGGGATTCATCGGTTCCAACCTGGTCCACCGTCTGGTTGCCATGGGCGCCACAGTTCGCGTGATCGACGCACTGGTGCCGTCCCACGGTGGTGATCGTCGCAACGTCGACGGTCTGGACATCGCGATCCTGGATTCGCGACTCGGTGGCGATCTCGTCGCCGACCTGATCGCTGGCGCCGATCTGATGTTCAACTTCGCCGGTCAGGTCAGCCACACGGCGTCGATGATCGATCCGCAGCTCGACCTGCAGTTGAATGCGCTGGATCATGCACACCTGCTCGAGACGGTGCGGCGGGTCAATCCGTCGTTGCGGATCGTGCATGCGTCCACCCGCCAGGTCTATGGCAGGGTGGATCGGCTCCCCGCCGACGAAACCACAGCTGCAAACCCAGTCGACGTCAACGGGGTGGCCAAACTGGCGGGCGAACAACTGCACATGGTCTACAACCACGCTCACGGAATTCCGTGTACGTCATTGCGGCTGAGCAACGTGTACGGACCGAGGCAGCGCCTGACGAGTGACGATCTCGGCTTCCTGCCCGTGTTCTTCCGTCGAGCCCTTCGGGGCGAGCAGATCGACATCTTCGGCGACGGTTCGCAACAGCGCGATTGTCTGCACGTCGACGACGTCGTCGATGCGGCCCTCGCCGCGACGGCCGATGCGGCCGTTGGTCGTATCTACAACGTCGGAAACCGGAACGCACACAGTCTCTCGCACATCGCTGCGCTCATTTCCACGGCGGCGTCCAGCTCGATCCCTGTCCGTTACGTCCCCTTCCCCGATGACCATCAGCGGATCGACATCGGTTCGTTCATGACCGACAGCGGCCGCATTGCTGCCGAACTCGGTTGGGTTTCGTCGATCGAGATGGCAGCCGGCATCGTCCAGACGATGACTTTCTACAAGGAGAATCCGTGGTACCTGTCGTCGATCTGAGCCGGCGCGGCGGCGAGCTGGCATCCGAATTTGCCGTGACCGTCGCTCGAATCGTGGCGTCCGGAAGCCGTCTGTTGGGAGCCGAGACTGCTGCCTTCGAGCGCGAATTCGCGGCCTGGTTGCAACCCGAAGCCAGCGGAACCAGCCCCACCTCACCACCCTCGGTGACTCCGATCGAGGTCGTCGCGGTGTCTTCCGGCGCCTCGGCATTGCAGCTGGCACTTGCCGGTCTGGGCATCGGTCGCGGCGACGAGGTCATCGTCCCTGCGTTCACCGCAGTGCCGACCGCTGCGGCAGTTTGCGCACTCGGAGCCGTCCCCGTGCCGGTGGACGTCGAAGCCGAATCTGCGTGCCTCGACCCCGGACTGGTCGACGCTGCCCGGACGGCCCGCACCAAGGCTGTAGTCGTCGTCCATCTCTATGGCCGGCCGGCGACACTTCCGGTCACGGATCTCCCGATCGTAGAGGACGCCGCGCAGGCCCACGGAGCAATCGACGATCATCATCGTTCTGCCGCCGTTGCCTACAGCTTCTATCCGACGAAGAACCTCGGTGGAATCGGCGACGGGGGTGCGGTCGTCACCGCCGACGCCACACTCGCCTCGCGTGTCCGACGCCTGCGCGTGCACGGGATGACGGAGAACTACGTGCACGAAGAGATCAGCCAGAACTTCCGGATGTCGGAGTTGGAAGCGGCATGGCTGCGGTTGTCGTTGCAACGACTGACATCCGACAACGATCGCCGGCGTGCGATTGCTGCTCACTACCGCTCAGCCGCGCCGCAGCTCCGTTGGCAGAGCACCGATCCCGCACACGTCTACCATCTCTGCGTGATGCGCAGCGTCCGTCGCCAGGCCGTGCGCGATTCGCTTGCGGCTCTCGATGTTGCGACAGCGATCCAGTACCCGTTGTCGATCCCGGATCAGCCCGCTTACCGGTCGTTCACCCGCGTTGCCTGCCCCGAGTCGCGCGCGTGGGCGCAAGAATGCATCAGCCTGCCGTGCTTCCCAGATCTCAGCGACGGCGAAGTCGAACAGGTGGCATCGGCGCTGACCGATCTTCGCGCATGACCCCTCTCGCGGTCTCGGCGATGTTCCCGTGTTACAACGATGCCGAGACGATCGGCGGACTCGTCGACGAGGTCTACTTCGCACTGTCTCCGATCGTGGACGAGGTGGAAGTCATCGTGGTCAACGACGGTTCGGCGGACAACTCGCGTGAAGTGCTCGACCTATTGGTCACCACTCGGCCGTGGCTGCGTCCGATCCATCACGAGCGCAACCGCGGCTATGGCGGGGCGCTGATCACTGGGTTCGACGCCGCCCGTTACGACTGGATCTTCTACACCGATGGCGATGCGCAGTACGACGCCCGTGAGGCGGCGATGCTCATCCCGCTCGCCACAGAAGATGTCGACATCGTCCAGGGTTACAAGTTGGGGCGTGGCGATCCGTTGCATCGCAAGATCATCGGCCGCCTCTACCACCACGTCGTCAAGGTGATGTTTTCGCTCCCCGGACGCGACACGGACTGTGACTTTCGGCTGTTCCGACGCTCGCTGATCGAGTCCCGTCCGCTCACGTCGACCAGCGGAGTGATCTGCGTCGAGATGATGTGCAGCTTTCGCGAGCAAGACGCCCGTTTCGTCGAAGCGCCCGTGCACCACTACGCGCGCACCTCTGGCACATCCGAGTTCTTTCGACTGCCGGCGATCTCACGGAGCGCCGTTGGACTGGTGCGCCTGTGGTGGCGGATGGTCGTCCGGCGCGACAGCTCGCAACGACGATGACGCTGGAGGCGCGCCTGAAACGCGGGGTCGACACCCTGCGATCCGAATCGGCTGCGAATTGGGCTTTCGCCCTCGCGGTCGTCGGAGCGGTCGCCGTGTTCTACTTCGTCGGCCGCCATCAGACCTTCGTCCGCGACGATTGGGCCAGTGTGCTGACCCGAGACAAGGTCCACCAGGTCTACGGATGGCAGCACTGGCTCCTCGATCCGCAGGACGGACACTGGCTGACCGTTCCGGTCCTCGTCTTTCACGTGACGATGAGTTGGTTCGGGCTTCACTCCTACTGGCCGTTCCTCGTGCCGACGCTGCTCTCGCACGTCGCCGCAGTTCTGCTGGTGCGCGTCATGTGCAGACGCAACGGTGTCTCGGCATGGACGACGACGCTCGTCTGTTCGCTGCTGCTCGTGTTCGGAGCGGGTTGGGAGAACATGGTCTTTGCGATCCAGATCAGCTACAACTTCTCACTGGTCGCCTTCCTCGCCCAGATCGTTCTCACCGATCACGACGGACCCGTCGACCGTCGCGACTGGATCGCGGTCGGGCTCAGTCTGATCGGCGTCATGTCCTCTGGATTCGGACCGATCTTCATGGTTGGAATCTTCGTCTTCCTCGCGGTGCGACGCCGTTGGAAGGCTGTGCTGGTCGCGTTGGTTCCGCAGGCTGTCGCGTACGGATGGTGGTTCGTGTTCTGGGAAACCGATCCCGCCAGCGATTCGAATCCCGGCAACAAATCGCATCTTCCGGCGTTCGTACAACACGGCCTCAGCGCGACGTTCGAAGCGCTGACCAGCATCCCGGGCCTCGGCGGAATTGCACTGGTCGCCACCTTGGCTGTTGCGCTCACCGGGCGTTTCGGTCTGCGTGCGCACAGCACGTTCATCGCGCTGTCGGTCACAGTGGTCGTGATGTTCACCGCAATCGGCAACGAGCGAGTCGGTTTCGGAATGACCATTGCTTCGTCGTCGCGGTATCTGCACGTCGCAGCGATTCTGATCGCTCCTGTCTTCGCGATGACCGTCGATCAACTCGCCCGCATTTCGCGCGAAGCGAGATGGGCGGGTTTGGCTGTTGTTTCCGCCTCCGCCGTACTGAATGTGGGTGTGTTGCACGAACTGTCGATCGATTGGGCAATGGCTGCACGCGCCGAACTGGACACCTACGACCTGATCGTCGGTTCCGGTCTCGCTGGTCAAGCTCCCGACCAGAGCAAGTCGATCTTCGAAGACAGCCCGGATGTGCGGGTGTCGTCGTTGCCCGTTCTGTTGGCCAACGGTGCGCTCCACCCGCGCCCACCGGTCACGCCCGATGAAGTGCAACGGGTGCGCACGGCGCTGGGCCTGCCGAACCCGTAGGCGTCGATCCATCGATCCATCGATCCATCGATCCGGTCGATCCGGTCGATCCGCGGACACTCGGGTCCTGGGTCAGGTCGAGCGTCAGGTGGGTGTGAAGCGAACCGGCAGGTGTTGCGGCCCGAAGATGCCGACGTTGCTCGGCTTCCACGTGACATCGCCGTCGATGCGCAGATCGGGCATCCGCCTGGCGAGGATGGGCAGGGCCTCTTGCAGTTCGGCTTTGGCCAACGCTGCGCCGAGGCAGTAGTGGATGCCGCTCCCGAGCGTCAGATTCGGCTGGCCGGCTGGTTCTGCGGCGATGTCGAAGGTGCCGGGATCGGTGAACACCGTTTGGTCCCGGTTGGCGACGGACATCGACGGCATCACCATCGTCCCAGCGGGGAACAAGATGTCGCGATACTCGATGTCCTCGGATGCGAAGCGACCCGTGCCGCGTACCGCTCCGAAGAAGCGCATGGCTTCCTCGACAGCGCGAGGGGCCAGTTCTGGTCGTTCGGCGAGAAGCGCCCATTGATCGGGGTGGTCGGCGAACAAGGCAACCGAGCAGCCGAGTTGGTTGCGTGTCGTATCGGTTCCGCCGACGATCACCGCGCCGACCATCGTCACCAACTCGTCCGACGACAGCCGATCCCCGGCTTGCTCGGCCGCGATCAGCGCGGTGATCAGATCGTCGGCGGGCTTCGCTCGACGTGCCGAGATCAACCCGCGGACGTAGTCGTCCAGTTCGTCCTGGGCGGCCATGATGATCGGCAGGTCCTGTTCGAAATTGCCGTTGAACACCCGCAGGACGTCCTCGGCCAATCGACTGAACAGCTGCCAATCCTGCTTGGGTGCGCCGAGGAGCTCGCAGATGATCGGGATCGGGTACGGCTCGCAGATGTCGATCGCCACGTCGGCGTGGCCGCTCGCGACCACGGCATCAACGAGCCCGTCGACAACTTCGCGCATGAACGGCCGAAGTCTGTCGGCAGCTCGCGGCGAGAATGCAGGAGCGACGAGCCTGCGCAACCGAGTATGCACATCGCCTTCTGCGCTGAGGATGCTCTCGCGATTGCGAGCCAGGAACTCCTCGTTGGTCACGCCGGCCAGCTGCGGCAGGATCGAGGCGGCGTTGTGCCACCGTCGGTCGCGGAGGACGGCAGCGACGTCGTCGTAACGCAGGACGGTGTAACCGAACGGATTGCGGGCCAGCCAGCTGGTGGCCGCCAGATCCCGCATGACTGCCTGAGCGTCCTCGAAGGGTACGTCCAGCAGGTCGAGTGTGGGCAGATCGAGCTCGTGAACAGACGTCGCCATCTGGCGAACCGTAGTACTACAACTGACAGGACTCGGCAGCGTGAGTAGGGTCCGCGTCGTGACCGACACGATGATTCCCGCCAGGCCGACCGAGCTGTCGGCGGTCGCTCTGACCCTCGCTCGAGCGTTCCACGACGATCCGATTTTCGCCCTGCTGTTCGGCGCCATCGGAACCGGCCATGTTCCCGAGCTGCCGTCGAAGCGATTCTTCACGATCATGGCCAAGGTCCAGTTGCATCACGAACTCGTGTTCAGGACGCCGGGAGACGAGGCCGCCGCTATCTGGGCGCCGCCGGGGGAGTGGAAGCTGCCCAATATCCAGATCGCCAAGCATGCGCTGCCTTTGGCTCGGACTTTCGGGTGGCGATTGTTCGCCAACCTCGAGATCCTCGGCCGACTCGAAAAGGACCATCCGATCGAGCCGCACTACTACCTCGAGTTCATCGGCACCGACCCGACACACCAGGGCAAAGGGATGGCCACCGCTCTGATCGAACCGATGATGGAGCGGTGCGACGCAGAAGGGGTCGGCGCATACCTGGAATCATCGAAGGAATCGAACGTCGCGTTTTACGGGCGATTCGGCTTCGCCGTGACGAAGGTGATCACCCACAAGCCGGCGAAGGGGCGGGCCGGCCTGGAGCAATGGTTGATGTGGCGCGACCCGCGCTGAACTCTGCTCGATTTTCACTCGGCGATCACCCAGGTCAAGCAGTGAGTGCCAGCATCGGATCGACATACGGCAGCGAGAGTGCTTCTGCGACGGGGGCATTGGTGACGTGACCGGCGACGGTGTTGACGCCGTGGACGAGCGCAGGATCGCGCCGCGCTGCGCCGCCGGGGCCGTGCAGGGCGACCTCGAGTTGGTACGGGAGCGTCGCATTGGTGAGCGCGTAGGTGCTCGTGTGCGGCACGGCACCTGGCATGTTGCCGACGCCGTAGTGCAGCACTCCGTGCAGCATGTAGACGGGGTCGGTGTGTGTTGTCTCGTGGATCGTCTCGATGCACCCGCCCTGGTCGATCGCGACATCGACGATGACAGCTCCGGGCTTCATGTTGCGGACCATGTCCGCGCTGACGACGACCGGTGCCCGACCGCCGGCCACGAGCACCGCACCGATGACCAGATCGGCATCGGCGACGTTGCGCTCGATCGCGCCGCGGTTGGAGGCAAGGGTCACGATTCGACCTTTCTGAATCTGGTCGACCCACCGCAGACGATCGAGATTCTTGTCGAACAGAACAACTTCGGCTTCCATCCCTGCAGCAATCCACGCCGAGTTCCATCCGACGTTCCCGGCGCCCAGCACCACGACTTTGGCAGGCCGAACCCCAGGGGCACCGCCCATCAGCACACCGCGACCGCCATTGTGACGTTCGAGGTAGTGGGCACCCATCTGCGGCGCCAGTCGCCCGGCGACCTCGCTCATCGGAGCCAGGAGCGGCAACGCCCCTGACTCGCTCTGCACCGTTTCGTACGCGATGCCGGTGGTTCCGGCCGCGAGTAAGGCCGTGGCGACCTCTGGGTACGCCGCCAGATGCAGATACGTGAACAGCGTCAGGTCGGCGCGCAGGAATTCGAACTCCTCGACCTTCGGCTCCTTGACTTTGACGACCATCTGTTGCGACCATGCGTCGGCCGCTGTCGGCACGATCGTCGCTCCGGCTGCGGTGTAGTCCGCATCGGAGAAGCTCGCACCCTCACCGGCGTGGCTCTCGATGAACACCTCGATCCCATGGCGCTCGAACTCCCGCACACCGTCGGGTGTCATCGCCACCCGATGTTCGGCGGTCTTGATCTCCTTGGGAACACCGACAGATGTGATCGTTGCGCTCATCCGTTCATCGTGTCACCTTTCGCCTGTCCAACCGTCCAACCGTCCAACCGTGCCGACCAACCGTCCAACCGTCCGAGCCGGCGGAGTTATATTGCGGGGCCATGAAGACGTTCAAGAATTTCATCAACGGCACCTACATCGACACGGGAGAAGGACGCACGTCTGCGGTCATCGACCCGACGACGGGAGAGCAGTACGCCGAGGCTGCGCTGTCGGGACCTGCCGATGTGGACATGGCCATGAAGGCCGCCGCAGCGGCGTTCGATGGATGGCGTGATTCGACGCCATCGGAACGCTCGTTGGCGTTGATCCGGATTGCCGATGCGGTCGAAGCCCGTGCGGAGGAGTTGATTGCGCGCGAGGTCGAGAACACTGGCAAGCCGATCGCCCTGACCCGCAGCGAGGAGATCCCTCCGATGGTCGATCAGATTCGCTTCTTCGCTGGCGCTGCTCGTCACCTTGAGGGCAAGGCTGCTGCCGAGTACATGCGCGGTATGACCAGCTTCGTGCGTCGCGAACCAGTTGGTGTGTGTGCGCAGGTGGCGCCGTGGAACTACCCGATGATGATGGCTGTGTGGAAGTTCGCGCCCGCTCTCGCTGCTGGTAACACCGTGGTCCTCAAGCCGAGCGACACCACTCCGGCGACGGCTGGACTGTTGGCCGAGATCGCCGCCGAGTTCCTGCCGCCTGGCGTCTTCAACGTGATCTGTGGTGATCGTGACACCGGCCGGGCGATGGTCGTGCACGAAACACCGGCGATGATCAGCATCACGGGCTCTGTCCGCGCCGGAATGGAGGTTGCCGAGGCTGCGTCGCACAGCCTCAAGCGGCTCCATCTCGAACTCGGGGGCAAAGCGCCCGTCGTCGTCTTCGACGACGCCGACATCGCTGCAGCAGCCGAGGGCATTTCGACCGCTGGGTTCTTCAACGCCGGACAGGATTGCACGGCAGCGACACGTGTCATTGTCGCTCCACGCATCTACAGGGACTTCGTCGCCGCATTGACCGAGGCCGCAGCTGGGATCAAGACCGGTATGCCGGACGACGAAGACGTTCTCTACGGTCCGGTCAACAACGCCGCCCAACTGGCTCGAGTCAGTGGTTTCCTCGACCGCACGCCGGACCATGCAACGGTCTCCAATGGTGGTCATCGCGTCGGCGTCTCGGGCTACTTCTACGAGCCGACGGTCGTCTCCGACCTCCGTCAGGACGACGAGATGATCCAGAACGAGGTCTTCGGGCCCGTCATCACCGTCCAGCAGTTCAGCGATGAGGACGAGGCTGTGCGGTGGGCGAACGGTGTGGAATACGGGCTGGCGTCCTCGGTCTGGACCAAGGACTTCGGGCGCGCGATGCGGATGTCGAAGCGGCTCGATTTCGGCTGCGTGTGGATCAACACGCACATTCCGCTCGTGGCGGAGATGCCTCACGGCGGGTACAAGAAGAGTGGTTACGGCAAGGACCTGTCGTCCTATGCACTCGACGATTACACGCGCATCAAACACGTGATGGCGAACATCGAATCCTGAACCGAACGACTCCAGGTGAACGTAGGTGGCAGTCCAAGCTGGCACTCAGTTGAGGATGTCGCGCGCCGACGATGACGACTGTGCCGAGCGAAGCCAGCGACTGCACCGCCATGATCGTTTTCGCCCGTGCGGTCAGTGGCAGAGCATCCGTCGGGCTGAACGCCGTCGAGTTGGTCAGTGACAAGTACAGGTAATCGATGAAACGGGGCGACCATCGCGTTGCCGACGAGTTCGGATTCTCCATCTGCGGGAACAGGAAGTCCGGCTGGTCGTGGTCGACCGTGCATCGTTTGACTGGACCGCCACGGTCGATCTCCTAGTACAAGAGCCCGAACGCCGTGACCGCGGTGAACCAGACGGCAATCGCGGAATAGATCAGCGAGCGGCCATTGATCCGATTTCCCTGGCGGAGCAAGTCGTGGATCAGAATTCCGAGTGTCGTGCTATTGGCGACGATCAAGATTCCGGCCAGGCTGAGTGCGAAGAAACGGACGTCCTTCGTCTCGGCCGTCAATTTCGACGGACCGACGACGATCAGGGTGAGCAATACGGCCGCTTCGATCGCTGGGATCAGCCATGGCGGCCCGATTGTCAAACGATCCGGCAGCAGCACCTGAAGGACCAAGACCGCGACGACCGAGATCGCCGCTGGAAATCGAGTCTCGCCGGGGGACACGAATCCCCATGCTGCGTCGTTCTCACGATCGAACGGAGTGTCGTTCATCGTGACTGAAATGCGTCCCATGCATCGGTGAACACCCGAATCAGTGTGTCGCCGATGAACCGCAACTCGTCCGGACCGCAGGTCAGCGTCGGGGCCAGGACAACCACTGGATCGGCTCGGTCGTCCGCCCTGCAGAACAGCCCGGCTTTGTACAATGCCGGGGACAACACGTCGCGCAACAGCCAATCGCATTCGTCGTCGGTGAAGGTGGTTCGTCGTTCCTTCTCCTTGATCAATTCGGCAACGCGGAAATACCCACAGCCGCGTACCTGGCCGACAATCGGCAGTTCCGCGATTCGGGCCATCACCTCGTCGAACAGGGGCTCGTTGGCGAGCACGTTGGCGTTGATGCCCTCCCGCTCCATCAGGTCGATGTTGGCGAGGGCAACCGCGCAGCTGACCGGATGCCCGCCGAATGTGAGTCCGTGGAGGAACACCCGTCCCCCCTCGAGGAACGGCGCGGCGAGACGATCGCTGGCGATGACGCCGCCGAGGGGTGCGTAGCCACTGGTCACACCCTTGGCGAACACGATCATGTCCGGCTGGTACCCGAAGCGATCGCACCCGAACCAGTGGCCCAGCCTCCCGAAGGCGCAGATCACTTCGTCGCTGACGAGCAACACACCGTGCCGGTCACAGATCTCGCGGACGCGTCGCCAATAGCCGGGTGGGGGGACAAGCGCCCCGCCGGTGTTCTGGACGGGTTCGAGAATGACGCAGGCAACCGTGTCCGGACCCTCCATCACGATTCTCGCTTCTATGTCGTCTGCGCATGCCAAGGTGCAGGCGCCGGCCGACGCGCACATACTGCAGCGGTACTGATTGGTGTTGGCGACCTTCACCGCGCCGGGAAGGAGCGGCTCCCACGGGTTCTTGATCGCCGGGATACCGGTGATCGACAGCGCTCCCAGCGTCGTGCCGTGGTACGCGTAGTGGCGACTGATCACCTTGCGGCGACCGGGTTGTCCGATCGCGGCGAAGTACTGGACGGCCAACTTCCATGCGCTCTCCACCGCTTCGCCGCCACCGGTTGTGAAGAACACCCGGTTCAGATCGCCCGGAGCAAGTGCGGCGAGCCGCTCCGCCAATCGGATCGCCGGTTCGTGACCGAAACTCCACAGGGGAAAGAAGCCCAGGGTGGCCGCTTGGCGGGTCGCGGCTTCAGCCAATTCGTGGCGACCGTGACCGACCTGCACGGTGAACAGACCGGAGAGCCCGTCGAGCAGCCGATGGCCGTTCTGGTCGAAGATGAAGTTGCCCTCGCCACGCACGATGATGGGCAAGGGCTCCCGCTGGAAAGCGTCCATTTTCGTGAAATGGCCCCACAGATGTCGACGCGCTGCGGTCTGAAGGTCGGTGGTTACGGTTCCGTCGGTGGCGTCCATCGACTCGGATACTGCCACTGATCGTGTTGTTTCTGTGTGAACAACCCTTCTGACACTTGCCGCGAGGTGCGGCCTATGACACGCTCACAGCCGTACTGATCGATGGAATTGTCGGCAGGGACGGGGGCGGTCCACTAGAACAGAGCTGTGAGAAAGAGGCGCCAGGAATGAGCGATGAACGGGGCAGCGTCGAACTCGTCGACGTCACCAAACGGTTCGGCTCGATGCTCGCCGTCGACAAACTGACTCTGGAGGTCCACGCCGGTGAATTTCTGTCGCTGCTCGGTCCCAGCGGATGTGGCAAGACCACGACCCTGCGGATGCTGGCCGGATTCGATCAGCCGGACGAGGGATTCATTCGGATCAGTGGTTCCTACGTGCAAGGGATTCCGCCGTACAAGCGTGATGTGAACACCGTGTTCCAGCAGTATGCGTTGTTCCCGCACATGACTGTCTCGGAGAATGTCGCCTACGGACTCCGCCAGAAGAAAGTACCGAGGGGTGAGATCTCCGGTCGTGTGGCCGAAGCTCTCGACATGGTCAAGATGACCAAGCTCGCCGACCGCAAACCGCGTCAGATGTCGGGTGGGCAGCAGCAGCGAGTTGCCGTCGCTCGGGCGCTGGTCAATCGGCCGAGCGTACTTCTGCTCGATGAACCGCTCGGCGCGTTGGATCGCAAGCTCCGTGAGGAGATGCAGATCGAGCTGAAACTGTTGCAGAGTCAACTCGGGATCACGTTCGTCTTCGTCACCCACGATCAGGAAGAAGCGATGGGCATGAGCGACCGGATCGCAATCATGCTCGACGGACACATCGAGCAACTCGCCGATCCGGAGAGCGTCTACGAGCGGCCGGATTCCGCCTTCGTCGCCGGCTTCATCGGTCGGAACAACTTCTGGCAGGGCATCTCGACCGGGAACGGCGTGCAGGCCATTGACGGCACGATCTTCGCGTCATCGACTCCCGAGGAGCGGGTTGCCAAGGGCGACCAGGCGCTGGCTGCGGTTCGACCGGAGTCGATTCAACTCAGCGCCCAAGACCCGGGGCTGACTGCCAACGTCATCCACGGTAGCGTCGCGGGGGTCTCGCACTACGGCGACGTGCTGCAGTACGTGATCCGCACGGCGACCCGCGATGTCATTTCGCTTCTGCCGCGCCAAGGTGCGCTCCGTTTGGCCCCGGGAGACCCTGTGTGGTGCCATTGGCCGGCCGCCGATGTGTATCAGTTCTCGGCTGACCAAGCCGATCTCGTGATCCGCGATCCCGCCGAGGATGACATCGCCTCATGACGCGAACACGCCAACATCTCATCATCTCCAGGCGTTCAGAAAGGAACCAACCATGAGTCGTCGTACGTTTCGTCAGAGCGATACACCACGGATCCTGATGTCACAAGAGGCTGCCCAGCGTTTAGCCCATTCGATCAGTCGACGGCGATTTCTGGCCATGTCGGGAGGAGCGGCTGCAGCAGCGGCCCTCGCGGCTTGCGGTAGCGATTCCAAGTCCTCGTCGGCGCCAACGACGGGCGGCGGCACTGCGACGACAGGCAGCAGCGCGACGACGTCGGCAGGGAGCACCGCGACGACGTCGGCAGGGAGCACCGCGACGACGGGCGGCAGTGCGACGTCATCGGCAGGCAGCACAGCGACGACTGCAGCCGCTGGCAACTTCTCCAAGAACATCAACATGTTCACATGGGCCGAGTACGACGACCCCGACCTGCTCAAGAAGTGGGGCGACATCAACCTGACGATCTTCAACTCGAACGAGGAGGCGATCCAGAAGTTGGTCCAAGGTGGTGGGTCGTCCGGTTTCGACATGGTGGTGCCGACGGGCGCGTACATCCCGCAATTGGCCAAGGCGGGTCTCCTGCTGCCCCTCGACAAGACCAAGATCCCCAACTTCTCCAACCTGGATGCGGCGTACGCCAATCAGAGTTGGGATCCCAACAACAAATACAGCGTGTGCAAGAACTGGGGCACGACCGGCTGGGTCTACGACACCAAGGTGGTCAAGACCGAGATCAAGACGTGGAGCGATTTCATCAAGGCTGCCCAAACGGATGCGAGCGGCCAGACCAGCGTGCTGGACACTGCGCCGAACCTGTGCGGCATGTATTTCTGGGCAAATGGGATCGACTGGACAACCGAAAAGGCGGCCGACCTCGATGCTTGCGAGAAATTTCTGGTCGATGACTTCGCCAGTCATTTGAAGGCGTTCGACTCGTACCCCGGCATCAACTTGACGCAGGGCAATTATGCGCTGTCGATGGTATGGAACGGTGACGCCCGTCAGGGGCTGATTGCTGTTCAGGCAGCTGGTGACAAGGTTTCGGAATACAAATGGGGGCTCGGTGCGCCACAGACGGAATTGTGGATGGACAACTGGTGCATCCTCAAGGAGGCAAAGAACGTCGACGCCTCCTACGATTTCATCAACTTCATCCTCGACCCGAAGAACAGCATCACCGACCTGAAGTTCCACGGCTACAACACGGGCATCAAAGGTGTCGAGCCGCTCGCCGGGGACATTCCGTTCAAGGACATGGTTTTCTTCACCGATGAGCAGGTCAAGACGTTCCGGTCCGGTACCGTCAACAACGCTCAGGACCGATTGGTCTCGATCTACAGCAAGGTCAAGGCCAAGGCCGGCGGCTGAAGGTGACGGTGGCGATCGGCTCGCAGGCGGGGCCACCGCCGAGGAAGTTCCGCTTTCGCGCGCCGAAGTTCGCCCTCGCCATTCCGGCGGTGGTCTGGTACATCTTCCTGTTCGTCATCCCGGTGGCGTTGGTCATCGTCAACAGCTTCGGCAAGAAGGTGCAGGGAACGCCGGGCAAGGTCGATCTCAGCGCTCCCGGGCTCGACCGCTACCGCGAGGTCATCCACGGATCGTTCCGGGACCTGCTGGTGCAGACGATGCGGACTTCGTTGCTCGGCACCGTGCTGTGCCTGCTGATCAGTCTGCCGGTCGCGTACTTTCTGGCGTTCAAGGTCGGCCAGCGAGCCAAGGTCGTGGTCCTCGCGCTGCTGATGGTCCCGTTCTTCACGAACTATCTGCTGCGGACGCTGGCGTGGAAGATCGTCCTGCAGCCGAAGGGGTTCGTCTCCAATCTGCTCCAGGACACGCACTGGTGGACGTTCGGGCAGGCCCTCCGTGACGGTTCGATCCAGATCCTCGACACTCGCAGCGCCGTCCAGTTGGCGATTGTGTACAACTATCTGCCGCTGATGATCTTCCCGCTCTGGGTCGCGCTGGATCGAGTCGAGTTGCATCTGCGTGAGGCCTCGAAGGATCTCGGGGCGAACAGGGTCCGCACGTTCTTGCGAGTGACGCTGCCGCTCGCTTCACCGGGCATCATGGCGGGTCTGATCCTCGTCTTCGTTCCGCTCTCGGGGGACTATGTCACCGCTGAACTGCTCGGCGGAGTGAAGGGCAACATGGTCGGCCGAGCCGTTGCCGACCAGTATTTCCGGGCCCAGGACGCGGCCTCAGGATCGGCGATCGCTGTGTCGTTGATCATCTCGATCCTCGTCGTGCTCGGCGTGTTCGCGGCGTTTTTCTGGTTCATGCGAAAGCTGCTTGCTGCGAATCGCGCGGTCCGGGTTCTGGCCCGATGACAAGCGTTGCCCCTCTCCCACAATCGACGACGGCCCGAATGCGAGTTCGGCTCGCCAAGGCACTGCTGCCCGGCTGGAGTGCCATCGTCATCCTGTTCCTGTTCACCCCGATCTTCTTTCTGATCGCGATGTCGTTCAACGATTTCAAGACGATTTTCAAGTGGACAAAGTTCTCCACCCACTGGTGGGGCCAGATGTTCAGCAACACCACCATGGTCGACGCTGTCGTGACGTCGCTCAAGGTCGCAGTGATCAGCACGATCCTCGCTGTGGTGCTCGGCACCTTGTCCGGCATCGCTCTCGCCAGAAAGCCCGGTCGGTGGACCGTTGGCTTCGTTGCCATCGTGCTGCTGATCCTCGTCACTCCCGAGATCGTCGACGGTGCCGGTCAACTCAGCTGGTTCGTCAAGCTGGGTGGGGTGTTCCGAGAAGGGATCACGCCGATCGTGCTGGTCCACACCGTGTTCAGTTCGGCGGTCGTCACGCTCATCGTGCGGGCCCGAGTCTCCGGCATCGATGCGCGGCTGGAGGAAGCAGCGGCCGACCTGTTCGCGACACCGACCCGGGCGTTCATCCAGATCACTCTGCCGCTCGTGATGCCGGCGGTGCTGTCAGGAGCAATGCTGTCGTTCACGCTCAGTCTCGACAACGTCGTGGCCACCAGCTTCGTCAGTCCTGCTGGCAGCACGACATTCCCGAACTACGTGTTCGGCCTGTCCGGCGGAATCATCCGGCCGGAGGTGGCTTCGATGTCGACCGTGTTCATCGGCATCACTCTCGTTTCCATCGTGCTCGTCGCGCTCCTCCTTCGCAAACAAGGTGAGTCCGGTGCCGAGATCGCGACGACGTTCACCGGTAACTGAGGGTGCACAAGCGGGTCATCGTTGTCGGTGCGGGCCTGTCCGGATTGACCGCCGCCGACATCGTGTCGTCAGCCGGCTGCGACGTCGTCGTTCTCGAAGCGTCCGCGCGTCTTGGCGGACGGGCATATACGCGCACCGCTGACTTCGTCGACGGCCAATATGCAGAAGCTGGCGCCGAGTGGATCGATTCGGTCCACCAGCGTGTCCACGCCCTGATCGAGCGATTCGGACTGCAGGTCGACCCTCGTTCGACGACGTGGACAGCGGTACGGCGATGGCTCTACCGGGCTGGCCGATTGCTCGGCCCTGACGAACTGCTCACCGTGGAACCAACTCTGGCCGCCGATCTCGATCGGCTCGAGGACTTCGTGGCGGAGGTGGCCGATGGGATCGCTGATCCTGGTCGACCGCAGAACCATCCCCTGGCCGTCAGGTTCGACGCCATGTCTGTCGCCGACCTTGTCGAACAACTCGAACTCGGCGACCTCGCCCGGTTCTTCGCGATGCGGAACATGCAGGGCGAGTTCGCAGCTGAGCCGCGCGAGGTATCGGTGCTGTTCATGGCGCAACAGCGGGCCGTCTACGAACAGAGCGCTGCGCGGCATGGATTCGTCGAAGCGCAGCGCCTGCTCGGTGGGGTCAGCGGGCTCACAGACGGGCTTGCCCGGCAGCTGCCGAGCGGTACTGTTCGCCTCGAACAGCTAGTGGTCTCGGTCGACGTGTCGGGCGAGGGCGGTGTGGTCGTGAGAACCATGACCGAGTCGTTCGACGCTGACCACGTGATCCTGGCCTGTTCGTTGGTCGCACTCCGTTCCGTGAGATTCCGCCCGTCACTGCCCGATGACCTCGCAGCCGCGATTGCAGGTCTCGGCTACGGAACCGTGACCAAGACGGCACTGCAATTCCCGTCCCGGGTGTGGCCACACGGGTACGCCACGACGGAGGGGGCGGCCCAGCGTGTCTACGAGCCGACCGCCGACGTGCCCGGCTCCGCTGGGATCCTGATGGCGTACACAGGGGGCGATGGTGGCCGCAGGCTGGCGGCAATCGAGGAGACCGCGCGGCTCGACGCGATGGAACGCAGCGAGCGCGAGATGTACGCGAATCTGCCGAAACGGATCGCCGGCTTCTCACGTGCCTGGTCGGCGGAGCCC
Organism: Actinomycetota bacterium; assembly: GCA_043747765.1. Classification (GTDB taxonomy): domain Bacteria; phylum Actinomycetota; class Acidimicrobiia; order Acidimicrobiales; family Ilumatobacteraceae; genus WLMZ01. The sequence continues at coordinate 43,380 of JAYTOM010000112.1, forward strand.
CTGTTCGGCGGGAGCTATGCCGTTTACCGACCAGGCGAAATCGGTCGGTTCTGGGAGGTCCTCCGCCGGGCTCACGGTCCGTTGCACCTCGCCGGCGAGCATGCCGCGACGTGGACGGGTTACCTCGAGGGAGCGATCGAGAGCGGTCAGACGGTTGCGGCTCGCATTCTCTCGACCGACTAGCGTTTGCCGATCATGCCCAACACCAATGCGCCCCGTGTCGCGCTCGGCCCATCGACTGCGCCGTCATGGATGGCCGAAGCGATCCGGTCCGGCGGTGGTGAATTGGTCGATCTGTCCGAGGCCGAGGCCCTTGTCTGGAGCGATCCTCGAAATGCTACGGCATTGGCTGAATCGCTCGATGGCGCCGATCACATCCGCTGGGTGCAGTTGCCCTTCGCCGGCGTCGAGGCATATGTGCACCTCGTCGGCCACGACAGGGTGTGGACGTGCGGAAAAGGCGTGTACGCCGATCCGTGCGCAGAGATGGCCCTCACTCTTGCCCTCGCCGGCTTGCGCGGTCTCGGCACGTTCGCTCGTGCTTCGAAATGGAGCACACCGCGGGGTCGCAATCTGCTGGGTGCGCGCGTCACGATTCTCGGCGGAGGAGGCATCACCGAATCGCTGCTGACCCTCCTCAGGCCGTTCGACTGTCATGTCACCGTTGTTCGCAACCACGTGCAGAGCATGGACGGTGCTGACGTCGTCGTCGAGGCCGACCGTTACGCCGACTGCCTGCCGGGCGCCGACCTCATCGTGCTGGCGCTTCCGCTCACGCCGGACACCGAGGGGATGATCTCGCGCGGCGAACTGGAGATGATGGAACCCCACGCGTGGCTCGTCAACGTCGCCCGCGGCGGCCACATCGTCACCGACGATCTCGTCTGGGCGCTGCAGAACGACGGTATCGGGGGAGCAGGGCTCGACGTCACCGACCCTGAGCCCTTGCCGGACGGGCACCCATTGTGGTCACTGGCCAATTGCATCATCACGCCACACACCGCCAACACGCTGGAGATGGCGGAGCCGTTGCTCGCTGAACGGATCTCCCGCAATGTGCGGCTGTTCGCCACGGGCCAAGACCTGATCGGTCCGGTGGACGCCGAACTCGGATACTGATTGCTCGCCAGATGTCGGTGGACGGCCAGCGCGAGTGGGACGCCGGAGGCTCACGCCGCACCAGGCCTCGGTAACGTGGTGATCATCGTTGATCACTACGAACGCCTCGGGGTCGCTCCGTCTGCGACGAGGGACGACATCCGTTCTGCATACCGCAACCTGGCTCGCCTGCATCATCCTGACGCCAAGGGTGACGCGTCGGCCGTGCGTATGGCACAGATCAACGAAGCGTGGAGAGTGCTGTCGGACCCCGGCCGTCGAGCCGTCTACGACATGCAGCTCGACGGGTCGATGGTCGGATCGCAGACGAGTTCGGCGAGAGGTCCGGCGTCACGCCCGCCGCCGACCGAGACGGTGGGGCGCCCCGACAGACCGCCGCCACCGGCGACGCCCGCCCGCTTCCCGTGGCGCTTCATGTTGATCATCGCTTCGCTCGGTATCGCATTCATCCTGGTCAACGCTGCTCTGACCAAACCCGGTCAGCCGCAACGCTCGAACAACCTGATCGATGCGGGTTCCTGTGTGAACTTCGCCGACAACAATGATGCGGTCGAGGTTGCGTGCGACGGCTCGAATCAGGGCGTGGTCGTCTCGTTCCGAGCGAGCGATTCGGCTTGTTCGCAAGGCACCGAAGAACATCGCGACCGCCAAGGGATGGGCGAGGTCTGCGTTCGTCTGACGGCCGCAGGTCGCTGACGGGCGTACTGACTCGCTCTCGTTGCCGCGCTTTTCCCGGCGATGCCATGTTAGATTGCGATGTTCCTGAGTGCCCTTCGAGGGCCCTGAGGGCGATTAGCTCAGTTGGTAGAGCGCTACGTTCACACCGTAGAGGTCATCGGTTCGAGACCGGTATCGCCCACTAGATAACCCCAGCTCAGAGGGTATAGACGCTCAGCAACTGACGAGGTTGCTTGACTGTCTGTGGGACGCGTGGGACGATGCGTCCCATGAGCATCGAGAAACTGCCTTCTGGGAAGTACCGCGGCACCGTCCGTCACGATGGCAAGAAGGCCTCTACGCAGGCGTTCGCGACACGTGCTGAGGCTGCCATGGCAGAGGCACAACTGAAGATGAAGATGGGCGGTACGCCCGATGCCAGCGAGGTGACGATGGGGGAGCTGTTGCTCACTCATCTGGCTGAGAATGGCTACTCGCCAACGACTCACGCTGACGTTCTCAGAGTCATCACGAAGCTGCCCGATGCCTTCAAGTCAAGGGCCGTTGCTGACGTGACGCCGCACATCCTCTATGGGCTGTACAAGCAACTGGCCGAGGAAGGCTGGACCGTCTACAGCATCCGGCGTGTGCATGAGACAGTCGGCAGTGCATACCGCAAGCGTGCCATTCCGTTCAGGTGGGCCGCGACCAACCCAGCACGTGACGTACAGCCCCCAGCACTGCCGCCCACAGAGATCCACCCACCGACAGTGGACGAGGTACGCACGATTCTGCAGGGGGCCGATGGGGCATTCGGTGCCTACTTGAAGCTGTCAGCCAACAGCGGGGCGCGGCGTGGCGAGATGCTTGCACTGCAGTGGCAGGACATGGACCTCGACCTCGGCCGTGTCGTGATCCGCAGATCGATCGTGAACACCCCAGCCACCGGTATGACGGTACGTGAGACGAAGACAGGCAAGAAGGGCCATCGCGTGATCGGCGTGGGGCCTGGCATCGTGGGGGAGCTGAGAGCACATCGAGATGAGCAGAAGGCAGCCGCTGATTCCAATGGCCTACCGGCCCCTGTGTGGGTCTTCAGTCACGATGGTGGAATCACACCATGGCGCCCTGACTACATCACCTTGAAGTTCAACCGACTTCGTAAGACCCTGGGGCTGGATCACGTGAGGTTGCACGACCTTCGCCACTTCGTTGCCACCAAGATGCTGGGCGATGGTGTGCCGTTGGCAACCGTGTCCAAGAGGTTGGGCCATGCTCGTGCATCAACCACGCTCGATCGATACTCCCACTGGATGCCCCAGCAGGATCAGGACGCAGCTGACAGCCTGGACGCTCTACTGAGCTAGTTGAGGCCACGTACAAGGGTGGCGCACTCGGCGCGTTCCACTGCAGCGATGCTGAACACCCACCGACCGGCCCCCGGCCCCATGATCGGCATCACTGGTGCTGTACCAGTTCGTACGGCACGCTTAATCGACTCTGGATGCAGGCCCCATCGCTGGGCCAATTGATCGGTTGTCAGAGTGAGGCAATCAACGGCATTCATGTTCGTTCTCCATGTGCGGAGCGCTGTGCAGCGCTGTCAGGACTGTTACTCAACCATTCTGGTTACGCGCATGTCAACAACGCTGCAGCACCCATATCGAAACTATGGGCAATGAAGCTGAACAGCGAGAGCGTGGAGACGACACATGAGGGGGCCAGTTCCAATCCAAGACGGTTGCTCAGCTGCTTCGCTTGCCCCGCATCAGTGGCCACAGGCTCGCTGCTGACCGCCCGGGCGCAGTAACTGTGGGGGGCTGGCGGCCTCCGAAGCTGGGGTCGACAAGGTGGTCATAGAGCGCCTGTTGATGAGACTCTGGGAGACCGAAAGTACTACGCCCAAGGTCAATGTTCGAGCCCTCGTGGACGCACTTGCGGCCGACCGGACGGCCTTGGAGGATCTGTCGACACAGCGCTTCATCAAGCGCACAATTCCGGCTGACCTGTTCGACAAGCTGTCCTCAGAGCTGTCCGACAAGATTGCCGTTACCGAGTCCGAGATTGAGCGTGCTTCGCGGTTCGGTGTCGGGGGACCGATGACACTGCAGTCACTTAGCGCACGCGTCATCGAGTTCGGCCCCTATGCAGATTGGAATGCAGCCGATCCGAATCAACAGCGGAGCATTCTCCGCTCGATGGTGGAGCAGATTGTGATTCACCCTGCCAAGCATCTAGGTGGCAACGTGTTCGATCCTGACCGCGTGGAACTGGTCTGGCGCTGACGGTAGATGGTTCGTCCACCGCAGGCGGGCTGTGAGAGGTCTGCTGATCATGGGCCCACGAGCAGTGGACTCACCGTAGACAAGGCGTTCGCGAAGCCAAGTGCCGCAGCTCGATGTCCCTTCCTTCCTGTTTACTTGTTCCAGGTTCCGCTTAGTTTTGCATAGTATGAATTAACCCATAATGAATCGCGAATTTGCCCTCGCCATTCTTGACTGGCGACCCTCCAATAGTCTATATTGACCCCCATGGAATCACGAGCGCAGAAGATATCCAGAGGTGCCAATCCAAGAACGTTTGGCGCCCGGGGGCGACCGCTGACGATCGTTCGGCCTTTCACCTTCGGGGATCGATCGGTTTGGAAGACCAGCGTCAATCGAGATCTTTCTGTCACGTCGCAACTCTCTTGGAAGAACTGAGCGGCGGGTGTTTACTCCGACCTACATCAAGCGCCGACCTATGGGGCGCACCTTTGCGAAGAAGGGCCGGGCTTGTACTCAGGCGCGGGAGTGTGACAGGACCTATCTCCGCAACTTCGGGCGACAGATTGCGGCTCTAGTTGAGCCACGGCTCCGCCAGAATTGCCATGGTTGGCGCAAGGGTCATTCGGTGGCGACGGCCGTGAGCGATATCGAGTCAAGAGTCGGCAATCGGGTCGTGTGCGACGTGCATCACTACTTTCCAACCGTCGATCAGGTTCGCCTACGCAAGATGGTCAACAAGCTCGATGCCACTTTGTGGTCGGAGATAGCGCCATGGCTACCAGAAACAGGGTTGCCGACGGGGTGCGCCATTTCAAGCCCTCTCGCCAACCTCTATCTCAGCGACATTGATCGGCGGTTTCCCATCGTCCGATACGCGGACAACTTTCTCGTGACAGCCGATGACACAGAACGGGTCTTGCGCAAACTTCAACGGCACCTCGACGACATCGGCCTACAGATGCACGAGGTCGAACACAATCCAGCGCGCTTCTGCGGAACCCTTCTCGGCCCCATCAAGGGGCGCTAATTCGACATGTAGTTCCGTCGGTATTGCACCGATCGAACGAGTAACCAGCGCCCATGCCCTTCGCACGAGTGGGGATGTGGTGCGTGATCCAGCGTGGGCTCCATGATGGTGTCCTATGGGGATCAGGCGACGGCATCGGCACGGATGCCGTTACGGGCGGGGTATTCAGCACTGCGGCTGTCTACACCCTCTGCAAGAATGCCCTTTGTCCTCGCAGGCTTTGACCGGGACAATGGGCGTACGTCGCACGAACGAGGGATTGTTGTCACGATCCTGGTACTGGACGTACGGTAGCAAGACATTTTCCAGTGCAGCCTCCGATATCTCGGTTGGAGCCGGGGGCAGGTAGCAAGTATCTGGGTCGGAATGATGGCTGAATCGATCAAATATTGGGGCCTAGAGCCTATATTTCTGGGAATTCACAGAATCGAAGATGACACCAGGTAAACGCGTGTGCAACGGGGGCAGATAGCAACTACCAGGGTCTGACTGGCGTCAGCGAGGGCCTATCAAACCAACGATGTGCTGATCTCTGCCACATGTGGCCTAGGGGCCCCTCTGCTTGTTTTGGGCTGTTGAGGGTGGTCGGTCCCGTCGTACTTCACTCGCGCAATAGTCAATTGTCCGAGCGTCTCACGCCAAGGACGGTAACGAGTACGGTGCCTGCCGGAGGTTCTGTGATGCGAATGACAATGGTTCGATCTCGTTGGACGGCGTTTGGTGTGGTGTTGGCAACTTTCGTCGGATCAGGCGGCCTGCTGGGTGCGTCGGCCACTGGTCCCTCTGGCGGGTCCGTATTTGTGCCGATCACGCCGTGTCGCCTGTTGGACACTCGACCGTCCTCGACAGTGGGGCCGAGGGCCGTCGCATTGGGCGCGTCGGAGACTTACACCGTGGCGGTCACGGGCAACGCCGGTAACTGCAACGTCCCTTCGGGCGCTACTGGATTGTCCATGAACGTTGTCGCGATCGACCCGACTGGCTCGTCATATCTCGCTGTGTTTCCGGCGGACAAGCCTCTGCCGTTGTCTTCCAACCTGAACTGGATTGCTCGCCAGCCTCCTACGCCGAATGCCGTCACGGTCGCCGTGTCGGGCGATGGCCGAATCAGCTTTTTCAACAACGCTGGCGCAGTCGATCTGGCTGTCGACATCGTCGGCTACTACGCAACCTCGGCCGATGGACCCGCCGGACCGACGGGACTCACAGGACCTGTTGGCCCTGCTGGGCCGACTGGAGCTACCGGAGCCACTGGGCCAGTTGGGGCAGTTGGGCCAGCAGGAGCCAACGGTTCTTCGAACCGAATAAACAACGCTCAGATCGCCCAACTCCGTTGGGACCAGGCGAAGAACGCACTCTTTGCGACGGTAGCGGTCGGGTCGGAGCCGGTCGGCGTTGCTTTTGACGGGGTGAGCGTCTGGGTAGCCAACTACCTGGCGGGCTCGGTCTCGAAGATCAACCCAACCACGAACGCAGTGATTGCGACGGTCGCCGTGGGCAACAACCCGCAGGGCGTTGCCTTTGACGGAGCAAGCATTTGGGCGGTCAATACCGGTGATGGCACCGTTTCCAAGATCAACGCCACATCTAATGTGGTCTCGGCGCCCATCACAGTCGGCAGCGGGCCGGTGTGGGCTGCGTTCGATGGCACGAGCCTCTGGGTTTCAAACGGCGTGTCCAACACGGTGTCGAAGATCAATGTCACGACGAACGCCGTGACCGGCCCCTACGCCGTCGGAACCAACCCGAGTGGCGTGGTCTTCGATGGGACAAGCATCTGGGTAGCAAACGGCGGATCTGGAAACGTCTCAAAGATCAACCCGAACACGAACACGGTGATTGCCACAATCGGCGTCGGCAACGGAGCGAACGGAATTGCTTTCGACGGAACCAACGTGTGGGTTGCGAATTCGTCCGACGCCACCGTGTCGAAGATCAACGCCGCGACCAATGCCGTATCGCCGCCCATCACCGTGGGCAGCAATCCGAACAGGATCGCGTTCGACGGGACCAGCGTTTGGGTTACGAACTACGGGTCCGGAACCGTATCCAAGATCGACCCGACGACGAACGCGGTGAGCACGCTCACGATGGGTGGAAATCCATCTGGAGTGGCATACGACGGAACCAACGTCTGGGTCGCTGACTTCGCCACGAGCATAGTTCGAAAGCTGCTGCCCTAAGTTTGCCCTGTGGATAACACTCGTGGTCACGAGTGTGAAACCCCTGTAGGGTGGGGCGGTGAAACAGACTCCGAATCCCGAGCTGAACGCGGACCGTCCCGCAATCGGCTATCTGCGAGTATCCACAAACGTCCAGGCGAAGGACGGCTTTGGACTGGACGTTCAACGTGCGAGCATTGAGGCAACGGCCGATCGCATTGGGGCCAAGGTCGTGGTCTGGTGCTCAGACGAAGGAGTGTCGGGAACAGTCGAGGCGTTGGACCGTCCTGGGTTCAACTGCATTGTGGAGCACCTCAAGGCAGGAGACGCTGATCTTGTGCTCGTGCATCACGCCGATCGGCTCGCACGTACCCTCACGGTGCAAGAGGCCGCGCTCGCAGTGCTCTGGTCGAACAAGGCGACTGTGTTCATCGGCGGCGAAGAAGTGATTGCCGACGACCCGTCTGACCCTATTCGCACGATGGTTCGTCAAATCCTCGGGGCCGTGAACGAGTACGCACGTCGGGACGCGATGCTCAAGATGCATTCGGGTCGAAAGGCAATCCGACGCGCCGATCCCGCCCGGTATATCGGAGGCATCGTGCCAGCTGGGTGCGTCGTGATTGATGGCCGGCTCACCGCAACCCCCGAGTTCATCGACCAGATCAAGGGCATCCGTGAAGGGATTGCGTCTGGAATGTCAGCCAACGCGGTGGCCAAGGAGCTGGGCATGCATCCCCAGCAGATCAGCCGCCGCCTGGCCACGGCAACCCGTGTCGGCATCTGAACAACCTTGATGAGGTCCGACACGTACTACAAAGTCGTGCCGGGCGGGACGTTGTTTGACCGAACCGTCGATATCGCGAGAAACTTGGTGTTCACTTTCCAGCGGGATACTTTGGCGTCGATGACGTCGGCAAAGCCAGCGCTGTGTTTGAGCAGTTTGCGCCGTGTGACAAAGGGAGGGGCTCTATCGATCTGTACTGGTCGGTGACCTGAGTGAAGCCACAGCGATGGCGAGGATTGTGCCGAGCAGCTTCTTCAGGCTTGGATCCCGTTAGCTGACCACCATTCGAGGGTAACGAGGCTGGTACGCAGCCGGCGGCTCGTCACCAAAGAGGTGTGCGCCGATCGCAGCGCTGCAGCGCTGTGAGGCTGCGCCGTCCCCGTACGGTGACACGACCTCGGTCCCAGCGTGGTCTAGCGACTCTGTGGCATGTTTGAGGATAAGCGCACGGTCGGTGCCCACGAGCACGGCAGCTCCTGCGTCCACGGCTTCGCTGCGTTCGGTGACGTCCCGCAGTACGACGACAGGGCATCCGAGCGCCGGCGCTTCTTCCTGGACGCCGCCGGAGTCGCTGATCACGAGGCGTGACCGTCCGAGCAGTTGAGCGAAGTCCGAGTACGACAACGGATCGAGGAGGCTGATTGAGGGATGGTCGCCGACCACGGGGACGACGACGGCGCGCACGGCGGGGTTACCGTGCAGTGGCCAGATGACCCGGACATTCGCTGTGTCCGCAAGGTCGCGGATAGCAAGCGCGACGTTTCGCAGTGGTTCGCCCCATGATTCGCGCCGATGAGCGGTGACTGTCACGATCGGCCGCTCGTCTGTGAGTGCATCTGCGAGGCCGCTGTCGATCAGAGGCGGTCGGCTCTTAAGGACGTGGTGAAGCGCGTCGATAACGGTGTTGCCCGTGACGAACACAGAATTGGCCGGGATGCCTTCGGCGAGCAGGTTGGCGGCGTTCGCTGCGGTAGGGGCGAGGTGGATAGCGGCGATCCGGCTGATCATCAATCGGTTGCCTTCTTCGGGGAATGGGCGGCCCAGGTCCCATGACCGCAGCCCAGCTTCGAGGTGGACCACCGGCGTCTCCGAATAGAACGCGGCAAGCGCCGCGATGAACGCAGTGGACGTGTCACCTTGAACGACGACCAGGTCGGGGCGATTCTGCTCGAAGGTTGTGGTGAGCTCGGCGAGGACCCGGGCGGAGAACGCGCTCAGCGTCTGGCCCGATTCGCCGGGCTTGAGCCGCACAGCAGGCGTCAGGTCGAACAGGTCGAGGACCTGGTCGAGCATCAGCCCATGTTGTCCAGTGGACACCGACAGCACTTCCAGCCGCGGGTCTCGCTGCAGTTCGTGGATCAACGGTGCGAGCTTGATCGCTTCCGGTCGGGTACCGAAGACGACAGCGACCTTCTTACGCGTACCAGGGCCGGCGCTCGTGCCGGTCACGCAGGCACCGTCGCGCTCGCAGGCACCGTGGCGCTCGCTGGCACGTCGTCCACGCGTTGGGTCTTCGCCCAGCCCTGGCGACGCAGTACGATCCGCCCGACGGCTCGCCAGGTCGCAACGTACCACGCGTAGTTGTAGACGGTTAGGAAGTGGACGAGCACGAGCGTCCGGGGCCAGGAGATGTCACCTGCTTGGCGTTTGTAGATGGTTCCGAGCAGCCACGAGGGACCGAACGACAGCAAGTACAGCAGAGCGATGCTTCCCGAGTCGAAGGTGAACCCCGACACTACGGTGCCTCGGGCCATTGCCAGCACCAAAAGGATTGCCGGTAGCCCAAAGACGAGGCTAGCGATGAGCGTGACAGCAGGCGCGGCGAGGTACCACGTCAGATCGAACGCGGAGATGGTCGACACTTCCGGCGAGCGCATTATCGCCGGGAGGTGCTTCCAGCACTGGAAGTGCCCTTGCATCCACCGAGTCCGTTGCCGGGCGATGCGCCGAAGCGACGTCAGTCCCTGCTGCGCGACGTACGTCTGGTCGACGAAACGGTTGTTCCACCCGTTGAGAGCGAACCGGATGCCAAGGTCGAGGTCCTCAGTCAGGCAGTCAGTCCACGGTTCGTCGCCGAATTCGTCGAGCGCGCTAAGGCGGGTGAACTGCCCGTTGCCGCCCAGCCCAACACTGCCGAGGTGCTCGCGGGCGTTCTGGACGAACGTGCTGAATGTCAAGAATTCGTAGTCCTGGCAGCGCGCCAACCAGCCCGAGCCGCGGTTGATGATTCGCACTTGGATCTGCGCACCGCCAGTCAGCGGGTCCGTGAACGCCTCGCCGATCGAGTCGAGCACGTCGGACTGCAGCCGGCCGTCGGCATCGACGATGCCGACGATCACGACATCGTGTCGCAGCCCGCGGCTGTCAGCGTTTGCACGGATCAGTCGGTACGCGCAATTGAGCACCTCGCCTTTGCCCTGGCGAGCGTTGGGCAGCGTCCGTTCAACTAGAAGCACGTTGGGAGCTGCGATCGATCGGACGACGTCAGCGGTGCCGTCGTCGGAGCCGTCGTCGACCACGAGAATGGTGACGCTCTGGTCGGTGGAGATCGCAAGCAGCGAACGCACTGTGTTGGCGATTACTTTCGCCTCGTTTAACGCTGGGACGATGAAGTAGTAGGCGAACCCTGGCACTCGATTGTCGGTCGGCCATCTTCGACGGCGGCGCGAGAGGATCAGCATGAGCACCATGTAGCTGCCCATGACGACGAACATCGCGGTGGCGAGCACCTCGACCATCGTCCCGATGGGAAGGCTCACGCCTTTACGGGCTGACGCCGGACCAACGTCATGCGTAGGAACGCCGCGCCAGCCAACAATGCGATCAGGCCGAGGCCCAAGATGCCGCCAACTGCCGCGCCGGTAGCGGGCAGACCGCCGTTCTCTCGGATCGTGATCGGGCTGGCGACCACGTGGGCGCCGTTCGACGCATCGTTGCCAAGCGCGACGACGGTGTGCGCACCGACCAGCAGCGGGACCGTGGCAGTCGCTTTAGCGACACCGGAGCTGTCGGCGACGACGGCCGCCAGGACAGTCGGATCCGAGTACAGCGTGAACGTCACGTTCGCTGACGGGGCGAAACCTGCCGCTTGCATGCTGAGAAGAGATCCGCTTGCGACCGACGCAGACGCGCCGCCATTGACCACCATCGCTGCGTCCACAGTCGTTGGCTTCACAGACGGCGGGACCGGGGCGGCCGAATCAGGTGCGCAGATGAACAACGCCGTAGCAAAACAGATGCCAGCGAGTGGTTTGGTGTACATGAGATCCTTCTCTTCAAGGAGAACTGAGCGACGATACAACGCCTCTCATGCAAAAGCAACGTGGAGTGGTCTATCCGTCACGCAAAGTCCTATAGCGCCCGACGGATCGCCGACCGCCGTCCTGCGAAGTGGTTGGAAGATGCTGCCGTCGGTGTCGTCGGCTGGCCCGCGTCTGCATTGGTGTGTCGCTCTTGTCTGGAGCGTTGCTAATGCCGAGAGCAATGGCCGTGCTAGCGAGATGGTGGGGCAAGTAGCCCACAGACCACAAACCATGGCGTTCCTGTATGGATCTACACTTGGCTTTGGACCAAACAAGCGAAGGCAGCTAGAAGGCACGAATGAGGGCGCATTCGTGAACGGTTTAAGCGTTCAGCTCCAACGGTCAGCCGCAGCATTACAGGTCACGCCTGAGCCGCCTGCGGACTCTGATCTAGTCGGACAGCTTGAACGGCTCGCCGCTCTTCATTATTCAGGCGTACTCTCGGACGAGGAACTTCGCGCGGCGAAGCAGCAACTACTCGGACCGTGACCTGGCGAACGTGGGGCAACGGGCTCGACTCTCGCTTATCGGAACCACGCGACCAACTTTCCGACTAGGTAGATCAGCGGAGTGGCGATGGTGGCCACTTCCGCGAGCTTGGAAATGAGACGTTTGTTGGAATCGCGCTGAGGTTTCACTGCCTGTTCTATCGGTGGTGGCCGCGCACGACATGAGACTTTGCTCCTACAACTCCAAAGTAGATCGGCATCTCGACGTCTGATCTAAAGTCTGTGTGACAAAAGTCACTGTTTGGACTGACTGCGCGAAGTCATCTGACCAATTGCGAGCGGAGCGTTCCGAACGCCACACCACGACGGGCTGCATGCGAAACTTCACTATGGAACTCGATGACCAACTTTCGTGGCTAATTGGTCGCGTGGTGCGCGTGGGCGCTCTGGCCGAGATGGAGGCTCGTCGTGTCCAGTTGGCGTTGCTGGGTGACAGTCTGGCGGCGTTTATGCCACACACAATGCATATGAATGCCACTCTCGGTTCGATCGAGGCGATGGTGAAACACGCAGATCTTGACCCCGACCGACTCTCACTCGCCTTACGAGTTGTCGTTGATTCGAGGACCGCTAATTCCGAGCGCAACAGGTGCGTGCATGACATCTGGTACCCGAACTCAGACGTGGAGGCTGATTCGTGGATTCGCCTTCGCTGGCAGAAGGCGTTCGATTTGAACGACGAGCCCCCTGCCGTGAAGCCGCTGGTGAGCAGGGCGGAACTTGGACGGACAGTTGAAGACCTTGATAGCGCTGGTTACAAACTGAACTGCCTGATGCGTTGCCTCGTAGCCACGCTGCCGAGTTGGGCGGCTGCTCGGCCCGAGCCGTTCGACTACGCAGCGCCATGGACTGAGTTGGCGCTGGCGTTCGACTGAATGTCTGTCGAGGGTGGTGCCGGGCCACTTTCGGTCAAACCTGCTACGAATGACACGCTAACTCTTGCAAGCACTGGGGGTTTATATCCCTACGGCGAGGCCTTCTGAATGTTCTTTGGCGGATCTCGGGGCGCGTGTTCGAAACCTTGCGCCACAATCAAGCCCATGGATCCAATAACAATCGCAGCAGCCGCAAAGGTTGCATCTTCGGTGGACAAGTCCGACGGCCTTCTGAAGCGTGTGCTGGGGCCACCCGCCGATGCTTTGGGCGTAGCCCTGGGCCGCTTCGTGGAGGCACGCACTCAGAACGTCGGGCGAATTCTGGAGAATGCGGACACCAAGTTGGGTGCTAGAGGCGATCGCCCCGAGAAGGTTCCAATGCGCATTGCGGGGCTCTTGATGGAGGATTGCAGCTACTGCGACGAACCGATAATGGTCGAGTACATCGGCGGAGTGCTGGCCTCATCCCGTTCTGGAGTATCCAGGGACGATCGAGGGGCGAAGTGGATGAAGCTCGTCCTGCAACTCTCCACCTACGAACTTCGTGCTCATTACATCGCGTATCAGGCAACTCAGCTCGCGCTCCGCGAACGCAACGCTCGTCGCAACTGGACGGATGTCAATGATGCGGCGGCGTTTGGCCCAATGTGCATCCCCTACAAAGATTTCATGTCAGCAATGGACTTCGTATTAGGCGAGCCGCAGGACGAGATAGTCTCGGAAACAGTATTCGGGCTCTCCAGGGCCGGCCTGCTCGACCAGTTCTCGTTGTTCACACCGCTCACCTTTGAAGTGGTTCATCAGCGTCAGTCCCACCCAACGGGGATGTTGACGTTCATGCCCACTGTTCCGGGCATACACCTATTCCTGTACGCCTTGGGAATGGGCGACCTTCCGATCAGCGCGTTCGACGATCCCGAGGTGAATGTGCCGGGGCTGGAGGGGGTGGCGTGCAATCCAGCCACTCTGTTCGTGGACGTTGCTCCCTTCACCAGCGAGCAAATGTCAGAGCGAGCGCAGAGGGCCGTCTCTGATGCCCTGAATCACCCTTAGGTTTCTGGTGCTTCCCAAACCGCTCCGGACAGCTTTCATCATCTTCGATCATCAGCGGCAGTTGACGACCCGTCTGATCCCATTCGCACGATGGTTCGTCAGATCCTCGGAGCCGTGAACGAGTACGCGCGTCGGGACGCGATGCTCAAGATGCATTCGGGTCGGAAGGCGATTCGACGTGCCGATCCTGCTCGTTACATAGGAGGCATCGTGCCAGCTGGGTGCGTCGTGATTGATGGCCGGCCAACCGCAACCAGCGACTTCATCGAGCAGGTCTCTGCCATTCGTGAAGGGGTTGCGGCTGGAATGTCAGCGAACGCTGTAGCGAAGGAGCTGGGTATGCATCCGCAGCAGATTAGCCGCCGACTTGCGACCGCAGCGCGTGTTGGGATCTGAATCCGAAGAACACGACGATGTTTGCTTACTAGGGCTCACCGGGCCAAAGCCCGACCACCGGGGATCGGGGCCGAGGACTTCGACACCGACCGATAGAGGAATGCCGACCAGACCCCCGACCGTAGTCGTTTCCAGACCTCCACCACGGTGGGCGGTAACGTCCGTGGCGTGGGACCACAGCTTGCGTCGATTGGAACACTCGCTTGGGTCGGTGTTGGTCTTCAGTTGATGGGTGGTGCCATCACGATCTTCGGCTTCAACCAGACCATGAAAGAGATGATGCCTGGCTCAAACGGACTACCGATCATCAGCCACATCGTGAAGAGCGCTCGATGGGCGATGCGGAAGATGGGCCGCAAACCTCCGACGCAGTTTCTCGGAACGGGCTCCATGCACCTGGGCCTAACGACGATGAGTGCCCACGCAGTCGTCACCGCTGGGCCTGATTGCACGATCGAGCACAGGTTGGAAATCTTGGAGCAAAGCATCGCGGCCGTACACGCGAGGGTGGGCGCACAAGAGATCAATGCAAGGAACGAAGTCGCCAAGGTCGACGCACGCGTGGACGAAGTGCAGCGTCAGATTGGCCAGCTCGATCAGCAAATGAAACAGCGAATCGTCGGTGGCCCGAAGGGTGGGGGACTCCAGATCGCGGCTAGTGGCGTGGCACTCGCCATGATCGGAACATTGCTCAGCGCTATCGGTTGAGTGGGCTGATTTCGTGGGACGCTGTGGGACGAAACCTCGCAACAGGCCACACATGAGGCATGTCGAGAATCGTCTGAGCTGGGACTATGTGTCGAGAGTAGTCACGACATGACCACTGAAGCCTGTTCACACCGTAGAGGTCATCGGTTCGAGACCGGTATCGCCCACCAGGTCAGCCGTAGTAAACGGTTGACTGTTAGGTCAGCCGGAGACGCCCGTGAGACGTTTCTTCGTGCGTTCGTTGTGCCGTGCCGGCGGAGACGCGTGCGTGGACGTGTTTGCAGTCGGGTGCGATCGCCTCCGACGACGACGCACACGCAGCAAGCTGGCGGGCGTATGTTCCCAGGAACACAATTGGCAGATGTGCTGCCCGTTGTGTTCCTGGGGAAACTCGCCGAGCAGACCACTTGAATTGTGCTGAGCCCCGTCGGTGGTCGGAGTGCGATTTCGCGATGACGTTCACTCGGATCACGGTCGATGCGGTGCGCATGGGTGGCTTGCCGTGTGTTCGTGACCTTCGGTTTCCCGTTGCGTCAGTGGTCGCGATGGTCGCTCACCGAATGACCGTCGATGAGATCCTCGATGAGCATGCAGATCTCGAGGCTGAAGATGTGGCTGAGTGCCTGCCGTACGCAGCGCTTGCCGTGCAAGAACGCGAGCTGCCGCTGCGCCAGCCGGCGTGAGGTTTCTGATCGACCAGAACCAGTCGCCGTTGCTCGTCGAACTGATCGCAGTTCATGGTCACGATGTCGCCCATGCCCGCGATCGTGGCCGGTCCGGAGCGCCGGACCGCCACGTTCTGGAAGTGGCGATCGACCGGAGCAGCATCGTTGGCGTTTCCTCTGTCATCGGATCTTGGTCCGCTGGACTTACAGCAGGAGGACGAATCGTGTGTACGGTCGGTCTTCCGGAGGATAGCTCTCGTTGGCCTCGGGGAACACGGATCGGCTGAAGGCGATCGACGCAAGATTGGTTGGGTAGACGAGCCAGTGGACGTAGCGGACATCATTCCGTTGCATGTCTGCGATGACGGACTCGGCGAGCGTGCTCGCGATGCCGTCTCGGCGATGGTCGTGTCGAACGGCGACGACCATCAGGTAGCGCTCGGCGGGTATTGGCCCGTGTTGGTCGTCTTCGCCGAGTTCGTGCGCAGCGACGGCCACGACCTCGCCCCTGATGTCAGCGACGACGACCCGTCGATCGAGGTCTGCTCGGGTCTCGTCGTCGCGCCATGCAATGAGGCCGGACAGGATCTCAGAGATCTCGCTGAGCCAGATCGTGGGTTGTGGCCCGAGGTCGAAGTCCTGGAGCGCCAGTTCGTCACTGCGCGCGGCGTCACGGAGGATCACCGCTCGGCGTCGCCGATCTCGAGGACCTTGCCGCGAGGTATCCACTTCTTCGGGGCGCCCGTCGGCGTTGCAGTCGTGGTCTTGCGGCCGTTGGACAGGCTGCGCTGGGGGAGTGAGGCTGGATCGGCGAGTGCTGCGGAAAGTCGCTGGATGGTCGACCAGCGGGCATCCAGCCGGCCGTTCTCGATGCGCGAGATGTCGGCTTGGGGCACGCCGGTCCGCTTCGACAGCTCTGCTTGCGTCCAGCCAAGTTCGGCTCGGCGTTCACGGATCGAGTCACCTGGGTGTGAGAGTTCAGCGAGTGTCGACCAGGAAGTCATGCCGCAAGTGTATGTGGGAAAACACATAGTCTCAAGTGTGTTTCGCCGAGAATGCCTCAGATACCTTCACAACGTCCCGTGAGACGCTCGTGAGACGTTTTGCGACAACAGGCCACGATTCGGCTGTGTCGGCTGTGTCGGCTGTCGTCGCGAGTGGTCCTGACCTGCGGTTTGTTGTTTTCTGCAGCGCCTGGATCTGGTTCACACCGTAGAGGCCATCGGTTCGAGACCGGTATCGCCCACCGAATAAGACCTGCTCAGCGGTATTGCATTCAAAATTGTCGGAGTTGAGATCTCCGCCAGGTGCACACCAGGTGCACAGGATTTTCTGGCACTATGCATCACCAGGTGGACAAATTGAGCTTCAGGCGGACCCAGACGGCCGGGCTGGACTGAGGTCGCCAGTGGAGGAACCGGCCGCCGACCGTTTGGCAGCCGATGTTGACCGAACACTTAACCTCGATCCACCGATTGGGTTTGGGTGTTGGTCGTGGTGGGGCGAACGGGGTCGGGTTGGTGGTGTGGGGGCTGAGGGTGGGTCAGCGGGTTCGTAGAGGCTTGTGGTGGACGTGGCGAGGCGGGTGTGGTGCGATCGCGGGTTGTCAGCGCTGGGGGTGGTGTGCGGTGCGCCTGGCCGCGATGGCTGTTTCGGCCGGTCGCTGGTTGCAGGGCGCGTAGTGCCTCAAGCGCTGTGGTGAAGGACTTCGCCCAGGGCCAGTCGGTCGGCAATGCGCAGGGTTGGTCGTCCGGCGCGGTTGACGAGACGGCCGGGGATCGTCAGGAGTCGGGTGCGGATCGTGCGGTGGCGACGAGTTGGTTGTCGACACGGACGCGCCCAATGGTCGCTGTCCAGCGGATCATGTTGTGAGCGTGGACAG